>NZ_JBAKHS010000002.1:0-477150 GCF_036906795.1 Micromonospora sp. CPCC 205739 | reverse complement strand
CCGCTGAAGAGATCGACCCGGCCACGGTGCGGGGCGCCAGGCCCGCCGGTGAAGGCCGGCGGGCACCCGGTCATCCGCCACGCCCGCCGGGCCGGCCGGGCTCACGTAAGCCGCCAGCCGGCATCCACGCAGTCAGGACGGTGCGCCTCAGACGACGAGCGGCGGACAGGAAGCTGACGGAGGGTCAGCGACCCGGATCCGCCTTGGTGCCCTCGTCCAGCGCGGCGAGGATCGCCTCGGCGGTCCGCTTCCCCACCCCGGGTACCTCGGTGATCTCCTCCACCGTCGCGGCGGAGAGCCGCTTGAGCGAACCGAAGTGCCGCAGCAGCGCCTTTCGGCGTACCTCCCCGAGACCGGGGACGTTGTCCAGCGCCGATTCGGTCATCCGCTTCGACCGGCGTTGCCGGTGGAAGGTGATGGCGAAGCGGTGCGCCTCGTCGCGGACCCGTTGCAGCAGGTAGAGCCCCTCGGAGGTGCGCGGGAGGATGACCGGGAACTCGTCGTCGGGCAGCCAGACCTCCTCCAGCCGCTTGGCCAGCCCGCAGAGCGCCACGTCGTCGATGCCCAGCTCGGCCAGCGCCTGCGCGGCCGCCGCCACCTGCGGCGCCCCGCCGTCGACCACCACCAGCTGCGGCGGGTACGCGAACCGGCGCGGCCGGCCGGTGGTCGGGTCGATGCCGGGACGGTCGGGGTCGGAGGCGGTCTCCTCGCCGATCTCGCCGCTCTCGGCCCGGGCGTCGAGGTAGCGGGCGAAGCGGCGGCGCAGCACCTCGGACATCGCGGAGAGGTCGTCGGTGGCGCCCCGGACGATGAAGCGGCGGTACTCGCTCTTGCGGGGCAGGCCGTCCTCGAAGACGACCATGCTGGCCACCACGTCGGTGCCCTGGATCTGGGAGACGTCGAAGCACTCGATGCGCAGCGGGGACGTCCGCATGCCGAGCGCGTCGGTGAGCTCGTCGAGCGCCTTGCTGCGGGTGGTGAGGTCGCCGGCGCGGCGCAGCTTGTGCCGGGCCAGCGCGTCCTTGGCGTTGCGCTCGACCGTCTCCAGCAGTGCACGCTTGTCACCGCGCTGCGGCACCCGCAGCGACACCCGGCTGCCCCGGTGGCTGGAGAGCCAGTCGGCCAGCGCCTCGGCGTCGGCGGGCAGCTCGGGGACCAGCATCTCGCGGGGGACGTCCGCCTCGCCCTGCTCGCCGCCGTAGACCTGGGTGCAGAAGTGGTGCACCAGGTCGCCGGTGCTCAGCTCCTCGGTCTTCTCCACCACCCAGCCGCGCTGGCCGCGGACCCGGCCGTCCCGGACGTGGAAGACCTGCACGGCGGCTTCCAGCGGGTCGTCGGCGAAGGCCACCACGTCGGCGTCGGTGCCGTCGCCGAGCACCACGGTCTGCTTCTCCATGGCCCGGCGCAGCGCGGCGACGTCGTCGCGCAGCCGCGCGGCCCGCTCGAACTCCAGCTGCTCGCTGGCCTCGGTCATCTCCCGTTCGAGCCGGCGGACCATGGTGTCGGTGCGCCCGGCCATGAAGTCGCAGAAGCCGTCGACGATGTCGCGGTGCTCGTCGGCGGAGACGCTGCCGACGCAGGGCGCGGAGCACTTGCCGATGTAGCCCAGCAGGCAGGGGCGGCCCACCTGACGGGCCCGCTTGAACACCCCGGAGGAGCAGGTCCGCGCCGGGAAGACGCGCAGCAGCAGGTCGAGCGTCTCGCGGATCGCCCAGGCGTGCGAGTACGGCCCGAAGTAGCGCACCCCCTTGCGCTTGGCGCCGCGCATCACCTGCAGGCGCGGGTACTCCTCGTCGAGGGTGACCGCCAGGTACGGGTACGACTTGTCGTCGCGGTAGCGGACGTTGAACCGGGGGTCGTACTGCTTGATCCAGGTGTATTCCTGCTGGAGCGCCTCGACCTCCGTGGCGACGGTGATCCAGTCCACCGACTCGGCGGTGAAGACCATCTGCCGGGTGCGCTGGTGCAGGTTGACCGGGTCGGCGAAGTACGAGTTGAGCCGGCTGCGCAGGCTCCTCGCCTTGCCGACGTAGATCACCCGGCCGGTGCCGTCACGGAAGCGGTAGACCCCCGGTGACTCCGGGATGGTGCCGGGCGCGGGACGGTAGGTCGAGGGGTCAGCCACCCGTCAAGCCTAATCCGCACCCCCGACACCCTCCCTGGACCCGCGCCGGCCCCACCCCCGCCCCTCGATCCAGGGCGGGGGGGGTACGGGGTCAGGGGGTCTCAGGCCAGGCTGATCTGGTCGCCCTGGACCTTGAGGGCCTTCGGGGCGAGGGGCTTGGTCGCCGGGCCCTGCTTGACCGAGCCGTCGGTGATGGAGAACTTGCTGTTGTGGCAGGTGCAGTTGATGGTGCCGCCGTCGACGTTCGACACCGGGCAATTCTGGTGGGTGCAGATCGGGTCGAAGCCCTTGAACTGCCCCGCCACCGGCTGAGTGATCACCACGCCCTGGGCCGCGAAGACCTGCCCCCCGCCGACCGGGATGTCGCTGGTCGTCGCCAGCGAGGACGAGCCCTCCCGGTCGCCGCCCTCCGCGTCACCGGCGGTGGCGCCCGGTCCACCGCTGGTCGGCGCGGGGGTCGCCCCGTCCCCGGAGTCGTCGCCCCCACAGGCGGTCAGGAGGACCGACGCCCCCACCGCGCCGGCGCCCGCGAGCAGGGCCCGCCGCGTCTGCGTACCGGGTCCGGTCAACACCTGGTCGTCACTCATCTCCGGCCTCTCTCTCGACTGCCGCCGCCGGTCGTCGACCTCGCGGCCTCACCGTGGCACACGCAACACTGTGCCCGACGGTTCACCCGGTCGCCCAGCGACCGGCGAAGACACGAACGGGCGGGCCGGTTTCCCGACCCGCCCGCCGTACCGTCGCTCAGCGCGCCCCGGCCGGCACCTTGCGGGTACGCGACTTCGCGGCGCTGCCGTTGGCCTTGGCCGCCCGGGTGGTGGCCGCCTTGGCACCCTTGGCCTCGCCGTCGAGCTTGAGCACCTGGCGCAGGAACTGGCCGGTGTGGCTCTCGGCCACCTCGGCGACCTCCTCCGGGGTGCCGGTGGCGAGCACCGTGCCGCCCCGGTGGCCGCCCTCCGGGCCCATGTCGATCAGCCAGTCGGCCGTCTTGATCACGTCGAGGTTGTGCTCGATGGTGATCACGGTGTTGCCCTTGTCGACCAGGCCCTCCAGCACCATCAGCAGCTTGCGGATGTCCTCGAAGTGCAGGCCGGTGGTCGGCTCGTCGAGCACGTAGACCGTCCGCCCGGTGGAGCGCTTCTGCAGCTCGGAGGCGAGCTTGACCCGCTGCGCCTCGCCGCCGGAGAGCGTCGGCGCGGGCTGGCCGAGCCGGACGTAGCCCAGGCCGACGTCGACCAGGGTCTTGAGGTGCCGGTGGATGGCCGGGATGGCGGAGAAGAACTCGGCCGCCTCCTCGATCGGCATCTCCAGCACGTCGGAGACGGTCTTGCCCTTGTAGTGCACCTCCAGGGTCTCCCGGTTGTACCGGGCGCCCTTGCAGACCTCGCAGGGGACGTAGACGTCCGGCAGGAAGTTCATCTCGATCTTGATGGTGCCGTCGCCGGAGCACGCCTCGCAGCGGCCACCCTTGACGTTGAACGAGAACCGGCCTGGGCCGTACCCCCGGACCTTGGCCTCGGTGGTCTCGGCGAAGAGCTTGCGGACGTGGTCCCAGACGCCGGTGTAGGTGGCCGGGTTGGAGCGCGGCGTCCGGCCGATCGGCGACTGGTCGACGCCGACGACCTTGTCCACGTGCTCCAGGCCGCTGACCCGGGTGTGCCGGCCCGGCACCAGCCGGGCGCCGTTGATCTGGTTGGCCAGTACCGCGTAGAGGATGTCGTTGACCAGGGTCGACTTGCCCGAGCCGCTGACCCCGGTCACCGCGATGAGCTGGCCGAGCGGGAAGGAGACGGTGAGGTTGCGCAGGTTGTGCTCCCGCGCGCCGTGCACCACCAGCTCCCGCTCCGGGGTCTGCGGGCGGCGCTGCCGGGGCGTCGGGATGGACTTGCGCCCCGACAGGTACGCCCCGGTGACCGACTTCGGGTTCTCCAGCAGCGCCGGCACCGAGCCGCTGTGCACGATCTCGCCGCCGTGCTCGCCGGCGCCCGGGCCGATGTCGACGATCCAGTCGGCGACCCGGATGGTGTCCTCGTCGTGCTCCACCACGATCAGCGTGTTGCCCAGGCCGCGCAGCCGCAGCAGGGTCTCGATCAGCCGGTGGTTGTCCCGCTGGTGCAGGCCGATCGAGGGCTCGTCGAGCACGTAGAGCACGCCGACCAGACCGGAGCCGATCTGGGTGGCGAGCCGGATGCGCTGCGCCTCGCCGCCGGAGAGGGTGCCGGCGGGGCGGTCCAGGGAGAGGTAGTCCAGACCGACGTCGAGCAGGAACTTCAGCCGGGCGTTGATCTCCTTGAGCACCCGCTCGGCGATCATCTTCTGCCGGTCGGTCAGCTCGATGCCGGCGAGCAGCTCGGCCGCCTCGCCCACGGAGAGGTTGCAGACCTCGGCGATGCTCTTGCTGGCCAGGGTGACCGCCAGCACCTCGGGCTTGAGCCGGGCGCCACCGCAGGCCGCGCAGGGCACGTCGCGCATGTAGCCCTCGTACTTCTCCCGCGACCACTCCGACTCGGTGTCGGTGTGCCGGCGCTCGATCCACTGCACCACGCCCTCGAAGCCGGTGTAGTAGGAGCGCTCGCGGCCGTACTTGTTGCGGTAGCGCACGTGCACCTGGTCGTCGGAGCCGTGCAGGATCGTCTTCTGCGCCCGCGACGGCAGCGCCCGCCAGGGCGTGTCGATGTCGAAGTGCTGGCTCTCGCCGAGCGCCTCGAGCAGGCGCAGGAAGTATTCGAGGTTGTGCCCGGTGGCCCAGGGCTGGATCGCGCCGTCGCGCAGGGTGCGCTCCGGGTCGGGGACGACCAGCTCGGGGTCGACCTCCTTCTTGGTGCCCAGGCCGGTGCACCCCGGGCAGGCGCCGTACGGCGCGTTGAAGGAGAAGACCCGGGGCTCCAGGTCCTCGATGGCGAGGGGGTGGTCGTTGGGGCAGGCCAGGTGCTCGGAGTAGCGGCGCTCCCGGTCCGGGTCGTCCTCGTCCAGGTCGACGAAGTCCAGCAGCACCAGCCCGCCGGAGAGGCCGAGGGCGGCCTCGACCGAGTCGGTGAGCCGCTGCTTGGCGCTCGACTTGACGCTGAGCCGGTCGATCACCACCTCGATGGTGTGCTTCTCCTGCTTCTTGAGCTTGGGCGGCTCGGTCAGCGGGTGCACCACGCCGTCGACCCGGGCCCGGGCGTAGCCCTTGGCCTGGAGCTCGGCGAAGAGGTCGACGTACTCGCCCTTGCGGCCGCGCACCACCGGGGCGAGCACCATGAACCGGGTGCCCTCGGCCATGCCGAGGACCCGGTCGACGATCTGCTGGGGGGTCTGCCGGGAGATCCGCTCGCCGCAGACCGGGCAGTGCGGCTCGCCGATGCGGGCGAAGAGCAGCCGGAGGTAGTCGTAGACCTCGGTGATGGTGCCCACCGTCGAGCGCGGGTTGCGCGAGGTGGACTTCTGGTCGATGGAGACCGCCGGGCTCAGGCCCTCGATGAAGTCGACGTCGGGCTTATCCATCTGGCCCAGGAACTGCCGCGCGTACGACGACAGCGACTCGACGTACCGGCGCTGGCCCTCGGCGAAGATGGTGTCGAAGGCCAGGCTCGACTTGCCCGAGCCGGAGAGCCCGGTGAAGACGATCAGGGCGTCCCGGGGCAGGTCGAGACTGACGTCACGCAGGTTGTGCTCGCGCGCGCCACGGATGATCAGTCGGTCGGCCACTGTCCGTGTACTCCCGGGTGAGGAAATTGAGGCGGATCTGTCCGCTCGGAGCGTGTTCTGAGCGGTTTGCGGGCGCAGAAATGACGCCTCGGCAACTCTAGCCCCGAGGTACGACAACTTCCCGCGCCCGCACATTCCCCCAGCTCACACCGGTCAGGCCGGGGTGGCCCACGCCGGTGCGGCGTTCAGAATCCGCCGGGTGACGCCGGGGGTGCCGGACGCGCCGTCCGCCGGCGGCCACCCCGCCACCCGCCGCGCCGCTCGGCGGCCAGCCGGGTCTCCCGACGGCGGCTCTCGTACGCCACCTCCCGCTGCAACCGCCGCCAGCTCTCCCAGCGCCGCACGGGCAGCTCTCCGGTCTCCAGGGCCTCCCGCACCGCGCAGCCCGGCTCGGCCTCGTGCGCGCAGTCGGCGTACCGGCAGTCCGTGGCGAGCTCGGCGATGTCGGCGAAGGCCCGGTCCAGCCCGGCGGAGCCGTCCAGCAGGCCCACCGCCCGTACCCCCGGGGTGTCCAGCACCGCGCCGCCGCCCGGAACCGGCACCAGCGCCCGCCAGGTGGTGGTGTGCCGGCCCTTGCCGTCCACCCGGCGGATGGCCTGGGTCGGCATGACCGCGGCCCCGGCCAGGGCGTTGACCAGACTCGACTTGCCGGCCCCGGACGGCCCGAGCAGGCCGAGGGTCAGCCCCGGGGCGACCAGCGGACGCAGCGGCTCCAGCCCGGTGCCCCGTTCGGCGCTGACCGGCAGCACGGGCACCCCCGGGGCCACGGCGGCGAGCTGCCGGGCGACGGCCGCCGGGTCGGCGGCCAGGTCGACCTTGGTGAGCACGACCACGGGCCGCGCCCCGGACTCGTGGGCCAGCGAGAGCAGCCGCTCGATGCGGGCGACGTCCGGCTCGGGGTGCACCGGCTCGACGACCGCGGCGGCATCCAGGTTGGCGGCGAGCACCTGCCCGCTGGCGTCCTTGCCGGCGGTCCGCCGCACCAGGGCGGTGCGGCGCGGCAGCACCGTCTCGACGGTGATCGGCCCGTCCGGCCAGGTGGCGAGCAGCACCCAGTCGCCGGCGCAGGGCAGGGCGGTCAGGTCCCGGGCCGCGGCGGCGAGCACCGCCGGGCCGAGACTGGCGCGGACGGGTCCGTCCGCGCAGAGCACGGTGCAGACCCCGCGGTCGACCCGGGCCACCCGGCCCGGGCGGCGGTCGGGGCGCCGCCGTGCGTACGCCGCCCGGTCGGCGTCGAAGCCGAGGGCGGTGAGATCGATCGTCATGGCATCCTCATCAGAGTCGGAGCTGGTTGTGGCGGTGCACGCGTGCTGCTCCCGGCATGATCACCACCTCCGTCCGACGTCCCGGTGCCGCGTTCGAGGCCGACGGTAGGGGGCCCGGCGGCGCGCCGAAAGCGATTTCCCCGGCGACGGGCCGCCCCCGTACCGCTAGGGTCGATGCGTGACCTCGGATCCGCTTCTGCTGACCGGCGAGGTGGACGACGCCACGGCCCGTCTGCTGCGCGCCGCGGCCGCTCTCGACGACGCGGACGTCGCGGCGCCCTCCCTGCTACCAGGCTGGACCCGCGGGCACGTCCTGGCGCACCTGGCCCGCAACGCCGACGGCTTCGTCAACCTGCTCACCGCCGCCCGCACCGGCGAACCCATCCCGATGTACGCCAGCCCGGACGCCCGGACCGCCGACATCGAGGCCGGTGCGCCCCGACCACCGATGGCCCACCTGGACGACCTGCGCCGCTCCGCCGAACGGTTCGCCGAGGCGGTCGCGGCCATGCCGGTCGAGGCGTGGTCGGCCACGGTGCAGACCCGGCGCGGCCCGTGGAAGGCCGCCATGCTGGTCTGGGGCCGGCTGCGGGAGGTCGAGGTGCACCACGTGGACCTCGACGTGGGGTACCGGGCGGCCGACTGGCCGCTGGCGTTCGCCCACCACCTGCTGCACGAGGTGGGCGCCGGCCTGGCCGCCCGCACCGACGTCCCGGCGATGGTGCTGCGCTTCGACGGCAGCCGGCACGAGGTGGTCGTCGGCGACCCCGAGGGCGCGCCGCTGATCACCGGCCCGGCCGCCGAGCTGGCCGCCTGGTTGATCGGGCGCAGCCGCGGCGACGTGCTGACCGTCACTCCCGACGGACCCCTGCCGACACCACCGGAATGGATATAGACACGTCATGAGCTACACCGGAGACGTCACCGCCGGCGGCCCGCCCGCCGTCCGGGAGCTGGACCGGCTCACCATCACGAAGCTGTCGGTGGGTCCGATGGACAACAACGCCTACCTGCTGCGCTGCACGCGGACCGGCGAGCAGGTGCTGATCGACGCGGCGAACGAGGCCCCGCGCCTGCTCGACCTGGTCGGCGACGCCGGGCTGACCGCGGTGGTCACCACCCACCGGCACATGGACCACTGGGTGGCGCTGGAGGAGGTCGCCGCGAAGACCGGCGCGCGTGCGCTGGTGCACGCCGACGATGCCGGGGGCCTGCCGATCGAGGCGGAGCGGCTGGCCGACGGCGACACCGTGCCGGTCGGTGACTGCGCCCTGGAGGTGATCCACGTCAAGGGGCACACCCCGGGTTCCATCGCGCTGCTCTACCGGGACCCGGCGGGCACCCCGCACCTGTTCACCGGGGACAGCCTCTTCCCGGGCGGGGTCGGCAACACCGACCGGGACCCGGAGCGCTTCGGCCAGCTCATCGACGACGTGGAGCAGAAGCTCTTCGACCGGCTGCCGGACGAGACCTGGTTCTACCCGGGGCACGGCAAGGACAGCACGCTCGGCGCGGAGCGCCCGTCGCTGCCGCAGTGGCGCGCCCGCGGCTGGTGAGCCGCGCGGCGCCGGTCAGCCCGGCTGGCCGGCGCCGGCCAGGGCCCGCAGCCGGCGCCGGGTGCCCAGCAGCACCAGGCCGGCCAGCGCCAGCCCGACCGCCATGGTGACGAGCAGCGGGCTGCCCTCGCCCGGCAGCAGCCCGGCCAGCGACCGGGACGCGGTGCCCAGCGCCAGGTAGAGGCCGGCCCAGAGCGCGGCGCCCGCCGTCGCGCAGGCCAGGAACCTCCGGTACGACATCCGCAGCCCGCCCGCCGCCAGCGGCAGCAGCGCGTTGAACACCGGCAGGAAGGGCGCGACCAGCACCATCCGTCCGCCGCCGGAGCGCAGGATCCCCTCGGCCGCGGCCCAGCGGGTCTCGCCGATCCAGCCGCCGACCCGGCTGTGCCGCAGCCGCTCGCCGTACACCCGGCCGGCGAGGAAGCTCAGCGACCAGCCGGCGACGCAGCCGGCCACCACCGCGGCGACGGTGGCCGCACCGGTCGCCGGCCGGCCCACTCCCACCGCCGCGAGGATCGCGATGTCGCCGGGGACCAGCACCCCGAGCAGCGGTACGGCGTCGGCGAGCATGACCAGCCCCAGCGCCCCCATCAGCAGGGTGGTGGGCAACTCCCCGACCTGGGCCAACGATTCCAGCATGGGTCCGACGCTATGGGCCGCGGCGCTGCGGCACATCGGGTCCGGTCCCCCACCCCGCCCTGAACCGCGACTCGGGGTCACCCCCGAGCCGGCCGCCGGGTCAGCGCGGCCGGAGCACCTGCACCCGGCGGACCGGCGAGTCGACGAAGGGCTCGGTCGTGGGCACCGGATAGCTGGCCACGACGTCCAGCCCCTCGGCCGGCAGGTGTCCCCGGTCGGGGTCGCCGACCAGCACCACGGCCCCGGCCGCGGCGGCCCGCCGCAGGAACGGCAGCACCCGCCCGGCCAGCGCCGCGTCGTAGAGCACGTCGCCGGCGAGCAACAGGTCCACCCCGGTGCCGTCGCCGTCGAGCAGGTCGCCCTCGCGCGCCGTGACGGACACCCCGTTCGCCCGCGCGTTGACCGTCACCGCGGCCACCGCCCACGGGTCGACGTCGTTGGCGACGACCTCGGCGGCGCCGGCCAGCGCGGCGGCGATGGCGACCAGGCCGGATCCGGCGGCCAGGTCGAGCACCCGGCGGCCGGCGGCCAGTTCGGGGTGGTCGAGCAGGTGCCGGGCGAGCGCCTGCCCGCCGGCCCAGGCCGACGCCCAGAACGGCGGTGGCAGGGTACGGCCGGCCGCCGCCTCCATCCGGGCCCACCAGACGATCGCGTCCTCGGCGAGGTGCAGCCACACCTCCGGCACGAACGGCGTGGGCACCAGCCGCAGCCGGTCGAGCCCGTCGCCGGGAGCGCCGATCTCGCGCTCCAGCACGGTCAACGCCCTCGTACTGGGTCCGCCCACCGGTCGAGCATGCCGGAGTCGACGCCGGTACCGGGCCGCTTTCGCGTCCGACTCGCGATTTTCCATTCGCCCCCTGCGGCACTTCAGCCAGCGAACGGGCGGTTCGCCGGTTACTGTCGGGGAAGCACAGGGCGATCATCCGTCGACGCGCGGATGCTCACCCGTCTTGGACAGGGAGAGATGCATGGCAACCGGCACGGTCAAGTGGTTCAACTCGGAAAAGGGCTTCGGCTTCATCGAGCAGGACGGCGGAGGCCCGGACGTCTTCGTCCACTACTCGGCGATCGCGACCAGCGGTTACCGGGAGTTGAACGAGGGCCAGAAGGTCGAGTTCGAGGTGACCCAGGGGCAGAAGGGTCCGCAGGCGGACAACGTCCGTCCGCTGTAGTTCCGTGCCGGTGGCGGCGGTCGGGGTCGGCCGCCGCCACTGCGCGTGCCCGGACCGGTCCGCCCGCAACCGGCCGGTGTCGGGCCTGGTCAGGCGACCATACGTCGGGCGATCTCGTCGGCGACCTGTTTGGCCATGGTCGGCGGGATCGCCGCGGCGATCTTCTCCGGCGTGAGGGTGGCGAGGACACCCTGGACGATCGCCGTCTCGTCGGTGAAGTCCTTGTTGGCGAGCGCGGTCAGCGCCGTCTGCAGGGCGGTGAGCTGCGCGCCGAGCGACTTCAGGGTGGGGTGCTGGACGACCAGGCCGGGGTCCGCGTGGTCCTCGCCCATCGTCATCCTGGTGTAGATCTGACCGACCGGGTTACGTCCGTCCAGGACGGTCAGGTTGCGGTGCACGGTCTCGAGCCAGCTGTGTTCTTGGGGGGTCATGTCGTCGTCCTCCAGGAGTCCGATGGTGGTGAGATAGCGCCGGAACAGCGGAGTCTGGTCCCGGTTCGCCTTCGTCGAGTCGCGGAAGAAGCTGAAGTGGGTGTGGTACAGGTGCGAGCTGTCGCCGCTGGTGCGCCTGCCGAGCCGGTCCCACCGTCGGACGGTCCGCCCGTCCGGTGAGTAGATGATTTCGCGTATGTCGCGGCTGTCCGCCGTGTTCGCCGCGCACTGGGCGACGCACCAGGTGGAGAACGTGCGGAGGTTGTGCGTACGGCCGCCGGAGCTCACCGCGAAGACGCCCACGTCGAGCGCGGAGGCATGCAGGGTCAGCCCGGCGGAGTCCCGGCTGGACTCCACCACCGAGTAGTCGTTGGTCACCACCCGGTCGGAGCCACAGTGGTAGCCGCCGCGGTGCCCCGCATCACCGACGATGCCCACCTCACCGGGTTCGAGGTCGTCGTCGCGAACCGTGTCGCGGTCGATGTTGAGGTTGTCGATCAGCAGGCGGCGGGCGGCCAGCAGATTGGCCGGAGCCGTTGTCATGGGATCCCCTTTCCGTAGGGTCAGGGGCCGGGCACGACGGTGACACCGCGTGGCGGTGTACGGGTGCGGGAGCGAGCCCGACCTGGAACTGCACGACGTCGGGCGTTGGCTGAACGATAGCCCCGCGAATGGACAAACGCCCAGCTCAAATGGGTTCTCTTCAGATGGATCGAAGCTGTGAGTCAGCTGGGACCGACCGCTTGAGGGGTGCGCGCACACCGCGCGGCCACATCGGACGAGCCGTAGTCCACAACAGAAAGTGACCGTCCCGTCGGGCGTAGCCGAGGGCCGGAACCGTTGCCGGGCACCTCGACCGGCGACGGGTCAGTTCGTCGGGCGGCGGGTCGACTCGGCCCGGACGGCGTCCCGGTGCGCCCGCATCGAGGCGACCATCGTCGCCATGAAGCGGTGCACCACCTCCAGCTCCTCGTCGGTGAAGCGCGCCATCACCTCGTCGGTACGCCGGCCGAGCGGGCCGAAGAAGCTCATCGCCAGCGCGGCGCCCTGGTCGGCGTAGCGCAGGAAGACCTTGCGCCGATCGGCGGTGTCCCGATCGCGGCGGATGTGCCCGGCCCGTTCCAGCCGGTCGATCAGCGCGGTCACCGACCCGGAGGAGAGGTTGAGCTGCTCCCCGAGCCGCCCGGGGGTGATCGGGTCGCCGGTCAGTTCGGCGTCCATGACGGCGATCAGGGCGTGCAGGTCGGTGGGGTTGAGCCCGTGCAGGCCGGCGAAGGCGTGCCCGATGTGCTGCGCGTCCACCGAGTATCGCCGCAGGTCGTTGGTGATGTCGGCGACCATCTGACTGCGTCGGTCGTCCCGCCGTCGATACATGTCGTGCGCTGCCACGTCTGGTCGTTTCCCCCTGTCGGACCCCGCTCCCGAGCAGCATAGAGCAGCCCTCGACAATCTCGCTCGTCAAGATACTCGACGACTTGCAATAATGCTCTTGCTCGGCAAGACTCTTGACAGCCGAGATTTCGAGTCGAAGGACCGTGAGGGCATCCGATGTCTGTGTTCACCCGTGTCGCCCGCAGCCGGCTGGCCGCCTGGCTCACCGTGGTCGCCGCGATCGTCGTCGGCGCGGCGGTCTTCGGACTGCCCAAGCCCGACAATCCGGACCCGGTCTCCTCCACCGGCCTGTCGGTCGAGTGGCAGTCGACCCAGGTCGAGCGCCTCCAGGACCAACTGCCCTCCAGCGACACCCAGCCGGCGCTCGTGGTGCTCAGCCGCACCGACGGCGGGGCGCTCACCGAAGCCGACCGGGCGGCCCTCGCGGCCCGCTCGGGCGAGCTGAACCAGCTGGCCGTGGGCGGTCGGGTCAGCCCACCGCAGGTCTCCCCGGACGGCACGGTCGCGCTGGTCGCCGTACCGCTCTCCACCGCCGGCGGTCAGGACCAGGTGGCGCAGACCATCGACCGGCTCCGCGCCACCCTGGACGACGTGCCCGACTCCCTCGCCGTGCAGGTGACCGGCGGGCCCGCCTTCACCGCCGACCTCACCAAGGTCTTCGAGGGCGCCGACACCACGCTGCTCCTGGTCACCGCCGCCGTCGTCGCGCTGCTGCTGCTGATCACCTACCGCAGTCCGTTCCTGTGGATCGTGCCGCTGGTCATCGTCGCGGCGACCGAGCAGCTGACCCTGCGCGCCCTCGACACGATCGTCCCGGCGGCCGGCATCAACCTCGCCGGCGGCGCCGTCACCGGCATCGCCAGCGTCCTGGTCTTCGGCGCCGCCACCGACTACGCCCTGCTGATCATCGCGCGCTACCGGGAGGAGCTGCGCCGCGAAGAGGACCGCTTCGTCGCCATGCGGGCCGCCCTGCGCCGCACCGCCGAGCCGATCCTGGCCAGCGGCTTCACCGTCGTGCTGGGCGTGCTCACCCTGCTGCTCTCCGAACAGGAGCTCAACCGAGCGCTCGCCGTAGCATGCGCCACCGGCGTGGTCCTCGCGATGTTCTCCGCGCTCTTCGTCCTGCCCGCCGCGCTGGTGATCTTCGGCCGGGGGCTGTTCTGGCCGTTCGTCCCCCGCGCCGGAAGTGCCGCCCGGGAGGGCCGCCTGTGGGGCCGCCTCGGCGCCGCCGTCGTACGCCGCCCGGCACCGGTGGCGGTCCTCGCCACGCTGCTGCTCGCCGGCCTGGCGCTCGGCGGGCTCGGCATCCGCACCGGCCTGTCCGAGACCGAGCAGTTCCGGGTCAAGCCCGAGGCCGTCGCCGGCGCGGAGACGCTGGCGAAGGCGTTCCCGGCCGGAACCACCCAGCCGGTCGCCGTGCTCACCACCCCCGCGGCGGCGCGGGCCGTCACCGACGCCGCGACGGCAGTCCCCGGCGTCGCCTCCGTACGCCCCGGTGAGGCGGGGGCCGGCATCGCCCAGGTGGACGTGGTGCTGGAGGCCGAGCCGGGCACCGCCGCCTCGGACCGGGCGATCGAGGCGCTGCGGGACGCGGTCGCCGCGGTCCCCGGCTCCGCCCCGCCCACGGTGGACGGCGCGGAGGAGTTCTCCGGAGCGATCGTCGGCGGCACGGTGGCCGCCACCTACGACTCGGCCGAGGCCAACGCGAAGGACCTGCGCCTGATCCTGCCGATCATCCTGCTGCTCGTCGGCGCCGTACTGGTGCTGCTGCTGCGCGGCCTGGTCGCGCCGGTGCTGCTGGTGCTCACCGTCATCGCGTCCTTCTTCGCCAGCCTCGGCGCGGCGTGGCTGCTCTTCGACCACGTCCTCGGGTTCCCGGCGCTGGACAGCGGTGTCCTCCTGATCGCCTTCGTGTTCCTGGTGGCGCTCGGCGTGGACTACAACATCTTCCTGGTCACCCGGGCCCGGGAGGACGCCCGGAGCACGGGTACCCGGGACGGCATGCTCTCCGCGCTGCGGGTCACCGGCGGGGTCATCACCAGCGCCGGCATCCTGCTCGCGGCGGTCTTCGCCGTCCTCGGCGTGCTGCCGCTGATCACGCTGACCCAGGTCGGGATCATCGTCTGCATCGGTGTGCTGCTCGACACCCTGCTGGTGCGCACGGTCCTCGTCCCGGCGCTCGCCTTCCTGCTCGGTGACCGGTTCTGGGCGCCGGGCCGCATCCACCGCGACCCCGTACCGGACGCCCCGGCACGACCGGAGCCGGTCGCCGCGCGGGACTGACCGTCCGGGGACGGGTGAGGGCCGGGGCGCGTCGCGTCCCGGCCCTCACCGGTCGAGGCGGATGCGATCACGCCCTACCGGGGTGGTGGCGCCCCGGCGGCGGCCCGTACCGCCCGGTCCCGGGTGGCCCAGGCGACCACGAACACCGCCGACCAGGCCACCCCGAGCAGCACCGAGGTGGCCGTCCCGCTGGCCGTGCTCCAGCCCAGGTAGAGGCGGGCCCCGCCGAGCAGCGCGATGCCGGCCGCGGCCGTCGTCCAGGCGGCCACCGCCACCGGCCAGCGGGCGTCGCGGGAGACCAGCCAGGCGAGCGTGCAGAGGCTCGCGGCGACCACGGCGTTCTGCGTCGGGAACATGACAGCCGCCCGCGCCGACGGGGTGGCGTCGGCCACCACCGCCAGGACCACCAGCGGCAGGAACGCCCCGACCGTGCCGAAGACGCTGAGCAGGTCCGCCCGCCAGGGCCGGTGCCGCCAGGCGAGCAGCCCGGCCAGCACCGCCACCAGCACGATCAGGAACGACCCCCGCAGCACCGAGACCGTCGTCAGGGCCGCCTGCACCGCGCCCGGGGTACGGCGGTCGGCGAACCAGTCGGCGATCACACCGTCGACCACTGCCAGCCCGCTGAAACGGACCACCGCCTCCAGCAGCCAGGCCACGGCCAGGCCGGCCGCCGAGAGCAGCAGCAGACCGGCGCCGAGGTTGAGCAGCAGCGCCCAGCCCGGCCCGAGGTGCATGGCGACGAGGAAGAAGAGGATGCCGTACCGGCCGGTGACCCAGCGCACAGGCGGCAGCGCGGCGGCCCGGGTCAGCAGCGCCCGCGCCGGGTCGGGATTGCGCCCCAGCCACCGCCCGGCGAGCACGATCGCGACCAGCACGGCCAGCAGCACCAGCACCACCCCGGTGGCCCGGCCGAGCAGCCGGGAGACCGTCTCGTACGACTCGCCGGCCAGGTAGCCCAGCAGCACCGAGCCGCCCACCCAGGTCGTCACCCCGGCCAGGTTCCACGGCGCGAACCGCCGGTACGGCAGGCCGGCCGCGCCGGCCAGCCGGGGCACCAGGGTGCGGGCGAAGGCCACCCAGCGGGCGGCGAACACCCCCCGCCCGCCCAGCCGGCCGAGCATCGCGTCGGCCCTGGCCCACCGCTCGGGCCCGACCCGGGCGCCCAGCCCGCCGGCCCGCAACCGGGGGCCGTAGCGGCGGCCGGACCGGAAGGCGAGTGTGTCTCCCATCACCGCCGCCCCTGTCATGACGAGCAGCGCGGGAACAAGCCGAAGCGTCCCCGCGTAGGCTAAGAAGCCGACCAGCAACAGGGTCGCCTCGCCCGGCACCAGCAGACCGAAGATCACCGCGGTCTCCCCCGCGACGATCGTCGCGGCGATCACATAGATCAGCAGGGACGGCAGGCCCTGCAGCGAGGTCAGCAGGTCATGCATCCGGTCCCCATGAACACGGGGGCCAGCATGCCAGCCGCGCGAACGGTCGGAACAGCAGTTCCGGCACAGATCCGGGCCATCTGGGGGTGACCCCGACACGTGCCCCGGCAACCGTAGACAGGAGTATGGAGGGTATGCAGCTTCGCACCGACCTCCGCAACGTCGCCATCATCGCCCACGTCGACCACGGCAAGACGACCTTGGTCGACGCCATGTTGCGGCAGGCCGGCGCCTACGGCGCCCGCGGCGAGGACACCGAGCGGGTCATGGACTCGATGGACCTCGAACGGGAAAAGGGCATCACCATCCTCGCCAAGAACACCGGCGTGCGGTACATGCCGGCGGACGGCTCCGACCCGGTCACCATCAACATCATCGACACCCCCGGCCACGCCGACTTCGGCGGCGAGGTGGAGCGGGGCCTCACCATGGTCGACGGGGTGGTGCTGCTGGTCGACGCCAGCGAGGGTCCCCTGCCGCAGACCCGGTTCGTGCTGCGCAAGGCGCTCAAGGCCCGCATGCCGATCATCCTGGTCATCAACAAGGTGGACCGTCCGGACGCCCGGATCAAGGAGGTCGTGGACGACACCTACGAGCTCTTCCTGGACCTGGACGCCGACGAGGAGCAGATCGACTTCCCGATCGTCTACGCCTGCGCCCGCGACGGCATCGCCTCGCTGACCCAGCCGGCCGACGGCTCGGTGCCGAACGACAGCAGCTCCCTGGAGCCGCTGTTCCGCACCCTGCTGGACACCATCCCGGCGCCCGCCTACGAGGAGGGGGCGCCGCTGCAGGCGCACGTCACCAACCTCGACGCCTCTCCGTTCCTGGGCCGGCTGGCGCTGTGCCGGGTCCGGCAGGGCACCATCAGCAAGGGCCAGTCGGTCTCCTGGTGCCGCACCGACGGCAGCACCCAGCGGGTCCGCATCTCCGAGCTGCTGATGACCGAGGGCCTGGAGCGCAAGCCGGCCGACTCGGCCGGCCCGGGCGACATCATCGCGGTCGCCGGCATCCCGGAGATCATGATCGGTGAGACGCTGGCCGACGCGGAGAACCCGACCCCGCTGCCGCTGATCACCGTCGACGAGCCGGCCATCTCGATGACCATCGGCACCAACACCTCGCCGCTGGTCGGCCGGGTCAAGGGCGCCAAGGTCACCGCCCGGATGGTCAAGGACCGGCTCGACAAGGAGCTGGTCGGCAACGTCTCGCTGCGGGTGCTGCCGACCGAGCGGCCGGACGCCTGGGAGGTGCAGGGCCGTGGTGAGCTGGCGCTGGCCATCCTGGTGGAGCAGATGCGCCGGGAGAACTACGAGCTGACCGTCGGCAAGCCGCAGGTCGTCACCAAGGAGATCGACGGCAAGGTCTGCGAGCCGGTGGAGCGGCTGACCATCGACGCCCCGGAGGAGTACCTGGGTGCGATCACCCAGCTCCTGGCGACCCGCAAGGGCCGGATGGAGCAGCTGGTCAACCACGGCACCGGCTGGATCCGGATGGAGTGGCTGGTGCCGGCGCGCGGCCTGATCGGTTTCCGCACCGAGTTCCTCACCGACACCCGGGGCACCGGCATCCTGCACCACGTGTTCGAGTCGTACGAGCCGTGGTTCGGCGAGCTGCGGACCCGGCAGAACGGTTCGCTGGTCGCCGACCGGGCGGGCGCGGTCACCTCGTTCGCCATGATCAACCTCCAGGAGCGCGGGCAGCTCTTCGTCGAGCCGACCACCGAGGTGTACGAGGGCATGATCGTCGGGGAGAACTCCCGCTCCGACGACATGGACGTCAACATCACCAAGGAGAAGAAGCTCACCAACATGCGGGCGTCGACCTCCGACGAGACCGAGAAGCTGATCCCGCCGCGCAAGCTCTCCCTGGAGCAGGCGCTGGAGTTCTGCCGCGAGGACGAGTGCGTCGAGGTCACCCCGAGCGCGGTCCGCATCCGCAAGGTGGTGCTGGACCAGACGGCGCGCGGCCGGGCCGCCGCCCGTCGCAAGCACGCCGGCTGACCCACCGCCCGGCACACCACCGGAGCCCGGACCGCACCCGCGGTCCGGGCTCCGCCCGTTCCGCCCGCTCACCGGCCGGCGGTCACGACCGGCCCGGTTTCACCGCGAGCAGGGCGAAGAGGTCCGGCACCGGCCCCGAGCCGGACTCGGCGGTCCGGGTCAGGGTGAGGCCGGCGGCGGTGACCGCGTTGAGCAGGTCGGCCAGGGGTACGTGCCAGGCGCCGACCCGAGCCCGTACGCCGTGCGTCGACCAGACGCGGAAGCTGCGCTCCCGCTCGGCGTAGCCGCCGTCGACCACGATCCGCGCGGGATCCGACCGGTCGGCGAACGGGCCGATGAAGCACGGGTGGACGCCGACGTGGACGAAGCTTCCGCCGGGCGCCAGCACCCGGGCCGCCTCGGCGATCACCGCCGGATAGTCGGGCACGTCGGTGTGGGCGAGGACGCAGGCCACCGCGGGCAGCGCCGCGGCGGCGACCGGCAGCGCGGCCGCGTCGCCCCGGGCCACGGGCAGCCGCTGACGGGCGTGCCGGAGCTGCCCACCGGAGAGGTCGACGCCGACCGGGTCCCAGCCCAGCCGGCGCAGCTCGGTGGCGTGCGCCCCGGTGCCGCAGCAGAGGTCGAGGCAGCGTCCGGGGCCGGGGCCGAGCAGGTCGGCGAGCTGCCGGCGGACCCGGGTCATGTAGTCGGCGGCGGTGTCGGAGGCGAACTGCTCGTACCAGTCCGCGTGGGCGTCGTACGCGGCAACCGTCATGTCGGCACGGTAGGCGCTCGCGCCCGCGGCGCGCTGTCCCACACCGCGCGATGATCGGCTACCGTCTCGGCATGACCTGGGATGATCTCGACGCCCACCTGGACCGGGTGCCCGGCACCGTCTCGGCGCACGTGGGGCGGCTGGGCGCGGCCCCGACCTGGACCCGCCGACCCGACGCCACCCACTACGCGGCCAGCACGATGAAGGTCGCGGTGCTGCTCGCGTTGCACCGGGCCGCCGAGGCGGGCGAGCTGGACCTCGACGCGCCGATCCCGGTGGTCAACGAGTTCGACTCCGCGCAGCCGGGGACGCCCCGGTTCTCCTGCGCCCGGCACTACGACAACGACGACGCCGTCTGGGACCGGGTCGGCGGGACCGCTCCGTTGCGCTGGCTCGCCGACCGGATGATCACCCGGTCCAGCAACCTGGCCACCAACATCGTGCTCGGCCGGGTCGGCCTGCCGGCGGTGGCCCGCGCCTGGGCGCTGGCCGGGGGCCGGCACAGCGTCACCGGACGGGGCATCGAGGACTTCGCCGCCCGGGACGCCGGCATCACGAACCTGGTCACCGCCGCCGACCTGGCGGCGCTGCTCGGCGGGCTGGCCACCGGGGCCACCGGCCCGGGACCGCTGGCCTCCCCGGCCGCCTGCGCGGCCATGATGGACGTACTGCTGGCCCAGGAGCACCGCGAGGACCTGGCCTCCGGGCTGCCCGAAGGCACCCGCATCGCGCACAAGAACGGCTGGGTACGCGGGGTCCGGCACGGCGCCGGCGTGGTCCTGCCGGACGACGCCCCGCCGTACGTGATCGTCGTCTGCACCACCACCGACCTGGCCGACGGCGGCGCCACCGGCGAGGAGATCGAGGACGACGCCTGCCGGCTGATCGCGAACGTCTCGGCGCGGGTCTGGGCCGCCCGGCACGACCTGGCCGGCTGACCCGGGCACCTCACTCCAGCAGGTTGTCCCGCAGCGCCTCGCGCACCTCGTCGGTGACGCCCAGCCCGTCGCGCAGGTACGCGTCGAACGAGCCGTGCACCCGGCGTACCTCGTCGTAGGCGGCGTCCAGGTACTCCGGGCGCACCTCCAGCACCGGGCGCACCGTCTCCGGGTCCAGCGCCGGCTGCCGGCGCACCAGCGCCGCCAGCAGCACCTCGCGCAGGCTGACGGTCAACTCGTTGTGGCACAGGTAGTCGGCGCGGATCGCCGCCGGCTCGACGCCCAGCGCGGTGAGCAGCACCACCGCCAGCCAGCCGGTGCGGTCCTTGCCGGCCGAGCAGTGGAACAGCAGCGGCAGGTTCTGCGCGTCGGCCGCCAGCCGCACCGCCGTGGCGAACCCCTCCCGGGCGGACTCCCCGGTGACGAACCAGCGGTAGATCGCCGCCATCGCCGCCGGGGTGCCCTCGCGGGCCAGCTCGTCGTACGTCTCCAGGTCGTGGCCGAGCAGCAGCGCCGAGACGTACGTGAAGACCGGGTGCGCCGGGTCGAGGACCGGCAGGTGCACCACCCGGGGCTCCCCCACCAGCCGGTCCGCCGGGGCGACCGCCATCTCGGAGGCGTCCCGCAGGTCCACCACGCAGGCCGGGGCGAGCTTGCCCAGCACCGGCAGGTCGCCGTCGGTGAGCCGGCCCAACGCCGGGGTGCGGAGGAGCCGGCCGGCCCGCACCCGGCGCCCGTCGACGGTGGGCAACCCGCCCAGGTCGCGCGCGTTCGGGGCGCCCACCAGTTCCCAGCCCCGCCTGCCCATTCGGCCTCCCCCTCCGCTGCCCGTCTGCGTATAGGGTGCCGCACATGACGATCGCCGCGGTACGCACCCACCGGCTTTCCGCTCCCCTGCACACGCCGTTCGTCACCGCGCTGCGCCGTACCACCACCGTGGACACCCTGGTGGTCGAGGTGATCGACTCCGACGGGCGGTCCGGCTTCGGCGAGGCGCCCCAGGTCTGGAAGGTGACCGGCGCGTCGGTCGTCGGTGCCGAGGCGTGCGTCCGCGACATGCTGGCCCCCGCGGTCGCCGGCCGCGACGCCGACGACCTGGTCGCCCGCTGCGCCGAGGTGCGCACCGCGGTCACCGGGAACGAGTCGGCCAAGGCGGCGCTCGACGTCGCGCTGCACGACCTGGCGGCGCGGCGGCTCGGCGTACCCCTGGCGCGGTTGCTCGGCGGCACGACGCTGCGCGTCCCGACGGACGTGACGCTGGCCGCGGGCGACGCGGTGGAGCTGGCGGCGGCGGCCAAGCAGCGCCGCGGCGAGGGTTTCGACGTGCTCAAGCTGAAGGTGGGCACGGACGCGGCGACCGACCTGGACCGGGTCCGCGCGGTGCGCGCGGCGGTCGGCCCCGGGGTGCGGATCCGGCTGGACGCCAACCAGGGCTGGACCCCGCGCGAGGCGGTCCGGGTGATCCGGGGCATCACCGACGCCGGGCTCGACGTCGAGCTGGTCGAGCAGCCCGTGTCCCGGTGGGACCTGGACGGCCTCGCCTGGGTCAGCGACCGGGTGGAGGTGCCGATCCTGGCCGACGAGGCGGTCTTCGGCGTCCGCGACCTGGTCGAGGTGATCCGCCGCCGGGCGGCCGACCTGGTCAACGTCAAGCTGGCCAAGTGCGGCGGCCTGCACACCGCCCGCACGCTGCTGGAGCTGGCCCGCGCCCACGGCATGGGCACCATCGTCGGTTCCATGATGGAGAGCGCGGTCGGGGTCGGGGCGGCGGCCAGCCTGGTCGCCGCGTACCGCACCACCGCCGTCTCCGACCTGGACGCCGCCTGGTGGCTGGCCTGGTCGCCGGTGCGCGGCGGGATCCGGTACGACGGCGCGACCGTGGTGCTGCCGGACGCACCCGGGTTGGGCATCTCCTCGGTCACTGACGCAAAAGTGCAGGCTCGCGGTTGATGATCGTTGGTTTCTTTCATAGGGTCGGGTAGGCGCCCGCCCGAACCGGAGGTCGACGTGAAGCTGCAACCGGGCCGCGAGGCCGTCGTCCGGGTCGCCGTCGCGACGCTCTGGGCCACCCCCGAGGCGGTACGCCCCGTCGACCGCCCCGCCCTCGCCCCGCGCACCGACATCCCGGCCTGGGTCGCCGGGATGGACACCGACCAGCGGGTCGGCGAGTGCGTGCTGAGCCAACTGCTGCTCGGCGAGCGGGTGCTGGTCACCGAGCTGCGCCCGGACGGCTGGGCCCGCGTGGTCGCCGTCGAGCAGCCCGCGGCGGAACTCGACCCGCGCGGCTACCCCGGCTGGCTGCCCAGCGCCCAGCTGGCCCCCGACGAGCCGGTCACCGCCGCCGGTGACCCGCTGGTGGTCGACGCCGCGATCAGCACGCTGCACACCGCACCGGGCGGCCCGGTCGCCCTGCCCGGCGTCGTCCTCGGCACCCGACTGACCCCGGCCGGCGGCCCGGTGGACGGGTGGCGTCCGGTGCACGCCCCCGGCCACCCGGAGCCGCTGTGGATCCCCGAGGCGGACGTGGTTCCGCTGCCCACCGGCCGGCCGGAGCCCGGCGAGGTGCTCGCCGTCGCCGAGCGCCTGCGCGACGTGGTCTACATCTGGGGCGGGGTCTCCAGCCACGGCATCGACTGCTCCGGCCTGGTACACCTGGCCTGGCGCCGCTTCGGGGTGACCCTGCCCCGGGATGCCGACGACCAGGCCGAGGCCACCGCGCCGGTGCCGCTGGGCGAGGAGCACCCGGGCGACCTGTACTTCTTCGCCCGCCCCGGGCGACCGATCCACCACGTCGGCATCGTCACCGCCGAGGCCGGCAGCGACCGCCGGATGCTGCACGCCTGCTACCGGCAACGCCGGGTGCTGGAGGAGCAGCTGCCCGCCGATCGGGCCGCCACCCTGGTCGCCGTCCGCCGGGTCTGAGCCGTACGTACGAGAGAGGGGCACCCCGCCGGCCGGGGTGCCCCTCTCTCGTACGTAGCGGATCGGTCAGTGCCGGGCTTCGGCCAGCTCGCGGCGGCGGTCCCGGGACGACTTGATCAGGCTGGCGGCGGTGGCCACGGCGAGGGTGCCGAGGATGACCGACAGGGAGAGCCAGATCGGGATGTGCGGGGCCCACCCGACGTGCTCGCCGCCGTTGATGAACGGCAGGTTGTTGTCGGCCAGGGCCTCCAGCACCAGCTTGACGCCGATGAAGCCGAGCACCACCGCCAGGCCGTAGCTGAGGTAGATCAGCCGGTCCAGCAGGCCACCGAGGAGGAAGTAGAGCTGCCGCAGTCCCATCAGCGCGAAGACGTTGGCGGTGAAGACGAGGTACGGCTCCTGGGTGATGCCGAAGATCGCCGGGATCGAGTCCAGCGCGAAGATCAGATCGGTGGTGCCGATCGCGATCATCACGATCAGCATCGGGGTGAACAGTCGCTTGCCGGCCTGGTGCGTGGTCAGCTTCGCGCCGTCGTAGTCCTTGGAGATCGGCAGCGCCTTACGGCTCCACCGGATCAGCACGTTCTCGCTGAACTCGTCCTCGTCCGGCTCACCCTGCCGGGCGAGGTTCACCGCGGTGTAGATCAGGAACGCGCCGAAGATGTAGAAGACCCAGGAGAACTGGGAGATCAGCGCCGCGCCGGCGGCGATGAAGCCGCCGCGCATGACCAGGGCCAGCACGATGCCGACGAGCAGCACCTTCTGCTGGTACTGCCGGGGCACGCCGAACCGGGCCATGATGATCACGAAGACGAAGAGGTTGTCCACCGAGAGGCTGTACTCGGTGAGCCAACCGGTGTAGAACTGGCCGGCCGCGCTCGCCCCGGAGGTGAGCCAGAGCCCGGCACCGAAGATGAGGGCCAGGGCCACGTAGAAGCCGACCCAGATGCTCGACTCCCGGACACTGGGTTCGTGCGGTCGTCGACCGACGATGAGAAGGTCGACGAGCAGGACCGCCGTCATCACGACGAGGGTCCCGGCCCACACCACTCCGGACACGTTCAATGCATTCCTCCGGCAGACACGCGACGTCGGGCACACCGTAACGCCGGCTGGCGGCGGGACGGGCGGCGACGCGGACTCTGGTGACTGTCGGAGGTCTCTTCCGCCAGCGACCCGCGGGCGGGGCGATGACCGACGGCGCCGGGTCGGGCCGCCGGTTTCGGCGGTCGACCGTGCTGACGACTCCGTCGCGGGGGAATACTCCCCTCCTCGGGGGCCATTGTTCCCCATCGCGGCCGGGCACCGCATCTCCAGGTACCGCGATTGCCGACAGCGTCACGTTCCGACAGGGTGCGGGCCCCACTTCCCCTATGGCGTCCTAGGAGGCTAGGTGTTGCGCAGTCCGCACCCGCCGGGGCGGCGGACGTCCTGCTCAGGCGGGTGCCACCAGGGGATCCGCGAGGGACCAGCCGGCGGCCAGCAGCGTGTCGCAGGCCGCCACCGCCCGCGCCAGCCGCTCCGGGTGCGGTCCGGTGAGCTCGATCACCGGCACCTCGCAGCCGGCCAGCTCGGCCCGGAACCGCTCGGTCATCCAGGCCCGCAGGTGCGCGCCGTCGCGCAGCCCGTCGTCGAAGAACGGCACCCCGACGTGGTCGGTGAGCAGATAGAGCGCCGGTCGTCGGGCCGCCGCCCGGACCGCCTCCGACGCCGAGCCCAGATAGCGCTCCTCCCAGACCGCGGTCGCCCGGGCGTCGGTGTCGCAGACCAGCAGCGGACCGCTGGACCGCGCCGCGGCGTCCTCCGCCGCCTGCTGGGCGCGGACCACCTCGACGAAGTCGTCGGAGTCCCAGGTGACGTCGAAGACCGTCGCCGCCGGCCGGTGGGCCCGCAGCCGGTCCAGCTTGCGGGCGGTCAACTCCCGGCCGTACTCCGGCACCCAGGCCGTGCCGTAGTGCGCGGCGAGGGCGGCGGCCATCGTGGTGGTGCCGGTGGACTCCGCCCCGACCACCACCACCCGCCGGACAAACCAGGCCCGCACCGGCGGGCTCAGTGCCGCCCAGTGCCCCACCGGATCGGCCCGCACCGCCGTGCCGGAGACCGGCACGACCCGCCGGTCCGGGTCCACGCAGACCGCCGTGGCGTCGAACCGCCGAGCCAGTTCCCCGCCGTACGCCTCGGAGGAGAACACCGCGTCCACCGGGCGCCCGCCCAGCGCGGCCCGGAAGACCGCGCAGTGCGCGTCCCAGGCCGCCGGGTCGGCGTAGTCGACCGGGTGGTCGTCGTAGCGGCCGACGAACCGGACCCAGGGGGTGTGCGCGTGCGCCTCGCGCAGCCAGTCCAGCCGCAACGCGAGCGGGATGGACTCCCGGCGCGACGGGGCGACCACCACGGTGACCGCCGCGCAGCGGGCGGCGGCGGCCTCGATCAGCGCGTGGTGCCCGGCGTGGGGCGGGTAGAACTTGCCGACCACCATGCCGTGCCGGAACTCCGGCCGGGCCGGGCCGGCGGGCGGGGCGCTCACGCGGTCACCGGGGCCGGACCCGGCGGCACCAGGCTCGGGGTGCCGGCCCGTTGCAGATCGGCCCGCCAGGCCCGCAGGCCGAGCACGCAGAGCGCCAGGAAGATCAGGTACAGCGCGCCGGTGAGCCAGAGGCCCTTGTACGCGTAGAGCGGGATGTAGATCAGGTCGGCCACGATCCACAGCCACCAGCTCTCCACCAGCTTGCGGGTCTGCCCGTAGGTGGCCAGCAGCGACAGCGCGGTGGTGAGCGCGTCGGCCAGCGGCACCGTCGAGTCGGTGGCCCGGTCCAGCAGGGCCCAGAGCCCGCCGGTGAGCAGCACACCGGCCACCGCCAGCCCGGCCCACTCCCGCCCGCTCGTCCGGCTGACCGTGAGCCGGCTGCGCCGCTCGCCGCCGAAGAGCCAGTGGTACCAGCCGAAGAGGCCGAGCAGCACGTAGACCACCTGGAGGCCGGCGTCGGCGTACAGGCCCGCGGTCCAGAAGAGCACCATCAGCAGCAGCACGTTGGCGATGCCGACCGGCCAGTTCACGATGTGCTGCCGGGCGACCAGCCAGACGTTGAGCACCCCGGTGGCGAAGCCGAGCAGCTCCGCCCAGGTCGTCCCGGCGCCTGCGACGGTGAACGCGACCGTGGTCAACCAGTCCAGCATGATCCGCCTCTCCCCTGGCCCGAGCGATCACCCTAGGGCCGCACCGGCCGGCGGACCAGACCCCACCCCACCGGTTCCACCGCCGGCCGTGCGAGGCTTCGGTCATGGTGCTTGAGGTCGCGCTCATCGACGTACTGCCCGGACACGAGGACGGGTTCGCCGCCGCCTACGCGCAGGCGCGTGGGCTCCTCACGGCCGCCGAGGGCTGCCGGTCGGTCCGGATGACCCGGGGTGTCGAGACCCCGACCCGGTTCGTGCTGCTGGTCGAGTGGGACTCCGTCGAGGCGCACGACCAGAACTTCCGGGCCACCGAGTCGTTCGGGAAGTGGCGCGCGCTGATCGGCCCGCACTTCGCCGGCCCGCCCCGGGTGGAGCACTTCGTCGACGTCCCGGCCTGACCGACTGATCCACACCCGTCGTTGTCGTACCCCCCGGTTACCGTGCGGCGCACGCGCGGCACACCGGCCCCGACGCGTTCGGGGGTGCCGGGTCCGGTGGCCGCGCGGCGACAATCTGCTGGCGCCGACCGGGCCCGGCGGGTTGACTGTCGATCATGAGTGATCGGGTCTTCCTGGTGACCGGCGTGAGCCGGCGGATCGGCATCGGCGCGGCGGTGGCCCGGCTGCTCGCCGCCGACGGGCACCGGTTGCTGCTCACCGGCCTGCCGGCCTACGACGACGCCCAGCCCTACGGAGGCGACCCCGACGGCGTGCCCGCGCTGCTGGCCGAGCTCGGCGACGCCGCCGGGTACGTCCCGGCCGACCTGCTCGACCCGGCCGCGCCCGCCGCACTGGTCGCCGAGGCGGTACGCCGGCACGGTCGGCTCGACGCGGTGGTGGCCGTGCACGCGTACTCCACCCACACCCCGCTCGGCGCGCTCGACGCCACCGAGATCGACCGGCACCTGCTGGTCAACGTCCGGGCCACGCTGCTGCTCGCCGAGGCGTTCGCCGCCGCGTTCACCGCCGGCTCGGGCGGCCGGCTGGTGCTCTTCTCCAGCGGGCAGCGGCTCGGCCCGATGCCCGGCGAGCTGGCGTACGCCGCCAGCAAGGCCGGCGTGGAGAACCTGACCGCCCAGCTCGCCCCGCTGCTGATGCCCTGCGGCATCACGGTCAACTGCGTCAATCCCGGGCCGACCGACACCGGCTACGCCCCACCGGACGTGCACGCCGCCGTGGCCGCGCTCTTCCCCGGCGGGCGCTGGGGCACCCCCACCGACGCCGCCCGGCTGGTCCGCTTCCTCTGCTCACCGGAGGCAGACTGGATCACCGGTCAGGTGATCGACTCCGAGGGCGGCTTCGAGCGGCACCGCTGAGCACCCCTCACCCGACGCGCCCCGCCGGCTCCCCCTCGACGCTGCCCGGCCACGCGCCGTTGGCGGCCTCGGCGGCCCGGTGGCGCAGCAGCGCCACGGTCTCCTCGCCGCTCAACGCCACCCCCGACAGCCAGTCGGTCATCCGCTCGTAGCGGGCGACGTCGGCGTCGGTCACCAGCCGCACGTCGCTGGTGAGCGTCTCCACCATCACCGTGCGCGGGTCCGCCGGGTCCGGGAAGGAGTAACAGGAGTAGGCGGTCAGCGCGTGCACCGCGCCGGGCGGGGCGGCCGTGCGGGGCACCACCCGGATCGTCACGTTGGGCAGGTCGGCCACGGCGAGCAGGTGCGCCAACTGCTCCTGCCAGACCTCGACCGGGACGCCGGCCGGATCGCAGACCCGCTCGTCGAGCAGGCCGGTGTAGCGCGGCGGATCGGGGCGGCGCAGCACCTCCTGGCGAACCAGCCGGGCCCGCACGTCGGCCTCCACGTCGACGTCCGGGTGCAGCAGCCGGCCCGCCAGGACCCGCAGCCGGGCGTACCCCGGCGCCTGGAGCAGGCCGGGCACCACGGCCGGCTGGTACTCCACGATGGTCGCCGCCCCCGCCTCCAGCTCGGCGTAGGTGCGCTGCCGCTCGTGCATCTCGCCGAGCGCCTTCCACCAGCCCCGGCTGGTCGCGGCGTCGCGGGCGATGACGATCAGCGCCTCCCGCTGCGGCGACGGCACCTGGTAGACGTCCAGCAGGTCGAGCACGTCGGCGAGGTCCGGCCGGCTCTGCCCCAGCTCGATGCGGGACAGCTTCGAAGTGGAGGCCCAGCCCAGCAGCCCACACACCTGTTCCAGGGTGAGCGCCTCCCGTCTGCGCAGCTGGCGCAACTCGGCGCCGAGTCGCGCACGTCGAATGACAGGACTCGATGACAACGGCATCCCGGCCTCCCCACGACGGAGGGTACGCAGGACCGTCACCCAGGGCAATACCTCGCTTGCGCACCGCAACCACCCGAGGCCCGCGGGAGGCGCACAAAGGCGCCCGCCACGTCCGCGCCCAGCGGACGTGGCGGGCTCGGGTGCCCCTTACTTCACGCCCGCGGCGTCCATCCCGCGCAGTTCCTTCTTGAGGTCGGCGACCTCGTCGCGGATCCGGGCGGCCAGCTCGAACTGCAGCTCCCGGGCGGCGGCCAGCATCTGGTCGTTGAGCTCCTGGATGAGCTGCGCCAGGTCGGCGCGGGCCATCCCCTCCCGGGACGGGCCGGCTGCACCGGCCCGACTGCGGCTGCGGGTCTCCTTGACCGGGGCCTTGCCCCGGGAGAGCTGGCGCACCGCCCCGCCGACCCGGCTGTTCTCGGTGTCCTCCGCCTCGCGGTAGATGTCGTCGAGAATGTCGTGGATCTTCTTGCGCAGCGGCTCCGGGCTGATGCCGTGCGCCTCGTTGTGCGCGATCTGCTTGGCCCGCCGCCGGTCGGTCTCGTCGATCGCGTCCGCCATCGACGGAGTAATCTTGTCGGCGTACATGTGGACCTGGCCGGAGACGTTCCGGGCGGCCCGGCCGATGGTCTGGATCAGCGACCGGCCGCTGCGCAGGAAGCCCTCCTTGTCGGCGTCGAGGATCGCGACCAGCGAGACCTCGGGCAGGTCGAGGCCCTCCCGGAGCAGGTTGATGCCGACCAGCACGTCGTAGTCGCCCTTGCGCAGCTCGCGCAGCAGCTCGACCCGGCGCAGCGTGTCGACCTCGGAGTGCAGGTAGCGTACCCGGATGCCGTTCTCCAGCAGGTAGTCGGAGAGGTCCTCGGCCATCTTCTTGGTCAGCGTGGTGACCAGCACCCGCTCGTCGCGCTCGGTGCGCAGCTTGATCTCGTGCATCAGGTCGTCGATCTGGCCCTTGGTGGGCTTGATCACGACCTCCGGGTCGATCAGGCCGGTCGGGCGGATCACCTGCTCGACGAACTCGCCCTGGGCCTGCTCCAGCTCCCACGGGCCGGGGGTGGCGGAGAGGAAGACCATCTGGCCGACCCGCTCCAGGAACTCGTCGAAGCGCAGCGGCCGGTTGTCGGCGGCACTGGGCAGCCGGAACCCGTGGTCGATCAGCATCCGCTTGCGGGACGCGTCGCCCTCGTACATGCCGCCGATCTGCGGGATGGTCACGTGCGACTCGTCGACCACGGTGAGGAAGTCGTCCGGGAAGTAGTCGAGCAGGCAGTGCGGCGGGCTGCCGGGCAGCCGGCCGTCCATGTGCATCGAGTAGTTCTCGATGCCGGAGCAGAAGCCGACCTGCCGCATCATCTCGATGTCGTAGGTGGTGCGCATCCGCAGCCGCTGGGCCTCCAGCAGCTTGCCCTGCCGCTCCAGCTCGGCCAGCCGCTCGCCCAGCTCGGTCTCGATGTCGCGGATCGCCCGCTCCATCCGCTCCGGGCCGGCCGCGTAGTGGGTGGCCGGGAAGATGACCAGCTGGTCGACCTCGCGGACCACGTCACCGGTGAGCGGGTTGAGGTAGTAGAGCTTCTCCACCTCGTCACCGAAGAGCTCCACCCGGACCGCCAGCTCCTCGTACGCCGGGATGATCTCCAGGGTGTCGCCCCGGACCCGGAAGGTGCCCCGCTGGAAGGCCATGTCGTTGCGGGTGTACTGGATGTCGACCAGCCGGCGCAGCAACTGGTCGCGGTCGAGCTCCTGCCCGACGGCGACCCGGACCGCGCGGTCCAGGTATTCCTCCGGGGTGCCCAGGCCGTAGATGGCGGAGACCGTGGCGACCACGATCACGTCGCGGCGGGTGAGCAGGGACATGGTGGCCGAGTGGCGCAGCCGCTCGACCTCCTCGTTGATCGAGGAGTCCTTCTCGATGTAGGTGTCGGTCTGCGGGATGTACGCCTCGGGCTGGTAGTAGTCGTAGTAGGAGACGAAGTACTCCACCGCGTTGTGCGGGAGCAGCTCGCTGAACTCCTTGGCCAGCTGGGCGCAGAGCGTCTTGTTGGGGGCGAGCACCAGCGTGGGGCGTTGCAGCCGCTCGACGAGCCACGCCGTGGTGGCGCTCTTGCCGGTGCCGGTCGCGCCGAGCAGCACGGTGTTGCGGTCGCCGCGCCGGACCCGACGCTCAAGATCGTCGATGGCCGTCGGTTGGTCGCCGGCCGGCTGAAACTCGCTGACGACCTGGAAGCGGCCGTCGAGCCGGGGAATGTCGAGCGCCATGACATCAACGGTACGCCGGAGGTCCGACACTCCGCCGCGACTACCGCGGGTCCGTGATCGGCTTCGATATTCCCATTGTGGCCCACATCCCACCGCGCTAGCCTGAACTCCGTAGGCCGCTCGCGGCGGCCGACCGGGCCGGTGGCCGGGCTCTCACGGGCTCCCACCCCCGGCACAGGAGGTCGCAGCACCCGGACATCGCCGGCGTGCGCACCCGACGTGGTCGCGCTCAAGGCGCAGACCGGCCGCCGCGAGCGCCCCTGCCCCCTTCCCCGGCGCGCTCGTCACCCTCGCCGCCGCCGGGCGTTCAACCACTCGTGGAGACCTCCCCCGACCGGCCGCCCCCGCCCGCCCCGACGGGCCCGTCCCCCGGCCGCCCCGTCGCCGGGCGGCCGACCGCGCACCCGTCCACCCGTATCCCCGTCTTCGTCGGCAGCGGCGGCGGGCCGGGAGGTGCCGACCACGGCGCCGGGGGTCGCCGCCGCCGGCCGGGCCGGCGGCGGCGCGAGCCCGCCCGGCACGCCCGGCCCACCGCGGCGGCCCTGACCGCCCTCGGTCCCGCCCCCGATCAGCCCGCGCGCCGGCGCACCGCCCTGGCGGCGCTCGGCGTGGTCGCCGCCGCCTCCGCCGCAGCGCTGGTCGGCGGCCTGCTGAGCTGGGCGCCGCCGGGCGAGCCGGCCCGGGCCCTGACCGCGGTCGAGGCCGAGCGGCTGGCCGCGACCCGGGTCACCAATTACCGCGACGTGCGGGCCGGGGTCCGGGTGACCGTCGGGGCCGGCGCCGCCCGCACCGACCTGGTCGGTTGGATCGACTGGGCCCGGCCCCTGGCCTACCTCGACGTGGGCGGTCCGGGCGCGGGCGGCGACCGGGGGCTGCTGCAGGCGACGCCCTCGGTCGTGGTGGTCCGCCCCGATCCCGCCGCGGTCCCGACGCCGGCCCTGCCGCCGCCGGTGCCCCCGGCGGACCGCTGGCGACTGCGCGAGCTGCCCGCCGACCGGGCGCTCGCCGGAGCGCTCGACGTGCTGTTCCGGCTGAGCGCGGACCGGGCCGAGCCGGCCGACCCGCTGCGCCACGGCGCGGGTCGATGGGTGGGACGGGAGACGCTCGCCGGGGAGCCGGTGGACGTCCTCCAGGCCTTGCTGCCCGGACGCAGGGTCGCCGCCGACCCGACGGCCGGTCCGTCCGCTCCGCCGGCGGCCGGCGACGGCGACCCCCGCTGGTGGGTCGACCGCGACTCCCGGCTGCACCGGTGGGAGGGGCGGCTCCCCGGCGGGCAGGTCGTCGCCGTCGAGCTGGACCGCACCGACCGGCCCGCCATCTGGCCGGTCGACGCGCTGGGCGGCCGGCCCGGGCTGCCCCGCGCGCTCACCGACGTCGAGGCGGACCGGCTGGCCCGGCTGCCCGCCCGGCTGAGGGCGCAGCCCGGCGCCGCGGTCACCGTCGCCGTCCCGCTCGGCACCGCCGCCAACCTGCGCGGCTCGGGGTGGTTGAGCTGGACGGGCGGGGTGGCCTACCTGTCGGTGGCCGAGCTGGACACCCTCGGCCGGCGTACCCTGCTGCGGCGCGACCGGGGCGGCTTCGCCCGGGCGGAGGTGCCGGTCGGGCCGGGTGACGGCGGCGCCGGGCTCAACGGGCCGCCGCTGCCCCCGCCGGCCGGCGCCGCCTGGCGGACCAGCGCCCGCCCGTTGGACGACCTCGACCTGCTGGTCGACGCGGCGCTGCGGGCGCAGACGGCACCCGCCCGACCCGGCGCCGCTGTGCGGCTGCGCACCGACCGGGTCGGCGGCCGGGTGGTCGAGGTGGTCGAGCTGCGCGCCCAGGGCCTGCGGTTTCGCTACTGGCTGGACCGCACCGGACTGCCGCGCCGGCTGGAGCTGCGCACCCGCGCGGGCGCCTGGGCACAGCTGGACCTCACGCCGGAGGCGGTGCCGGCGGGAATCGTGCCGCCCCGACCCGGGCCGCCCGCCCCCAAGGCACCGGCGGCACGGGCCCGCCCGGCGGGTCGCCGCTGACCGGTCAGGGTCGCCAGCCGGTCTGCGCCGCCCACTGCTCGGCCCGCAGGCACTCCTCGTCGAACCACGGATCCTTGGCCGTCGCGTACGCGCCGCTGTCCGGCGCCGAGGCCACCAGCTCCCGCTTCAGCATCAGGTAGGCGGCCCGCTGGTCCGGGTCGGCGCGCAGGTGGTCCCGCATCAGCAGGGCGTACCGCCAGCCGGGCGAGCCGGCCACCCGCAGGTGGAGATGGACCGGACGCCCCGGGTCGGCGCTGCCGTGCAACCGCTTCTCCCAGCGCCCGTCACCGGCCGGACGGGGGTTGTCCCACCACTCGCCCGGCAGCCGCGGGAAACCGGCCCGGGCGAGCCGGTCGGCGAGCGGACCGTCCGCCTCCGCCAGCGACGGCACGGTGAGCTGGACGTCGATCACGTCCTTCGCGGCGACACCGGGCACCGCGGTCGAGCCGATGTGGTCGACGCGCAGGTCCGTCGGGGCGACCGCGTGCCGGATCCGGCCGGCCAGCCGGGCGTACTGCTGGGGCCAGGTCGGGTCCGGCTCGGTCAGCTCGACGCGCTCCGGGTGGACCGCCCGCCGCTCGCGGACGTTGCGCTCGTAGGGCAGCAGCCGGTCCCGCCAGAGGGCGTCCACGGCCGCCTGCAGCTCATCGAGGGACCCGTCGTTGGTGAGCACCACGTCGGCCGCCGCGCGCCGCCGGGCGTCGTCGGCCTGCGCGGCGATCCGCCGCTCCGCCTCCGCGCGGGGCATGCCCCGGTCGCGTTCCAGTCGCTCCAGCCGGGTGGCCACGGCCGTCTGCACGACGACCACCAGGTGGTACGTCGGCGCGAGCCCCACCTCGACCAGCAGCGGTACGTCGTTGACCACCACCGCGTCCGCAGGTGCCGCGGCGGCCAGCTCGGCGGTGCGCGCCCGCACCCGCGGGTGGGTGATCGCCTCCAGCCGGCGGCGGGCCGCCTCGTCCCCGAAGACCACCGCGCCCAGCGCCGCCCGGTCCAGCGCGCCCCCGGCGTCGAGCACCCGGTCGCCGAAGGCGGCGACGACCTCTCCCAGCCCCTCGGTGCCCGGGGCGACCACCTCGCGGGCGACCAGGTCGGCGTCGATGACCACCGCGCCCCGCTCGGCCAGCCGGGCCGAGACGGCGCTCTTGCCGGAGCCGATCCCTCCGGTCAGTCCCACCATCAGCACCGGACCAGTCAACCGGATCACGGTCCACAGCACCAAACCGCGTCGGGCGGGCGACGGCGGTGTCCACCCCCTTTGCGGCGGTTGGGGGTGTCCGGGGCTCGGGACACCCCCAACCGCCGCAAACGGGGTGGATCAAGCCACCCGCGCGGCCGCGGCCGGCCCACGGAGAGGCCCCGAGACGCGCGAAGGCCCCGCCCCCGCGACCCGGTGGTGTACCGGATCGCGGGAACGGGGCCCGTCGTCGTCAGTGACGGCTCCAGGTCGCTGCGCGGCGTCAGCCGCGTCGAGCTGGAGTTGTCACCGGGTCACTTGCCGCCGGCGAGCTTCTCCCGCAGAGCGGCGAGCGCCTCGTCGGTGGCCAGGGTGCCGGCCGGCTCCTCGGCCTGACGGCTCGGGGCCGTGCTGGTCGTGGTGGTGGTGCCACCGGTCGACACGGCCGGAGCCGGGTTGGCAGCGGCCTCGGCGTCGGCGGCCCGAGAGGTCTGCACCTGCTTGGTGTGGGCCTCCCAGCGCTGACGCGCCTCGGCGTACTGGTTCTCCCAGGTCTCGCGCTGCTTGTCGTACCCCTCGAGCCACTCGCCCGTCTCCGGGTCGAAGCCCTCCGGGTAGATGTAGTTGCCCTCGGCGTCGTACGTCGCGGCCATGCCGTAGAGGGTCGGGTCGAAGTGCTCCTCGCCCTCGACGAAGCCCTCGTTGGCCTGCTTGAGCGACAGCGAGATCCGGCGGCGCTCCAGGTCGATGTCGATAACCTTGACCATGACCTCGGAGCCGACCTGCACGACCTGCTCCGGGATCTCCACGTGGCGCTCGGCCAGCTCGGAGATGTGGACCAGGCCCTCGATGCCGTCGTCCACCCGGACGAAGGCGCCGAACGGCACCAGCTTGGTGACCTTACCCGGCACGATCTGCTGGATCGCGTGGGTGCGGGCGAACTGCCGCCACGGGTCCTCCTGGGTCGCCTTCAGCGACAGCGAGACCCGCTCGCGGTCCAGGTCGACGTCCAGGACCTCGACCTCGACCTCCTGGCCCACCTCGACGACCTCGGACGGGTGGTCGATGTGCTTCCAGGAGAGCTCGGAGACGTGCACCAGGCCGTCCACGCCGCCCAGGTCGACGAACGCGCCGAAGTTGACGATCGAAGAGACGACGCCCTTGCGGACCTGGCCCTTCTGCAGCTTGTTGAGGAACTCGGTGCGCACCTCGGACTGCGTCTGCTCCAGCCAGGCCCGGCGGGACAGGACCACGTTGTTGCGGTTCTTGTCCAGCTCGATGATCTTGGCCTCGAGCTCACGGCCGACGTACGGCTGCAGGTCGCGCACCCGCCGCATCTCGACCAGGGAGGCGGGCAGGAAGCCGCGCAGCCCGATGTCGAGGATGAGGCCACCCTTGACCACCTCGATGACCGAACCGCGGACGACGCCGTCCTCGTCCTTGATCTTCTCGATCGTGCCCCAGGCCCGCTCGTACTGCGCCCGCTTCTTGGAGAGGATCAGACGACCCTCCTTGTCCTCCTTCTGGAGGACCAGGGCCTCGATGTGGTCACCGACCGAAACGACCTCGGCGGGGTCCACGTCGTGCTTGATCGACAACTCCCGAGAGGGAATGACGCCCTCGGTCTTGTAGCCGATGTCGAGCAGGACCTCGTCCCGATCGACCTTGACGACGGTGCCTTCGACAATGTCGCCGTCGTTGAAGTACTTGATGGTCTCGTCGATCGCGGCGAGGAAAGCCTCCTCGGAACCGAGATCGTCGTGGGTGACCCGGGTGGCGCTCGAGGGGGCCTCGATGCTGCTCGTCATGTGGGCGGTTGCTCCGGTCGGATGGGTTGTCACAGCAGGCGTGGTATCGCGGTGACCATTTCGCGCCAGCGGATCCGCCTCCGGGCACACCGAACGATCGAAGTGAAGATCATTAGTGGCTCCGGTGACCGCGCACCTGCTCCCTGCCGAGGCACACGATCCGCGAGCGCATCGTCTAGCCTACCCGCTGCATTACCACAGCGTGCAAGGCCTCCCGTGTCCTCGCGACCTCGTCAGCTGCGAAACGGGAGATTTCGGTGTCAAAGCGTCTCGACTGTCTCCCTTGTCACACCCGCCCCACGGGCAGAGAAGGTAGCGCACCGCCGCGTGCGCGCGCCGACCCCGTCCCCTCGGTCCCGCGCGCCGGGCCGGTCGCCGTCGGCGGCGGCCACGGCAGGGCCTAGCGTGAGCGGGTGGACGACGACAGGGTGACCCGACGGCGGGTCGGCGACGCGGAGACCCGCCGGGCCAACCGGGGCTGGTGGGACACCGACGCCGACGACTACCAGGCCGAGCACGGCGGGTTCCTCGGCGACGTCGACTTCGTCTGGTGCCCGGAGGGCCTGCGCGAGTCCGACGCCCGCCTCCTCGGCGAGGTCGCCGGCCGCCGCGTCCTGGAGGTCGGCTGCGGTGCCGCGGCGTGCGCGCGCTGGCTGGCCACCCAGGGCGCCCGCCCGGTCGCGTTCGACCTCTCCGCCGGCATGCTGCGGCACGCCGCGCAGGCCGCCGCCACCACCGGGGTACGCGTACCGCTGGTGCAGGCCGACGCGCTGGCGCTGCCCTTCGCCGACGGGGCGTTCGACATCGCCTGCACCGCCTTCGGCGCGATCCCCTTCGTCGAGGACTCGGCCGCGCTGATGGCCGAGGTGGCCCGGGTGCTGCGCCCGGGCGGCCGGTGGGTGTTCTCGGTGACCCACCCGATGCGCTGGATCTTCCTCGACGACCCGGGCGAGGGCGGCCTCACCGCCGTGCACTCGTACTTCGACCGCTCGCCCTACGTCGAGCAGGACGAGCGCGGCGTCGCCACCTACGTCGAGCAGCACCGCACCCTGGGCGACCGGGTCCGGGAACTGGTCGGGGCGGGGTTCCGCCTGGTCGACCTGGTCGAGCCGGAGTGGCCGGAGGGACACGAGGGGATCTGGGGGCAGTGGAGCCCGCTGCGCGGCCGGCTCTTCCCCGGCACCGCCATCTTCGTCACCGAGAAACCCGCGGCATGAGCCCGTCGCACTCCTGGTGCGGGCCCTGTCCCCCGCCGCGGCGCTAGGCTCCCCCCATGAGCGCCGAGCCCATCCCGACATCACCTGGCCCCTGGTGTCCGGATCCGATGCGGCAGCAGCGTGCCGACTACACGCTGGAGGACCTGCTCGCCCTCCCGGACGACGCCCCCCGCGTCGAACTCGTCGACGGAGTAATCCAGGTGACACCCTCCCCGACCCTGGGCCATCAGGACATCTCGTTCCTGCTGCGACTGTGGCTCCACTCCCGGGTTCCGGCCCGCCTGCGCGTCGCCCAGGCGGTCGGAGTCGGGCTGAGCCCCAACACCAGCCGCCAGCCGGATGTGCTGCTGTACCGCGCCGAGGTGCCGGCCGACCGGTTCCGGCTCCGGCCCTCCGACGTCGTGCTCGCGGTGGAGATCGTCTCGCCTGGCACCCGGCGGGTCGACCGGTTCGCCAAACCGGGCGAGTACGCCGCCGCCGGCATCCCTTTCTACTGGCGCATCGAGCAGGACCCGGTGCACGTCTACGCGTACCGGATTGGCGACCGGGTCGGCCCCGGCGGCGAGCGGCAGTACGAGCTGATGGCCGACAGCGCCGAGCTGATCGAACTGACCGAGCCGTTCGAGATCAAGCTCCCGGTCGCCGAGATCACCCCATAGCCCGCGGGCGTCGTTTCGGTGCATCGACGGCGGGTACCCGGCGGGCATGGCCGAGAAGGAGTTCCAGACGGGCGACCACGTCTCCTGGGCCAGTCACAGCGGTCGGGCGTACGGCGTGGTCAAGGAGAAGATCACCGAGCGGACGCACGTGCGGGGGCGCACCGTGAACGCGTCGCCGGAGGACCCGCAGTACCGGATCCGCAACGACCACTCAGGCCGGGACGCCGCCCACCGACCGGAGGTGCTGCGCCATGAGTCGAGTTGATGACGGGCAGGACACCTACCGGGAGTTCACCGAGGCGGTGAACATGAAGCCCGGTGAGCTGTCGAGCTGGCTGCAGACCGACGAGTCCAAGCAGGTGGGCTGGCACAAGGGCGGTCGTTCCGGGGGCGGCGAGTCGGTCGGTCACGAGTCCGGCCGGAGGATCATCGATCTGCTGCGCCGTAAGCGCGGCGAACTCTCGGAGGGCGACTACAAGCACATGCGCAAGGTGGTCGGGTACGTCCGCCGGCACATGGCCCAGCGCCCCTCCGGCGACGTCCGCGACACCAAGTGGCGCTGGTCCCTGATGAACTGGGGCCACGACCCCCTCAAGGGTCCGCTTCCGCCCCCGGGCGGCCCGTCCCGGCGGGCCCTCGAACGGCACGGCACACCGCCGAAGGAGCGCCGGGGACCCGGACGCTGACTCGCGCCCCTGTGCGACGACCGGAGCCGGGCTCCCGAGGCCGCGAGGCGCTGCCCCGCGGCCCGGCGGACCCGGCCCGGCCCTGACCCGTCAGTGGTCGGCGCTGTTCCAGTCCCGCCCCTCGCCGACGGACACCTCCAGCGGCACCGACAGCGGGTACGCCGCACCCATCTCCCGGCGCACCAGCGCCTCCAGCTCCTCCCGCTCGCCCGGGGCCACCTCGAAGACCAGCTCGTCGTGCACCTGGAGCAGCATCCGGGAGCGCAGGCCGGCGTCGCGCAGCGCGGTGTCGACGTGCAACATGGCGACCTTGATGATGTCGGCGGCGGAACCCTGGATCGGGGCGTTGAGCGCCATCCGCTCGGCGATCTCCCGGCGCTGCCGGTTGTCGCTGCCCAGGTCGGGCAGGTATCGCCGGCGGCCCAGGATGGTGGAGGTGTAGCCGTCCTGCCGGGCCCGGGCGACCACCTCGTGCAGGTAGTCGCGGATCCCGCCGAAGCCGGCGAAGTAGTTCTCCATCAGCCCGCGCGACTCCTCGGCGCTGATCCCGAGCTGCTGGGAGAGGCCGAACGCGCTCAGCCCGTACGCCAGGCCGTAGTTCATCGCCTTGATCTTGCGACGCTGGTCCGCGGTGACCTCGGCGACCGGCACGGCGAAGACCGACGAGGCGGTGGCGGCGTGGAAGTCGTGGCCGGAGTTGAACGCCTCGATCAGCGCGTCGTCCGACGACAGGTGCGCCATGATCCGCATCTCGATCTGGCTGTAGTCGGCGGTGAGCAGGCACTCGTAGCCCTCCCCCACCACGAAGGCCCGGCGGATCCGCCGCCCCTCCTCCGTGCGGATGGGGATGTTCTGCAGGTTGGGCTCGGTGGACGAGAGCCGGCCGGTGGCCGCCACCGTCTGGTTGAAGGTGGTGTGGATGCGGCCGTCGTCGGAGACGGACTTGAGCAGGCCGTCCACGGTCGACTTGAGCTTGGCGACGTCGCGGTGGCGCAGCAGGTGCTCCAGCACCGGGTGCGGGTTCTGCGCGTAGAGCCACTGGAGCGCGTCGGCGTCGGTGGTGTAGCCGGTCTTGATCTTCTTGGTCTTGGGCAGGCCCAGCTCGCCGAAGAGGATCTCCTGCAGCTGCTTGGGCGAGCCGAGGTTGAACTCCCGGCCCACCGCCTCGTACGCGCCCTGCGCCGCGGCCTTCACCTCGGCCGCGAAGTGCGCCTCCAGCTCCGACAGGTACTGCGTGTCGGCGGCGATGCCGACCCGCTCCATGCCGGCGAGCACCCGCATCAGCGGCAGCTCCACCCCGGCCATCAGCCGGGCGGACTGCTCGCCGTCGCGGGACAGCTCGGCGTCGATCGCGTCGGCCAGGTCGAGGGTGGCCCGGGCCTGGAGCATGAGGTTCTGCTCAGCCTCGCCGTCGTTGCCCAGCCCGTCGAGGGTGAGCTGACCGGTCTCCGGGGCGTCGACCCGCAGCTCGCGGTGCAGGTACCGCAGGGCCAGGTCGGTCAGGTCGTAGGAGCGCTGGTCGGGGCGGGCCAGGTAGGCGGCGATCTGGGTGTCGCGGGCGATGCCCTCCAGCGACCAGCCGTGCGCGCCCAGCGCGAGCACCGCGGGCTTGCTGTCGTGCAAAACCTTGGGGCGCGCGGCGTCGGCCAGCCAGCCGCCCAGCGCCGCCTCGTCGGCCGGCTCCAGCCGGGCCGGGTCGCACCAGGCGGCCGCCCCGCCGGCGGTGGCCAGCGCGAGGCCGGTCACCGAGGCGGTGTGCCGGCGGTTGGGGCCGGTGTCGAGCTTGACCGCCAGCCCCACCGGGGTGCCGGCCGGGGCGTGCGTCTCCAGCCAGCCGGCCAGCGCCCCCGGCTCGGTCAGCACCTCGCCGGCCAGGTCGAACCCGGCCTCGGCCTCCGGCTCGACGGCCTCCAGGTACTGGTAGAGCCGGTCGCGCAGGATGCGGAACTGGAGGGTGTCGAAGACCTGGTGCACGGCCTCCCGGTCCCAGCCCTGCCAACGGGCGTCCTCGGGACGGACCGGCAGCTCCAGGTCGGAGACCAGGCAGTTGATCTCGTAGTTGCGGATCACGTCGGCCAGCCGCTCGCGCAGGCTGTCGCCGGCCTTGCCCTTGATCTCGTCGGCCCGGGCGATGACGCCCTCGACCCCGCCGTAGGTGTTGATCCACTTGGCCGCGGTCTTCGGGCCGACGCCCGGGATGCCGGGCAGGTTGTCGCTGGTCTCACCGACCAGGGCGGCCAGGTCGCGGTAGCGCTGCGGAGCGACGCCGTACTTCGCCTCGATCGCCGCCGGGTCCATCCGGGCCAGGTCGGAGACGCCCTTGCGCGGGTAGAGCACGGTGATCTGGTTACCGACGAGCTGGAACGCGTCCCGGTCACCGGTGCTGATCAGCACCGACATGCCCTGGTCCCGGGCCTGGCAGGCGAGGGTGGCGATGACGTCGTCGGCCTCGTAGCCCTCCTTCTCCACCACCGGGATGCGCAGCGCCGCCAGCACCTCCTTGACCAGGCTGACCTGGCCCTTGAAGTCCGACGGGGTCTCGCTGCGGCCGGCCTTGTACTCCGCGTACTTGTCGGTGCGGAAGGAGCGGCGGGAGACGTCGAAGGCGACGACGATGTGGGTGGGCTGCTCGTCGCGGAGCACGTTGATCAGCATCGAGGTGAAGCCGTAGACCGCGTTGGTCGGCTGCCCGGTCGTGGTGGAGAAGTTTTCCACCGGCAGAGCGAAGAAGGCCCGGTATGCCAGGGAGTGTCCGTCGACGAGGAGCAGGCGCGGCGTCGTAGCTGTCACGGCAGCGACTCTAGTCCGTACCGCCGACAACCCCCGCCGGCGGCACCGCGCCGTCGGCGAAAACCGACATCCGGGCGAACGCCGGACGGCCGCCCGCCCCGCGAGGGGACGGACGGCCGCCGACGGTACGACGCCTCAGGCGACGCCGAGGTACGCCTCCTTGACCGCCGGGTCGGTGAGCAGGTCCTGACCGGACCCCTCCTTCACGATCCGGCCGGTCTCCAGCACGTAACCCCGGTGGGCCCGGGAGAGCGCCTGCTGCGCGTTCTGCTCCACCAGCAGGATCGTGGTGCCCTGCTGGTTGATCTCCGTGATGATGTCGAAGATCTGCCGGATGACCATCGGGGCCAGGCCCATCGACGGCTCGTCGAGCAGCAGCAGCTTCGGCCGGCTCATCAGCGCCCGGCCGACGGCGAGCATCTGCTGCTCGCCGCCGGAGAGCGTGCCGCCGGCCTGCTTGCGCCGTTCGGCCAACCGCGGGAAGAGGGTCAGCACCCGGTCCAGGTCGGCGGCGATGCCGGCGGAGTCCCGCCGGGTGTACGCCCCCATGTCCAGGTTCTCCATCACGGTCATGCCGGGGAAGATCTGCCGGCCCTCGGGGGACTGGCACAGCCCCCGGACCACCCGCAGGTCGGCCCGGAGCTTGCTGATGTCCTCACCGTTGAAGGTGATCCGGCCGCCGGCGAGCGCCCGGGTCCCGGAGATGGCCCGCATGGTGGTGGTCTTGCCGGCGCCGTTCGCGCCGATCAGGGCCACCACCTCGCCCTCGTTGACGGTCAGGCTGATGCCGTGCAGGGCCTCGATGCGCCCGTACGACACCGTCACGTTGTCGAGCTCAAGCAGCGTCATCGGCGGACTCCCCCAGGTATGCGGCGATCACCTTCGGGTTCCGACTGACCTCGGCGGGCGCCCCTTCGGCGATCTTGCGGCCGAACTCCAGCACCACGATCCGGTCGGTGACGCCCATGACCAGGCGCATGTCGTGCTCGATGAGCAGCACGGTCAGCCCCTTGTCGCGGATCTTCCGGATCAGAGTGAGCAGCTCTTCCTTCTCGGCCGGGTTGAAGCCGGCGGCCGGCTCGTCCAGGCAGATCAGCTTCGGCTCGGTGGCCAGCGCCCGGGCGATCTCCAGTCGACGCTGGTACCCGTACGGCAGGTTGCGTGCCGCGTCGTTGGCCCGGTCGGCGATGCCGACGAAGCGCAGCAGCTCCAGCGCCTTGGCCTCGGCGGCCCGCTCCTCCAGGATGTGCCGCGACAACCCGAAGGTCTTCGCGCACGCCCGGCGCACCTGCTGCCAGGTCCGGACGATCCCGGACTCGGCGGTGACCTGCGGCAGCTCCTCCGGCTTGGGCCGGACCCGGTAGAGCCGGAACAGCGCCCCCGGCACGCTGGTCTTGTGCCGGGAGTCCGTCCCGACGATGACGTTCTCCAGCGCGGTCATCTCCGGGAAGAGCCGGATGTTCTGGAACGTCCGGGAGATGCCCATCCTGCTGATCTGGTGGGGCTTGCGGCCGGTGACCCGCTCACCGCGGAACCGGACCGCCCCGGAGGTCGGCTTGTACACCCCGGTCATCACGTTGAAGCTGGTGGTCTTGCCCGCGCCGTTCGGCCCGATCAGTCCCAGGATCTCACCCTCGTGGATCTGAAAATTGATCTTGTCGAGGGCGACCACGCCGCCGAACCGCAGCGTGACGTCGTCCACCTCGAGCAGCACAGGGCGAGGCCCCGGCTGGGTCGGGATCTTCGGCGCCACGGTGCCGGTGGTCTCGTCAGACATGAGCGGGCGCCTCCTCTGCTTCCGCCGCGCGATCCTTCAGTTCCCGGGTCCGCCGTCGGCTGGGGATCAGGCCCTGCGGACGCAGGATCATGACCAGCACCATGGCCAGACCGAAGGCCAGCCAACGGTAGTCGGCGATTTCCCGGAACCGCTCGGGCAGGTAGGCGAGCAGCACCGCTCCGAGCGACACTCCCACCATGTTCCCCGAGCCGCCGACCACGACCATGGCGACGAAGAGGATCGACAGGTTCACGTTGAACTGGGTCGGGTCGATGAACGCGTTACGGCTGGCGAAGAGGAACCCGGACAGGCCGCCGAGCGCCGCGCCGATGGCGAACGCCCAGAGCTTGAACTTGAACGGGTAGACCCCCATCACCGCGGCGGCGTCCTCGTCCTCGCGCACGGCGAGCCAGGCCCGGCCGACCCGGCTGTGCTCCAGCCGGCGCACGGCGAAGACCATCAACAGCACCGCCGTGATGGCCAGCCAGTACCAGGGCTTCGCGTCGATCAGGCCGAAGACCTGGTTTTCCGCCGACGGCGGACCCTCCGGCCCCGGGATCGCGGAGATGCCCTGCGGACCGTTGGTCAGGCCGTTGGAGTTGCGGGCGACGATTCGGATGATCTCGCCGAAGCCCAGCGTCACGATCGCCAGGTAGTCACCGCGCAGCCGCAGCGTCGGCCAGCCCAGCAGCACGCCGGAGATCAGCGTGAGGACGATCGCGATGAACAGGCAGATCGCCCACGTCACCGCCCAGGTCTCCGGCAGGTCGAACTCCCGCTGGATCCACTTCACCACCGGCGAGTTGACCGAGCCGAAGAGCGCGACACTGTACGCCCCGATGGCGAAGAAGCCGATGTAGCCGAGGTCCAGCAGGCCGGCCAGGCCGACCACCACGTTCAGACCGATCGCGACCAGCACGTAGATGGCGCAGACGAAGAGCACGCCGGCCCAGTTGTTGCCACCGGCGATCGAGTCGGTCCGCAGCCAGGTCAGGCCGGGGATACCGAGCAGCGGCAGGTAGTACAGGAACGCCACCAGGGCCAGGAGCGCCAGGCCCCGCTGCCACTTCGGCAGCGCCCTGAATCGGTCACCGACGGAGGTCAGCAGGCTGACCCGACGGCGATCTGCGGTCCGGATCTTGTCGATCATGCGCGGGCCCTCCCGAGCGACTCACCCAACAGGCCGGTCGGGCGGAACATCAGCACCACGATCAGCACTACGAAGGCGATGACGTCCTCCCAGTTGGAGGCGAAGAGCGTGGCGCCGTAGACCTCGACGATGCCGAGGAACAGACCACCCACCAGCGCACCCCGCAGGTTGCCGATACCGCCGAGGACCGCGGCCGTGAACGCCTTGAGGCCGAGCACGAAGCCGATGCTGTTCTGCGTGAAGCCGAAGCGCATGCTCCACAGCAGCGCGGCCGCGCCGGCCATGATGCCGCCCAGCACGAAGATCAGCATGATCACGCGCTCCTGGTTGACGCCCATCAGCGCGGCCGTCTCCGGGTTCTGCGCCACCGCCCGCACGCCCCGGCCGTACCGGGTGCGGTTGATGAACCAGTCCAGCAGCGCCATCATCACCACGGCCGAGACGAACACGATCACCTGGATGTTGGTGATCGACGTGCCGCCGATCTGGAACAGGGTCTCCTGGTTGATGATCGTCGGCATGCCGACGATCTGCCGGGCCCGGCCGAACAGCGACGGCAGCGCGCCGCCGGCCACGTCGGGCAGGAGCAGGCCGAAGACCTCGACCAGCACCAGGGAGAGGCCGATCGCGGTGATCAGGAAGATCAGCGGCGGCGCGTTCTTGCGCCGCAGCGGACGGTAGGCGATCCGCTCGATCGCCAGGGCCGTGCCGCCCGAGGCGACCGCCGCGGCGATCAGGCCGAGCACCAGGAAGAGGATGGCCTGGCCGGCCGGGGGGTTATTTTCCACGCCGAAGGCGGTCCACACGCCCAGCACCGCGAAGGTGCCGACCATGAAGACCTCGGAGTGGGCGAAGTTGATCAGACGCAGCACGCCGTAGACGAGGGTGTAGCCCAGGGCGATCAGGGCGTAGATCGCCCCCTTGGACAACCCGTCGACGGTGTGCTGGCCGAGGTGGCCGAAGAGTTCGTCGAAATTCACCGGGGTCTCCTTGCATCGAGTGCGGCCGGGGAGAAGACCCCGGCCGCACTCCAGTGCCGTGTCGTCAGCTGAGCTTGAGCTCCTGCAGGGCAGCGATCTCCGTGCCCTTGATCTGGTACGCCCAGATGACGACCTTCGTCGGGTCGACGTCACCCTTGTCGTCGAACTTGATGTACTTCGACACGCCCTGCTTGTCGTAGGACTTCACGTAGGCGAGGATGTCGGCCCGGCTCTTCTTGCCGTCCTTGAACGCGTCCAGGTAGATCTGGGCGGCGTCGAAGCCCTCCGCGCCGTAGGAGCCCGGCGCCTGGCCGTACTCCTTCTGGTAGTCCGCCGAGAAGGTGCCGCCGGCCTTGTCGGCCGGGAGGCAGGGGCAGGTGATGATGGCGCCCTCGGCGCCACCCGACGCGCCCTGCGGGAACGCCGGGTCGTACAGACCGTCCGGGCCGACGAACTTGGCCTGGACACCGGCCGCGCGCATCTGCTTGACCAGCGGGGCCGCCTCACGGGTGTAACCGCCGTAGAAGACGTAGTCCGCCTGCGCCGCCTTGATCTTGGAGATGGTCGCGTCGAACTGCGACTGCTTCTCCTGGATCTTGTCGGTGCCGGCCAGCGTCGCGCCGAGGTTCTTGCCCAGCTCGGCGGTGATGCCCGCGCCGTAGGCGCTGCCGTCGTCGATGGCGAAGACCTTCGCCGCGTTCTGCGCCTTGAGGTAGGTCGCCACGGCGCCCGCCTGGGTGCCGTCGTTGCCGACCACCCGGAAGAAGGACTTGTTGCCCTTCTGGGTCAGGTCGGTCCGGGTCGCCGACGGGCTCACCATGGCCAGGCCGCCGGCCTGGTAGATCGGCATGGTGGCGTCGGACTCGCCGGAGAAGTGACCACCGATGACGCCGAGGAACGAATTGTCACCGGCGATCTGGTTCGCGAACGGGGTCGCCACCGCAGGGTCGCCCTGGGTGTCGAACTCCTGCAGGGTGACCTTGCAGTCCTTGTTCTTCTCGTTGAACTGCTTGACGGCGAGCTTCGCGCCGTTCAGCGACGGAATCACCAGGCCCGCGTTGTCACCGGTGAACGCGCCGAAGATAGCGATCTTGCCACCGCAGTCGCCCGACGCGGCGCTTCCGCCACCGCCCGAGTCCTGGCAACCCGCGGCGCCGACCATCGCCGCAGCGATCGCGGCGGCTCCGAGCACCCGTACATAGCTACGCCTCACGGCTTCCTGACCTCCTCCAGAAGCAGAAGGCGACTGCACCGAGAGGACGGCGACAGCACAGCCCGCACCACCACCCCACCCGGCAGGGACGCCCCTGCGTTACGGCTCGTGATGGCGGAGCGTACCGACACTCATACGGTCGAGGAAGGGCTTGGGGCGGGGTCTGCCAAACCGTTACGAAGACGTGCGCGATAGATACGGACGCCGTAACAGGCCGTTCCCTGAGCGGTCCTTAAGCCCCAGGTATGCCCTCATTGCGGGACGGCGGGCATCGGGGCCGACCAGGCCGCGGAGCGGACGCCGTCGTCGCCGAAGAGCCAGAGCCGCTCCCCCACCGCCACCACCGCCACGTCCCGGTCCGCGCCGGCCGGCACCGGAAAGGGCAGGTCAACGCCCCGCCAGGAGGTACCCAGGTCGATGGAGATCCACACCGAACGGGACGCGCCGTCGGAGACCGTCGCGACCAACCGCCCGCCGGCGGCCACCAGCCCGTCCACCGCCGGCACCCCGGAGCGGGCACCGGCGGCCGGCGACGCCACCGCGCCACCGAAGCCACCCACCGCGGCCCAGCCTGCGCCGTCACGCCGCCACACCCCGAACGACTGCCCGAGCAGCCCGAGCGCCACCGCGACACCGTCGACCAGGACCACCCGTTGCAACTCCTCGTAACGGTCCGTGCCGGGCAGCGCCGTCCGCGACCAGGTGCGGCCGTCCCGCGACGACCAGGCCATCGGGTCCCGGTCGATCCGACCGGCGGGCAGCACCCCACCCACCGCCAACCACCCCTCGGGTACGCCCACCGCGTCGAACGCCCAGCTGACTCCCCGCCCGTCGCTGGCCAGCTCCGGCGCGCCCTCCACCAGCGCGAAGTCCGCCGCGTCCGGCGACACCCAGGCCGCCGCGCCACTGGACCGGTTGCCGACGATCAACCAGCCCGCCGGGCCGCCCGTCAGGCGGGACACATTCACCGCCGTCGGCCCGCCGTACGTCTCGAACGAGGCCGACACCTCGACCAGCCCGCCGTCGGGGCGCTGCCGCCAGGTGCTCACGCGGGGGTAGCCGTGCGCGCCGCCGACCTTCGCCCCGATCGCCGCCAGCGCGCCGTCGCGGCAGCCGGCCGAGTAGAGCACGTTCTGCCTGCCGTAGAAGGAATCCGCGGCGATCGGCACGACCGTCCAGCTCGTACCGTCCCGGCTGGTCCAGGCGGCGGGGCGGGTCCCGCCGGCGGCGTCGGCGACGCCGCCCACGGCGTACCACCGGCCGGCGCAGGCGGTCGCGTCCCGCAACAGCGCGCGGCCCGGCGGACCGGGCGGCGCGGGCAGGGTCAGCGGCTGCCACGCCGGGCGGACCGGGTCCTCGGCGCGGCGCGGTGCGGGCGCCGGATCACAGGCGGCCAGCAACACGGCGAGTACGCCGAGCACCGCGAGCACGCGCCGAGTGGACACGCGTCGATGCTAACCACCGCCGATGGTTTCCGGGACCCGCCGGGCCCGGCGGGTCAGGCGGTCGGCTGGGCGACCTCGCCGCCGGCGGTCTCCGCGAGGATCCGCTCGGCGACCTCCTTCATGGTCATCCGGTGGTCCATCGCCGTGCGCTGGATCCACTTGAACGCCTGCGGCTCGGTCATGCCGTACGTGGTCATCAGCGCGCCCTTGGCCCGCTCGACGGTCTTGCGGATCTCCAGCCGGTCGGTGAGGCCGGCGACCTCCGACTCCAGGGCGGCGATCTCGGAGTAGCGCGACAGCGCGATCTCCACCGCCGGCACCAGGTCGCTCTTCTGGAAGGGCTTGACCAGGTACGCCATCGCGCCCGCCGCCCGGGCCCGCTCCACCAGGTCGCGCTGGCTGAACGCGGTCAGGATGATCACGGGAGCGATCCGGGCGCCGGCGATCCGCTCGGCGGCGGCCAGCCCGTCCATGATCGGCATCTTGATGTCGAGGATGACCAGGTCCGGCTTGAGCTCCTCGGCCAGCCGGACGGCGGTCTCACCGTCACCGGCCTCGCCGACGACCTCATAGCCCTCCTCGACCAGCATCTCGGCCAGGTCCAGTCGGATGAGCGCCTCGTCCTCGGCGATCAGTACGCGCCTGCGCTCGGCATCCGTCTGCGTCTCGGCCACGAGCCACTCCCACCAGTCTGTGCTCGACACCCGCCGTGCCGGGTGTCGCCGCCCTTAGCGTAATGGGTAGTCTGTTAAGGCCGGATCACGGAACGCCCCTGTACTCCAACGGAAGAGAGACGGAGCTCAAACCTCCGACAGTGTGGGTTCGAGTCCCACCGGGGGCACCAGATTGTCGTACGGACGTTCGAAGATAGTCCCGTGCATTCCCTTGAGATCCGCTCCCGCGCCCGTCAGCAGTATTTGGCCGGCAGCACGGTCGCCGAGGTCGCTCGCCAGTTCGGCCTGCCATATCCGACCGTTCGCCACTGGTGCAAAGATCGGTGCGAACCGAAGTGGCACGGCACGCAGGCGCGCTGCTTCCGCTGTCGGACCGACGTCGACAATCCGACAAAGCCCGCCGCCTACGCATACCTCCTCGGCCTCTATCTCGGTGATGGTCACCTGGTGACCACAGCCCGTGTGCCGGTGCTGCGGATCTACTGCGCCGATGCCTGGCCAGACCTGATCACGCTCTGCGAGAAGGCGATGCGGGAGGTGCTGGCGGGTTCGGTTCAACGGGTGCAGAGGCAGGGTTGTGTCACCCTGCAGAGCTACGGCGTGCACTGGCCATGCCTGTTTCCGCAGCACGGCCCGGGCAAGAAGCACGAACGGCCGATCGTCCTGGCCGACTGGCAGCGCCAGATCGTCGAGGGTCACCCCGGTGACTTCCTGCGGGGCCTCTTCCACTCCGACGGCTGCCGGGCCAGCAACGGGGTCACCGTGCGCGGCAAGCGATACGTCTACCCGCGCTACATGTTCACCAACGAGTCGGCCGACATCATGGGCCTCTGCCAGTGGGCCCTCGATCTGCTCGGCATCGCCTGGAAGATGAACCGCCGCAACTCCCTCTCCGTCGCCCGACGAGAGGCGGTCGCGGCTCTCGACCGGCACGTGGGCCCGAAGTCATGAGCCCGAGGAGACGTCAGACTCACCGCATGTGCGCCGAGCGCGGCGCGCGGCAGGCGCCGGTCAAATCATCCCGAGGGCCCGCTCCAGGTCGGCGCGCAGGTCCTCCGGGTCCTCCAGCCCGACGGAGATCCGCAGCAGTCCGCCGCCCGGCTTGGCGTCCCCCTCGACCGGCCGGTGGGTGAGCGACGCCGGGTGCTGGATCAGGGTGTCCACCCCGCCGAGCGACACCGCGTGCGTGATCAGCTCGCAGGAGCCGGCGACCGCGGCGGCCGCGGGCGCGCCGCCGCGTACCTCGAAGGCGAGCAGGCTGCCGGTGCCGGCCATCTGGCGGCCGACCAGGCCGGCCGGGTCGTGGACCGAGGGGTGGTGCACCCGGACGACGGCCGGGTGCCCGGCGAGCCAGGCGGCGAGCTTCTCCGCGCCGGCCTGCTGGGCGCGGACCCGCAGCGGCAGGGTCTGCAGGCCCCGGTGCAGCAGGTACGCGCCGAGCGGGTGAAGCACGGCCCCGGTGACGGCGCGCACCTGGCGCAGCCGGGCGGCCCAGTCGGCGTCGCAGGCGACGACGCCGGCGAGCACGTCGCCGTGGCCGCCGATGCTCTTGGTGGCGCTGTGCAGCACGAGGGCGGCGCCGTGCCGGGCGGGCTGCTGGAGCACCGGCGTGGCGACGGTGTTGTCGACCAGCAGCGGGACGTCGCCGGCGGCGGTGGCGAGCGCGGCGATGTCGACCAGGTCGAGGGTGGGGTTGGCGGGCGTCTCGACGATCACCAGGGCGGTGTCGGGGCGGACGGCGGCGGCGACCTCGTCGGGTCGGGCCCAGGTGACCTCGGTGCCGAGCAGCCCGGTGGCGAGCACGTGGTCGGTGCCGCCGTAGAGGGGGCGGACGGCGACGACGTGCCGCTTGCCGTCGCGGGTGGCGGCGAGCAGCGCGGCGGTCAGGGCGGCCATGCCGCTGGCGAAGGCGACGGCCGCGGCGGTGCCCTCCAGCTCGGCGAGGGCGGTCTCGAAGCGCGCCACGGTCGGGTTCCACAGCCGCTGGTAGACGGCGCTGGCGCCGTCCGGGAGCGTGCCGCCGGTGGCGAGCAGCTCGTACGCGTCTCCCCCGCCCTCGACCGAGGGCAGCGGGTTGGTGGTGGAGAGGTCGATCGGCGGCACGTGGACGCCGAGGCCTGCAAGGTCGTCGCGGCCGGCGTGCACGGCCCGGGTGTCCACCGTCGTCATGCCGGAAGCGTCGAACAAAGAGCCGACGTAGGGCAATAGATTCGAAGATTATTCTGCGTAGGGCTCTTTCGTTGTCGCAGCATTCGCGGAAGGATGCTCACATGCCCTCTGCGCCGAATGATGTGCGGCCTTTCGCCGCGCTGGACGACGTCGACCGAGCGATCCTGACCGAGTTGGCCGCCGACGGCCGGTTGCCGAACAACGCCCTCGCCGAGCGGGTGGGCGTCGCGCCCTCGACCTGTCTGACCCGCACCCGGGCGCTGCGTGACTGCGGGGCGATCCGGGGTTTCCACGCCGAGGTCGATCCGGCTGCGGTGGGGTTGCCGTTGCAGGCGTTGGTGTCGGTCCGGCTGACCGCGCACGAGCGGCCCGCGGTGGACGCCTTCCGGGCCCGCTCGGTACGGCTGCCCGGGGTGGTGTCGGTGTTCCACGTGGCCGGCGCGGAGGACTACGTGCTGCACGTGCGGGCGGCGTCCGGGGACGCGCTGCGGGACTTCGTGCTGGACCACCTGGCCGTGGACCCGGCGGTGCAGCACACCCAGACCAGCCTGATCTTCGAGCAGGCACGTGGCATGGGCTGACGATCACCCGTACCCGGAGAGGGGAACAATTCCGGCGGGCGCCGAGTTGATCACATGCGTGATCGACGTACCGATGTCTGTTCTCGACCTTGCGCCCGTGGCCCGGGGCGCGTCCGCCGGGGCGGCCCTGCGGGCCACCACCGAGCTGGCCCGCAGGGCCGAGGAGCTGGGCTACCGGCGGTTCTGGGTGGCCGAGCACCACAACATGCCGGCGATCGCCAGCTCCGCACCGGCGGTGCTGCTGGCCCACCTGGCGGCGCACACCGCCACCATCCGGCTGGGCTCCGGCGGGGTGATGCTGCCCAACCACGCCCCGCTGGTGGTGGCCGAGCAGTTCGGCACCCTGGAGGCGCTGCACCCGGGCCGGATCGACCTGGGCATCGGCCGCGCGCCCGGCACAGACCAGGTGACCGCGCTGGCGTTGCGCCGCACGATGGAGGGGCTGTCGGCGGAGGGTTTCCCCCGCGAGCTGGCGGACCTGATGAACTACTTCAGCGGGGACGAGCCGGGGCAGATCACCGCCACCCCGGGGCTCGGCCAGTCCCCCGCGGTCTGGCTGCTCGGGTCCAGCGGGTTCAGCGCCCGGCTGGCCGGGCTGCTCGGGTTGCCGTTCTCGTTCGCGCACCACTTCAGCGCGCAGAACACCCTGCCGGCGTTGCAGCTGTACCGGGAGAACTTCCGCCCGTCGCGCTGGCTGGACGAGCCGTACGCGATGGTGGCGGTCAACGTGGTCTGCGCGGAGACCGACGAGCGGGCCGAGTGGTTGGCCGGGCCGGGCGCGCTGTCGTTCCTGAAGCTGCGCTCGGGGCGGCCGGAGCCGCTCGCCAGCCCCGAGGAGGCGGCGGCGTACCCGTACAACGAGTTCGAGCGCGAGTTCGTGCGGCAGCGCCGCGACGGGCAGGCGATGGGTTCGCCGGAGACGGTCCGCCGGCAGCTCGGCGACCTGCTCGCCCGCACCGACGCGGACGAATTGATGATCACCACGATGGTGTACGACGTGGCCGACCGGGTGCGCTCCTTTGAACTGGTCGCCGGCGAGGTGGTTGGCGGGCTCAGCCGGAATGCCTGAAACACGCTCTTCATACCCACGTCACCCCACCGTCGCGCGGCGCGCCTAACTTAATCACCGGTGGTGGTACGGCACACCCGGTCGGGACGGGTCGGGGGTGCTGCGGTGTGGAGCACCGGGTCGCCAGTGGTGCGGATTCCGCGACTGGCGACCCGGTGCCTACCGGGCGAGACGCGCTCAGCGCAGGTAGATGTTCGGCGTGGGCGGGGTGCCCATGCCGTCGCCGATGAAGAACCCGGTGTGCGGCGGCTGGTTGTAGGCGGTGTTCTGCCAGGCCACCGAGACCCGGTACTGCGGGTCGTGCATCAGGGTGGGCAGGCGCAGGCCGGTCGGCGTGGGCGTGCTGTAGATCCGCAGCGCCCGGTTGTCGGTGGTCGGCCAGACGATCTCCTCACGCCAGTCGCCCAGCAGGTCGGCGGAGATCGACGGGGTGGCCTTGGTGCCGTTGACCGAGGTGACGCCGCTGCCGGTGAGCAGCCGGGCGTCGCCGCCGGTGCCGTACTTGTTCACGTACGTGCGGTCCAGCAGCTCACGCACGGGGTCGCCGTCCCACCAGACGAGGAAGTTCGCCGAGGACGGCTTGCGCCCGACGCTGCGCCCCCGGGTGTCGAGCAGCCCGTCGACGGCCGACGACCAGGATTCCGCGCCGGGGCTGCCGGCCCAGACGTCGGCGGAGACGCCCCGGCCGTTGTCGCCGGCCGGTGCGGTCTGCCAGAGCACCTGCCCGGTGCGGGCGTCGGCGAACCAGGAACCGGGCTTGCTGCCGTCCTCGTCGACCTTGAACACCTCCAGGCCCGGCCGGGCCGGGTCGAGGTCCCCGACGTGCAGGGCGTCGCCGTGGCCGTTGCCGGTCGACCAGAGCAGCCGGCCGTTGTCGTCGATGGCCGCCGCGCCGTACACGATCTCCTGGCGACCGTCGGCGTCCACGTCGGCCACCGACAGGTTGTGGTTGCCCTGCCCGGCGGCGGCGCCGTTGCCCGGGGCGTTGGAGTCGAAGGTCCACCGCCGGGTCAGCGTGCCGTTGCGGAAGTCCCAGGCGGCCAGCACCGCGCGGGTGTAGTAGCCGCGGGCCATGACCAGCGAGGGGCGCTGCCCGTCGAGGTACGCGGTGGCGGCGAGGAACCGGTCGACCCGGTTGCCGTACGAGTCGCCCCAGGAGGAGACGGTGCCGCGCGGCGGGTCGTAGTTGACCGTGGACAGGGCCGCGCCGGTGCGACCGTCGAACATGGTCAGGTACTCGGGTCCGCTGAGCACGTAGCCGCCGGAGTTGCGGTGGTCGGCGCCGGCCGAGCCGATCACCTGGCCGGTGCCGGAGCGGGTGCCGTCGGCGGTCTTCATGGCGACCTCGGCGCGGCCGTCGCCGTCGTAGTCGTACACCTGGAACTGGGTGTAGTGGGCGCCGGCGCGGATGTTGCGGCCCAGGTCGATGCGCCACAGCCGGGTGCCGGTGAGGGTGTACGCGTCGACGTAGACGGTGCCGGTGTAGCCGGACTGCGAGTTGTCCTTGGCGTTGGTCGGGTCCCACTTGAGCACGAACTCGTAGCGGCCGTCGCCGTCGAGGTCGCCGACGCTGGCGTCGTTGGCCGCGTAGCTGTACGCCTCCCCGGTGGTGCCGCCGGGCGGCGGCTGGATCGGCACGTCGAGGTGACCGGCGGCGAACTGGAGGGCCGGCGCCGACGCCGCCTGCTCGGCGCCGTTCACCACGGCCCGCACCGTGTACGACGCGCCGGCCGCCGCCCCGCCGTCGAGGTAGCTGGTGGCGCCGGTGATCGGGGTGCCGTTGACCCGGGTCGCGCCCCGGTAGAGGTTGAACGACACGCCGGAGGTCTCGGTGCCGAGCAGCCGCCAGGAGACCAGGTTGCCGGTCCCGGACCGGACGCTGACGAGTCCCCGGTCGAGCCTCTCCATCTGCTTCGCCCCGGCCGGCGGGGTGGTCGGGGGTGGGGTGGTCGAGGGTGGGGTGGTCGGCGGTGGCGCGGTGGTGGTGGGTGCGGTCGCGCCGGTGCAGGTGGTCCCGTTGAGCGCGAAGGCGGCCGGCGCGGGGTTGCTGGCGTCGTTCCAGGAGGCGTTGAAGCCGAAGTTGGCGGTGCCGCCGGTACCGATGGCGGCGTTGTACCCGGCGTCGCGGGCGGTGACCTGGGCGCCGGACTGGGTGACGGTGGCGTTCCACGCCTGAGTGACCCGCTGCCCGGCCGCGTACGACCAGGTCAGGGTCCAGCCGTTGACCGGGTCGCCGAGGTTGGTGACGGTGACGTCGGCGCCGAAGCCGCCGCCCCACTGGTTGGTGATCCGGTAGTCGACCCGGCAGCCCGCCGCGGCGGCGGAGGCGGCCATGGTGGTGAGGGAGCCGGCGAGGAGGGTGCCGGCCGCGGCGGCGGCGAGCAGCGCGGTACGGCGTCGTGACGGGGTGAAATACACGGGGCATGCCTCCGCAGAGGTCGGGCGCGCGGGGACGCGTCGGGCCCGACGGCTCGCCCAGGGCCGGCGGGAAGCGTCCGCCGCGCTGGCGGCGGTGATCGGACATCCATCGACGTCCGCGTGTCGGCTCCGCGCACCCCGGATGCTAGGACAACGCTTTCCCGCACGCAACGGGTTGCGCGGTGACCGGCACTCTTGCCCGCACGGCATCGGTTTGGTCGACTCGTCGGATGGCTGAGCACATGGACCCGGAGGAGTTCCGCCGAGCCGGGTACGCGGTGGTGGACTGGATCGCCGACTACTGGACGACGCTGGGGAAGCGACCGGTGACCTCGCAGGACCCGCCCGGCGCCGTGGCGGCGGCGCTGCCCGCGAACCCGCCCGAGCACGGCGAGCCGATCCAGAACGTGCTCGCCGACCTGGACACCCTGATCACGCCCCGGCTGACCCACTGGCAGCACCCCGGGTTCTTCGGCTACTTCCCGGCCAACACCTCCGGCCCCAGCGTGCTCGGCGACCTGGTCAGCTCCGGCCTCGGCGTGCAGGGCATGCTCTGGGCCACCGGCCCGGCCTGCACCGAGCTGGAGACGGTGATGCTGGACTGGCTCGCCGGGATCATGGACCTGCCGGACCGGTTCCGCTCCACCGGCCGCGGCGGCGGGGTGATCCAGGATTCGGCCTCCTCGGCCACGCTGGTCGCCACCCTGGGCGCGCTGCACCGGGCGAGCGGGGGCCGGTGGCGCGCGGTGGGCGTCGACCGCCGGTACCGGGCGTACACCTCCACCCAGGGGCACTCGTCGATCGAGAAGGCGGCGCGGATCGCCGGGCTGGGCGAGGACGGGGTGCGCCCGATCGAGGTGGACCCGGAGACGCTGGCGATGCGCCCGGCGGCGCTGCGGGCGGCGCTCGAGGCCGACCGGGCCGCCGGGGTCGTGCCGGCGATCGTGGTGGCCACCATCGGGACGACCTCCACCACCGCCGTCGACCCGCTGCCGGAGATCGGGGCGATCTGCGCCGAGTACGGCGTCTGGCTGCACGTTGACGCCGCGTACGCGGGCGCGGCGTCGGTCTGCCCGGAGCTGCGCTGGTCGCACGCCGGGCTGGAGCATGCCGATTCGTACTGCTTCGACCCGCACAAGTGGCTGCTCACCGGCTTCGACTGCGACGCGTTCTGGGTGGCCGACCGGGGCGAGCTGATCGAGGCGTTGACGGTGATGCCGGAGTTCCTGCGCAACGCCGCCACCGAGTCCGGCGCGGTGATCGACTACCGGGACTGGCAGGTGCCGCTGGGACGGCGCTTCCGGGCGCTGAAGCTCTGGTTCGTGCTCCGCTGGTACGGCGTCGAGGGGCTGCGGGCGCACATCCGCACCGGGATCGCCCTGGCCGACCGGTTCGCCGGCCGGGTGGCGGCCGACGACCGGTTCACCCTCGCCGCGCCGCACCCGTTCTCGCTGGTCTGCTTCCGGCTGCGGGCCGGCGACGAGGCGAGCGCCGCGCTGCTGGCCCGGGTCAACGGCACCGGGCGGGTACACCTGACGCACACCCGGGTCGCCGGCCGGTACACGCTGCGGCTGGCAGTCGGCTCGCCGCTGACCACCAAGGAGCACGTGGACGAGGCGTGGCAGCTGCTGGCGTCCGCGGCGAGCGACGTGCTCGCCGGCTGACACCTCCCACAGCTGGCGGCTGGCGGCTGGCGGCTGGCGGCTGGCGGCTGGCGGCTGGCGGCTGGCGGCTGGCGGCTGGCGGCTGGCGGCTGGCGGCTGGCGGCGGCATTCTCCCCGACGAGCGATATACCTCAGGGGCATAAATATGCCTCTGAGGTATATCGCTCTCGGGGGCATCCGCCCGCAGCACGGTGACGCTGGGTGAAGCAGAGGGGTCCGATAGGTCGGCGTGTCCGCGCCCCACAGCCCCACGGGCCCGATCGCGGCCCCCCGTCATCGCAACCAGGCCGGTCCCTGTCGGTCACGGCCCGATCGTGGCCCGCCGCTCGCCGCAGCCGGGCCGGTCCCCGGTCGATCACGTTCCGATCGCGGCCCGCCGCACGCCGCACCCGGGTCGGTCCCCGGTCGATCACGTTCCGATCGCGGCCCGCCGCTCGCCGCAGCCGGGCCGGTCCCCGTCGGTGCGGAGGAGGGCAGGGGCGCCCGTGGGCGTACCCGATCAGTTCAGCGGTCGGCCGTGGCGAGCCGCGGCGGGTCCTCGACCGGCGCGCTGGCCGGCGACCCGGGGACCGCCGACGCGGCCGGCGTCGGCCTCGCGGCCCCCACCGGCCCGGCGCCGCCGGTCGGGGCGAGGACGGCGTCGGCGGTGGCGCGGGCCCGGCGGGTACAGCGCAGCGCGCGCACGGCCAGCGCCAGTGCGACCAGCCAGCCGGCCGTGAGCAGCGCGTAGACCACGGGCGGCAGCGCGCCGCCGGTGCCGCCGGCGCGCATCAGGGTGCGGGCGTTGGTCAGCACGATCACGCCGCCGATGGTCGCGCCGAGCAGTTGAGCCGGGACGATGCGGACCAGCCAGGCGGCGACCGGCGCGGCGATCAGGCCGCCGACCAGCAGCGCGGCCACGGTGGGCAGCAGGAAACCCTGGCTGCCCAGGCCGATCAGGAAGCCGATGCTGGCCGCGCCGGCGACCACGAACTCGGCGGTGTCTACGGAGCCGATCACCTTGCGCGGCTCCAGCCGGCCGGAGACCAGCAGCGCGGGCGTGGCGACCGGGCCCCATCCCCCGCCGCCGGTGGCGTCGACGAAGCCGGCGACCAGGCCGAGCGGGCCGAGGAACCGGCCACGCAACCCCCCGGCGCCGGCCCGGGGGCGCAGCGGCCGGGAGAAGCGGACCAGCAGGTACGCGCCGAGCACGAAGAGGATGCCCGCCATCCACGGCGCGGCCGACTCCGTGGAGATGGCGCTGAGGAAGGTGGCGCCGGCGAAGGCGCCGAGCGCGCCCGGCACGGCGATCCGGGCGACCACCCGCCAGTCGACGTTGCCGAAGCGCCAGTGCGCGACGCCGGCGGCGAGCGTGGTGCCGATCTCGGCCAGGTGCACCGAGGCGGAGGCGGTGGCCGGGGCGATGCCGGCGAAGAGCAGCAGCGTGGACGAGGTCAGCCCGTACGCCATGCCGAGCGCCCCGTCGACGAGCTGAGCAGCCAGCCCGACCAGGGCGAGGACCAGAAGCTTGCGCACGCGCGCCCCTCCGAACTTTTCGGCATCTCCTATCGACTTGGTCGACAATGCGGCACGACGGGGGCGGGGTCAAGCCCCCGATCGGTGGGTGGGACGGCCCGGCGACGGCTCGGGCTCAGCTCCAGGCGCGCGGGTCGGCGGCCAGCTCGGTGATCCGGCCCGGCAGCTCCCCGGCGGCCACGTCGGCGATGCTCACCTGCTCCAGGATCTCCCGCTCGCTGGCCCGCAACGCGATCCAGACCTCCTGCAAGGACCGGGCCGCGCCGTGGTAGCCCAGCTCCTCGGGGCGCTGCCCGCGCACGTGGGCCAGCGGCCCGTCGATGACCCGGATCACCTCGGCCAGGGAGATCTCCGCGGCCGGCCGGGCCAGCCAGTAGCCGCCCTCGGGCCCGCGCTGGGCGTGCACGATGCCGCCCCGGCGTAGCTGGAGCAGGATGCTCTCCAGGAACTTCGGCGGGATCTCCTGGGCCCGGGCGATCTGCTCGGCGGTCACCGGGCGGGGCCGCCCGACACTCGCGCCGCCGGCGACCGAGGCCAGCTCGGCGGCCGCGCGGAGGGCGTAGTCGACTCGGGCGGAGAGGCGCATGACCGCAAGGCTAGTCGGCTGGTCAGCCGCCCGGTCTGCCGCCCCTCACCCTTTTGATCACGCGCCGACGCGGCGGAGCAGACCCTCCTGTACGGCGCTGGCGATGTGCCGGCCGTCGGTGGTGAACATCCGGCCGGTGGCCAGCCCCCGGGCGCCGGAGGCGGACGGGCTCCAGCAGTCGTAGAGGAACCACTCGTCGGCCCGGAACGACCGGTGGAACCACAGCGCGTGGTCGAGGCTCGCCCCGACCACGCCGCCGGGGCCCCAGACCTCGCCGTGCACCGAGAGCACCGAGTCCAGCAGGGTCAGGTCGGAGGCGTACGTGAGGGCGCACGCGTGCAGCAGCGGATCGTCCGGCAGCTTGCCGTCGATGCGCATCCAGACCCGCTGGTACGGGTCGGCCGGGCGGTCGCCGGGGCGTACCCAGCCGGGCTCGCCGACGTAGCGCACGTCGATCGGGCGCGGGATCTGCCCCCAGATGCCGAGCCGCTCCGGGTAGCGGGAGAGCCGGTCGGTCATGGTGGGCACGTCGTCCGGGCCGGGCACGTCCGGCGGGGTGGGGGCCTGGTGGTCCAGCCCCTCCTCCTGCCGCTGGAACGAGGCCGACATGAAGAAGATCGGCTTGTCGTGCTGGAGGGCGACCGAGCGGCGGACCGAGAAGGACCGGCCGTCGCGGATGTTCTCCACCTGGTACTCGATCGGCTCGGCCGGGTCGCCCGGCCGGACGAAGTAGCCGTGCAGGGAGTGCACGAAACGCTCCGGGTCGACGGTGCGCCCGGCGGCGACCAGGGCCTGCCCGGCGACCTGGCCGCCGTACACCCGTTGCGGGCCGACCGGCGGGCTCATCCCCCGGAAGGTCATCTCGCCGGTGTGGTCCAGGTCGAGGACCTCCAGCAGCTGGTCGACCGCGGCCTGGCCGGTCGCCGCCAAGTGCTCGGTCACTGCAGGGCCCGCGCGGACGCGGCGTCGACCAGCGAGCCGAGCTGGTGCACCCGCAGGGTGTTGGTGGAGCCGGGGGTGCCGGGCGGCGAGCCGGCGACGATCACCACGTAGTCGCCCGGGTTGGCCCGGTTGAGGCCGAGCAGCGCCTGGTCGACCTGGCGGAACATGTCGTCGGTGTGCTCGACGAACGGCATCAGGAAGGTCTCCACGCCCCAGCAGAGCGCGAGCTGGTTGCGCACCTCGGGCACCGGGGTGAAGGCCAGCAGCGGCAGGTCGCAGTGCAGCCGGGAGAGCCGCTTGACGGTGTCGCCGGTCTGCGAGAAGGCGACCAGCGCCTTGGCGCCGATGGCCCGGGCGATCGAGGAGGCGGCGACGGTGAGCGCCCCGCCGTGGGTGCGCGGGTCGTGCTGGAGCCGGGGCACCCCGATCGAGCCGGACTCGGTGGTGGTGACGATCTTCGCCATGGTGCTGACGGTGAGCACCGGGTACTTGCCGACGCTGGTTTCGCCGGAGAGCATCACCGCGTCCGCGCCGTCGAGCACCGCGTTGGCGACGTCCGAGGCCTCGGCGCGGGTCGGCCGGGAATTCTCGATCATGGAGTCGAGCATCTGGGTGGCCACGATGACCGGCTTGGCGTTCTCCCGGCAGAGCTGCACGGCGCGCTTCTGCACCAGCGGCACCTGGTCCAGCGGGAGCTCGACGCCCAGGTCACCGCGGGCGACCATGATGCCGTCGAAGGCCAGCACGATGGCCTCGAGGTGGTCCACCGCCTCGGGCTTCTCGACCTTGGCCAGCACCGGGCGGTGCACGCCCTCCTCGGCCATGATCGCGTGCACGAGCTTGATGTCGTCGGCGGAGCGGACGAAGGAGAGCGCGATCATGTCGACGCCCAAGCCGAGGGCGAAGCGCAGGTCCTCCGCGTCCTTCTCGGAGAGGGCCGGGACGCTGACCGCCACGTTCGGCAACGAGACGCCCTTGTTGTTGGAGACCGGCCCACCCTCGGTGACCAGGACCCGGATGTCGTTGCCGGTGACGTCGCTGACCTCGACGGCGACCCGGCCGTCGTCGATCAGCAGCCGGTCGCCCGGCTTCACCTCCTGCGGCAGCTTGCGGTAGGTGCAGGAGACCCGCTCCTTGGTGCCGACGATGTCGTCGCCGGTGATCAGCACGGAGTCGCCGGTGCGCCACTCGTGCGGACCGTCGGCGAACTTGCCGAGGCGGATCTTGGGGCCCTGGAGGTCGGCGAGGACGGCGACCGGGTGCCCGGCGGCCTCGGCCGCCTCCCGCACCAGCCGGTACACCGACTCGTGGTCGGCGTGACTGCCGTGGCTGAAGTTGAGCCTGGCCACGTTCATGCCCGCCTCGACGAGCCCCCGGATCCGCTCCGGGGACGAGGTGGCAGGGCCAAGAGTGCAGACGATCTTCGCGCGGCGTGTCACGCCCATCAGGCTAGTCTCTCCTCCGGGTCGACCTGCGGGCCGACCCCTTTCGGACTGCGGAACAGTTGTCCAACGACGCGCCGCGGCGAGCGCGTGGCCGGCGGGCGCGGAGCCGCGCCGGGGGACGTCGTGAGTGGCGGGCATCGGCGACCGCGCGCCGGGAATCGTACCGCCCGCCCGCACCCGCCGACGGGGCCGCTCCCACGCCCGCGCCGCGCGCCCACTCCGGCGCCACTCACCCACCGCCGGTGGTTGCCGGCAGCGTGGGTACGGCGGAGAAGATCGCCGTCGGATCGTACCGGTGCTTGGCTCGGCGCAGCCGGGCCCAGTTGTCGCCGTACGCCAGCCGGACCCGGTCGGTCTCCTCGGGGGCGAGCAGGTTCGGATAGCCGCCCGGCACGGCGTGCGGGGCGAGCGCGGCGCTGGTGCGCTCGGCCCACTCGCGGTGCGCCCCCGGCTCGTCGCCCGGCGCCCAGACCGCGATCACCTCGGCCAGCAGGTGGTCGGCGCGCAGCCCGAACGCGGTGTCGCCGGCGCCCACCCGGCTCGCCGCGCCGTGGAAGTGGTGCAGGGCGATCGCCGAGTACGGCGAGCCGACCCGACGGGCGGCGTCGACCAGCACCGCCACCGCGTCGTCGGTGAGCCTGGGCAGCCACCGGGTCCGCAGCAGGTAGTGGTTGCCGTCGACCATCCCGTCGTCGAACATCCGCAGCACGTCCTCGTACGGCAGCGGCGCCACCTGGTCCACCAGCGGGGTGCCCAGCGCCCGGATGCGCTCGACGTACCGCTGCCCGGCGGCCGGGTCGTCGCCGCTGTGCACGGGGCAGACGAAGACCAGCGGCTCGCCCGCCGGCCCGGGCAGGAAGCCGGCCATCACGGTCAGCTCGTCCGGCGCGTCGGCGACCAGGTCCCGGTAACCGCGCAGCACGTCGACGGCCTCGTCGAGGGCGAACATGACCATCCCGGCGAGGGCGGCGGGCAGCCGGTGCGCCCGGTAGGTCAGCCGGGTCACCACCCCGAAGTTGCCACCGCCGCCGCGCAGCGCCCAGAAATGCTCGGCGTCGTGCTCCGGGTCGGCGGTGACCCGGCGACCGTCGGCGAGCACCACCTCGGCGGCGAGCAGGTTGTCCAGCGCCAGGCCGTACCGGCCGCAGAGCGGGCCGTACCCGCCGGCGAGGGTGAGCCCGGCCATGCCCACGGCCCGGACCACGCCGGTCGCCACCACCAGGTCGTACGGGCGCAGCGCCGCGACCACGTCCCCGGCGGTGGCGCCGCCGGCCACGGTGACCGTCGCGGCGGCCGGATCCACCTCGACGTCGCGCATCCCGGTCAGGTCGAGCACCAGGCCGTCGTCGCGCAGCGCCCGACCGGCCCAGTCGTGGCCGCCGGCCCGGACGGAGAGCGGCACCCGGTGGCGCCGGGCGACCCGCAGCACGCCGGCCACCTCGTCGGCGTCGCGGCACCGGGCGACCAGCTCGGGTGCGCGGTCGACCGCACCGTTCCAGACCCGGATCGCGGCGGGGAAGTCGGCGTCGGCGGGCCGGAGCAGCCGGTCGCCCAGCAGCTCACGCAGCTCGGCGGCGGCGCGGGAGAGGTCGGGGGTGGTGGTGGCCGTCATCGGGGCTCCTCGGCCCGGCCCGGCGGCGCCCGGCGCGCCCGCCGTCCGGAGCCTCCCAGTGGACACCCGCGCGGCGGCCGGCGCCGTCACCCTGCCGACAGTCGCCTAGCTCTCCTTCTTCACCAGCGGGAACTCCAGGGAGCCGGCCGGGCAGAGGAAGGTCAGCACGTCGACCTGGTAGAGCCCGGCCTGCACGGCCGGATCGGCCTCCATCACGCTGCGCACGTCGTCCACGGAGCCGGTGCCGGCCAGCCCGAAGCCGATCGGCGGCGCCGGCTCCCGGGCGGGTCCGTCGATCGACCCGGAGACCAGCACGATCCCCCGGCGCTGCAACGCCTGCATGTGCTCGAAGTGCTCGGCCTGCAAGCGCTGCACGGTCTCCTCCGGCAGGACCCGACCGGCGGCCCCCGGGTAGAGCACGATGCACTCGTACGTGTCGAGCGCGAAGTCCAGCTGCGGCGTACCCGTCATGGCGCCCCCTCCCGCGCGGCCGGCGTCGCCCCGCGCCGGTCCCCCGACTCGGCACAGCGTCCCACGCGGAGGCGGGCCGCACCGGCCGCTCCGGCCAACTGCCCCGCCGGCGTACCCGGTTGCCGACCGGCTGGGCCGTTCGTCCACGAGCGCCGCCCGGCCGACCCGATCGACCAGGGACGAAGCCACCGCCCGCTGGTACGGTCCGACCGATGGGGAAACGCTCGAGCCGCCGAGCGGAGGTGGAGATGACGCAGCCCCCGCGTCGCACCACCGGACCGGACGACTTCCGGTGGCGGGACGTCTTCGCCGCCGGCGGTGAGATGGGCGCCCGGATCGCCGCCCACGACTGGTCGGCGACCCCGCTCGGGCCGGTCGACTCCTGGCCGCAGAGCCTGCGCACCGCGGTCACCATCTGCCTGCACTCCCGCTTCCCCATCCTGCTGTGGTGGGGGCCGGAGCTGGTGATGCTGCACAACGACGCGTACCTGCCGATCCTCGGCTCGTCCAAGCGGGACGCGCTGGGCCGGCCCGGCGCGACGGTGTGGCCGGAGATCTGGGACGTCATCGGCCCGATGCTCACCGGTGTGCTGGCCGGCGAGGGGGCGACCTGGAGTCAGGACCAGCTGCTCCTGCTGGACCGCAACGGCTTCGTCGAGGAGTGCTACCTCACCTTCTCGTACAGCCCGATCATCGACGAGTCCGGCGGCGTCTTCACCGCGGTCACCGAGACCACCGACCGGGTGGTCAGCGACCGCCGGCTGCGGGCGATCAGCGGCCTCACCGCGGCCCTGGTGGACGCGGTCGAGCCGGACGAGGTGCGGGCCGAGGCGGCGGCGCGCGCCGCCCAGCACCAGGCCGACCAGCGCTTCCGTACCCTGGTGGAGGCGTCCAGCGCGGTGGTCTGGACGGCCGACGCCGCCGGCGCGATCGTGGCGCCGCAGCCGTCCTGGGAGGCGTACACCGGGCAGCGCTGGGAGCAGTACCGGGGCACCGGCTGGGGCACGGCGCTGCACCCGCAGGACCGGCCCCGCATCGAGGCGGCCTGGCAGGAGGCCGTCGCCGGCCGGGCCCCGCTGTTCGAGGCCGAGGGACGGCTCTGGCACGCCGCCAGCGGCGGGTACCGGCACTTCGCCGTGCGCGCGGCCAGCCTGCGTGACCCGGCCGGCGCGATCACCGAGTGGATCGGCACGGTCGACGACATCGAGGACCGGGTGGTCGCGGAGGCGGCGGCCCGGCGGACCGCGGCGATCAGCAGCGCCCTGCTGGACAGCGCCCCGATCGGGGTCGGGCTGGTGGACACCGAGCTGCGGCACCTGCACGTCAACCCCGCGCTGGCCGCGTTCCACGGCCGGCCGGCCGAGGACCACCTGGGTCGCCGGCCCAGCGAGCTGCGGCGGGCGTACCCGCCCCGGGTGGAGCAGCTGATGCGCCGGGCGCTCGACCGCGGCCCGGTGGTCGGCGTGGAGTCCACCGCCGAGCCGCTGCCGGGCGGTGCGGACCGCCGGCACTTCGTGTCCAGCTACTTCCCGATCCGCATCGCCGGCACCGACGAGCTGGTCGGCCTGGGGTTCACCGTCGTCGACGTCACCGGACCCGGCTGCTGGAGGCGCTCGGCGAGGAACGGGCCCGCTTCGAGCGGCTCGCCGCCACCGACGTGCTCGCCGTCTTCGGCGGCGAGGAGGACCTGGTCACCGAGGCCAACGAGGCGTTCCTGACGATGCTCGGCCACACCGCGCAGGACGTGGCGCAGGGCCGGCTGGACGGGCGCCGGCTCACTCCCCCGGGCTGGGAGGAGGCCGACGCGCGGGCGCTGGCCGAGCTGCGCAGCGCCGGCCGGGCCCGCACGTACGACAAGGAGTACCGGCACGCCGACGGACACTCCGTCCCGGTGCAGATCGGCGTGGTCGCCCTGGAGCGCGAGCCGCTGCGCTGGCTGGCGTACGCGACGGACCTGAGCGCGGAGCGGGCCACCCAGGCGGAGCTGCGGCTGTTCCAGGCGCTGGTGGAACGCTCCGGCGACTTCATCGCGGTGGCCGCCCCGGACGGGCGCGCGGTCTACGTCAATCCCGCCGGCCGCGAGTTCGTCGGCCTGGCCGCGGAGGCACCGGTGGACGGGTTGCGGCTGCTGGACTTCGCCGCGCCCGAGGCGCGCGAGGTGTGGCGGCGGGAGCTGATCCCGGCGGCACTGCGCGCGGGGCACCACCGGGCGGAGACCCGGCTGGCCCGGCTGGACACCGGCGAGCAGCTCGACGTGGACCACCAGACGTTCACCGTCACCGCCGGGGACGACCGGGACACCACCGCGTTCGTGGCCACCGTGGCCCGGGACATCGGCGACCGGCAGCGCGCCCTGCGCCAGGCCGAGGGGCTGGCCCGGCTCGCCGGGGCGCTCAGCTCCGCGCGGGGGCAGGACGCCGTCGTCCAGGTGATCACCTCGACCGTCCCGGCGGTGGTCGGCGCGTCCGTCGTCCGGGTGGCGGTCGCCGCGCCCGGGTCACCGACGCTGGAGATCGCCGACGGCGACGGCCCGCAGCGACTGCCGGTCGGCGCCGACGTGCCGCTGGCCCGGGCGGTACGCGACGACGCGACCGTGCCGCTGGCCGACGGCGCCGGGGTCTGCCTGCCGCTGCGCGAGGGCGACGGCGGCGTCCTCGGCGCGCTGGAGGTGCGCTGGGGCCGGCCGGTGGTCGACGACGAGGCACGGCACACCCTGCTCGACGCGGTGGCCGGGTTGTGCAGCCAGGCGCTGCGCCGCGCCGAGCTGACCGGCTCGGCGCTGGCCATGGCGGACTTCGCGGCCCGGCTGAGCGTCACCCGGTCCACCCGGGAGGCGATCGAGGTGATCCTGAGCGCGGCGCCGGCGACGCTGGGGGCGACGATGCCGGGGCTGGCGATGCGGGACGAGGGACGCCGGGTGCGGCTCTGGTACCACGACGTGCCGCCGGCGCTCTCCGCGAGCTTCGCCGACCTCACCATCGACGACCCCCGGCCGATCGCCCACGCGCTGCGCACCGGCGAGCGGATAGTGGTGCGCGACCGGGCCGAGTTCGCCGCGCTCTTCCCGGGCCTGCCCGACGCGGCCGGGGCGCACGGCATGGTGACCACGGTGGCGTTGCCGCTGCTGGACGCGCAGCGCCGGCCGATCGCCGCGCTGGGGTTCGGCTGGCGGCGGGAACGCCGGCTGCGGGAGGGCGACCTGGCGCAGCTGGACACCATCGCCGACCTGTGCGAGCAGACCCTGGAACGGGTCCGGCTGGCCGCCGCCGAGCACAACCTGGTGACCCGGCTGGCGGGGCGGCTGCGGACCTCCGCGTCGAGGGTGCCGCCCGGCCTGGAGATCGCGACCCGCTACCAGCCCGCGATGAGCGGCCTGCACCTCGGCGGCGACTGGTACGACCTGATCGCCCTCGACGGCGACCGGCTGGCGGTGGTGGTCGGCGACGTGGTCGGTCACCAGGTGGAGGCGGCCGCCGACATGGCGCAGCTGCGGACGGTGGTGAACACCCTGATCCGTACCGGGGTGCCGCTGGCCGAGGTGTTCCCCCGGCTGACCGAGCTGCTGGGCGTGGGGTTCCTCGGCACCTGCCTGGCGATGGTGGTCGATCCGGTCGCGGGTGAGGTGGCGATGGCCCGGGTCGGGCATCCGCATCCGGTGCTGGTGCGCCCCGGCCAGGCCCCGGAGACGGTACGCACCGGTCCCGCGCTGCCGCTGGGGCTGGTCCGCGAACCGGTGCCCGTGACGACGGTGCCGTTCGGCCCGGGCGACCTGCTGGTGGCGTACACGGACGGGCTGGTGGAGCGGCGCGACCAGTCGTACGACGCGGGGGTGGCGGCGCTGCACGACGTCATCGTCCCGGTGCGCGACCAGCCGGTGGAGGTGATCGCCGACGCGATCCTGGGCAAGCTCTCCGGCTCCGACGACGACCAGGCGCTGGTGGTGATCCGGCACGTCGGCTGAGGTGCCGGGCCGTGCCGGACGGGCGGACGGGGGTTCGCCCGTCCGCCCCTCCGGGTCACAGGGCGAAGCAGTTGGGCCGGATGGCCGCGTCGGTGAGCACCTGCCGCACCACCGTGTAGGTGGTGCCGTCCAGGATGAGGCTGAGGTGGCCGACCAGCCGCAGCGGGCACGCGCTCTGGATCAGCACGTTGGTCGAGCCGTCGGCCAGCGCGGCGTTGGCGATCGGCCAGACCAGCTCGTCCTGCCACGTCCGGACGGTGGCCCAGCGGATGGCGCCGGGGGTGTCGTCGCCGTCGTTGAGGGCGGTGAGCAGGTCCGAGCCGATGGACATCTGCTGGCAGGCGATGATGCCGGCGCAGTTGCCGAGGCCGACGAACTTCAGGATGTTCGCGGCGTAGGTGCCCTGCTGCGGGCTGCCCAGGCTGACGTACCGGCCGACGGCGTCGGCGCCGCCGAGGAACTTGACGTACCAGCGGGAGACCAAGCCGCCCTCGGAGTGGGCGACGAGGTCCACCTTGGCCGCCCCGGTGCGGGCGCGGACCTGGTCGACGTACGTCTTGAAGGCGCGGGCGGACTCGCGGATGTCGCCGAAGCCCAGCCCGGGGATCTGGAAGATGGAGACCCGGAAGCCGTCGGCGCGCAACCGGGCGGCGATCGGCTCGTACGCGATGGAGACCCCGATCAGCCCCCCGACGACGATGACCGGATTGGCGTTCGCGGCCGCGGCGGTGGTGGACGCGGCGACCGTGCCGGCGCCGGTGGTGCGGTCGGGGGCGGCCGCGGCGGCGGTGGCCGGGACGAGCAGTGCGGTGACGGCCGCGGTGGCGGCGAGGATCGTTCGGAGCAGCATGGCTGCACCTCCGGTGGGAGGTTCCCGGGGAGCCGGGACGGCGGGTGGGGGATCCGATCGATCGTGGGACGATGATGCGGGCAAGAATTCACACACGTCAATGGCAAGTTACGCGCCGGTAACCCGTTGTCGCACCGAAGGTGTCTTCCGGCAAACCGGGCAGAGGACGACGGGGGCCGGCCGCGATCGCGGCCGGCCCCGTTCGGCTTCCTCGGTCAGGACGTCGGGTCGGTCTCCCCGTCGGCCGCCGCCTTCAGCGCCCGGGTGGCCTGGTCGAGCAGCGTGGTGGGATCCGTCCGGCCGTTGACCTGGATCTCCGCCTCCGAGTCGCCCACCTGGATGCGGACGCTCACCTCGGTCCGCTGCTGGTCCACCCAGCTCTGCAGCAGGTTGAACAGGCCGGGCAGCAGCGCCTGGGCGACCACCGCGATGATCACGGCGTCGCTGAAGCCGGGCCGGCCGCCCTGTCCGGCGCCGGCGTCGCGCACCGCGGCGCGGAACTCCGGCCGGCGGTGGATCCAGGTCAGCAGCGGCACCCGGGGCGGCCGGGCGGCACGCGGGGTCAGCATCATCCGCACGGGCGCTCCGGCCCGGTGCATGGAATCGGTCACGTCGTACTCCTCCTACTGGCCGCCGGGCCGGAACGTCAGCTTGCCGTCGACCACCAACAGCACCCCGACCACCTGAAACTCCTCGTCCTCGGTGAACGGGGTGGTCCCGAAGAACCCGGTGGTGGTGCCGGTCGCCCGGGCGGACCCACGCGCCTCGTACGGCGTCGACACCTGCGCCGCGGTCGGGCCGGTCAGGGTGAGTTCCACCTTCGGGTACCGGGTGATCTTCCAGGCGATCTTCTGCACCTTCTCCCCCGTGTAGTAGCGGAAGGGGCACCCCTCCGGCGCGGCCACCGTCCGGGCCGCGCAGGCGTCCAGGTACGCCTTGACGCTCTCCTCCGCCGTGGCCTGGGCCGCCGGGGCCAGCGTCGGCGTGAGCTCCGGGCTTCCCGCGCTCTCCTGCCCCGGCAGGACGTGGACGGCCTGCGACGGGGTCTCCGCCAGGGCGGTGCGCTGACCGCCCACCGTGTACGACCCGGGCAGCAGCGCCAGGGCGACGCCCTCCGGGGCGGACGGCGCCGGCTGGCCGTTGACGGTCAACCCCTCCTGCCCGCCGGGGAGGCTGAGCCGCGCGGGCGGCGCGGCGATCTGCCAGCGGTGGAACAGCCCCAGCGTCGCCGACTCGTCCCGGCGCAGCGGCAGCTCGGCGGTCAGCTCCTGCCCCGCCAGGGTGTAGTTGACCTTTGCGACCGCCTCGTCGCCGTCGCGCTCGACGGCCGTGACGTCCACGTCGGTCGGCGGCTGGTAGCCGTCCGCCCCGACCATCCGGGCGAGTTGCTCGCCGTCGCCGGCGGCCGCCCTCGCCTCCGGCGTCAACACCGCCAGGGCACCCCGGCCGTCCCGGTCGTCCAGCGCCGAGAAGTAGTCGTCGATTGCCGCCTGCGGGCGGAACAGCAGCCACTGCGCCGCGGTGAGCCCGCCCCCGCCGAGGCAGCCGACGAGCACCAGCGCGCCGACCAGCACCCAGGCCCGCCGGGAGCCGATCGGGCCCGGCCGGCCGAACAGCTCCTCGGTGCCCACCCGGACGGGGCTGCCGTCGGCGGCCGTCGCCGGATCGGCGGTGGCCGGCGTGAGCCGCTCCAGCCGGTCGAGCCGCAACTCCGACGGCGGGTGGGTGGCGCAGACCGCCTCGTCCCACCCGCTGCGACCGGTCTCGAAGGACCGGCGCCGTTCCAGCATCGACCGCATGCCGGCCGCGTGCCCGGCGAGGACGGCCCCGGCGTCGGCCCGGTACTCGGCGGCCCGGACGTCGCGCCGGTGGCAGGGCAGCACCACGAACCGCATGGTCAGCAGCACCGGCCAGAAGACGATGAAGACCAGCAGGTCGGTGGCCGGGTGCGGGAATCGGCGCATCAGCCAGGTCGGCACCGCGTGCACCAGCACCAGCGGCAGCCCGACCCCGCGGACGAAGGCGCTGGTCACCTCGTCACCGGTCCGCCAGTGCACCAACTCGTGGCTGAGCAGCGCCGCGACGTCCTCGTCGGACTCGTCGAGCAGGCTGGTGGTCACCACGATGTGCCGGGCGTACGCCCGGGCGTTGGTGAGCACCGGGTCGTCCTCGATCAGCAGCCGGGGCACGCCTGGCAGGCCGAGGCGCGCGGCGCACCCGGACAGGATGGGGCGAAGCCGTTCGGCCTCCCGGCGGCTGAGCTGACGCGCGCCGGAGACGCCCAGCAGCCACGGCTCCAGCAGCACCCGGCCGACGGTGTAGACGACGCCGACCAGGGCGGCGGCCACCACCATCCCGACCAGGCCGGTGAACAGGTTGGCCGGCTCGTCGAACGCGTCCCGCCAGGGCAGGATCAGCACGAGCAGGAAGCCCGCCAGGAACCCGAGCGCGAAGCCGGCGAACCCGCCGACCACCCCACCGGACCGGTTGAGGAAGGCGTCGAGCAGCGGGCCGACCAGCGGCGCGTCCCGCACCACCGCCGGCAGGGCCTCGCCGGATTGGGTACCCCCGGCGACCAGCCCGAGCACACCCAGCGAGAGCCCGCCCCACACGGCGGCCAGCAGGGCCAGCGGCAGGTAGAACCAGGCGGTCACGAAGGAGCCGAGCACGCCCCGCCAGTCCCGCAGAATGCCGGCGCGCAGCCACACCAACGCGTTCGGATACCCGGGTGGCCGGTCGGCGAGCCGCCGGTCGAGGGCGCCCGGTCCAGCCGGGCGCGGCGCGGCCGGCGGCGGCTCCGCCGCGGGTCTCACCTGGGGGTCAACGTCCGGGTCGCTCACGGCAAACTCCTCGACGACAGACGCCACCCATTCGCCGACGGCGAATGGCACCCGGTCACGGGCACGGCGCAGCGGACGGCGGCCGGGCCGACCGTCGACGGTATGTGCGCGGGCAGGAAAGCGGTGCCGACATCCGGTCAGCGGATTTCGACGTCGCAGGACATTACCTGTCGCGAATGGACGACGCCACCACGAATCGGGGCGGACCGATTGACGGCAGCCCGCCCTCGTGGCCCCGTCCCGCGCTCCACCAGCACGTTCAGCCGCTCTGCCCGAGGGGAGGTTCCGGTGGAAATAGGGGTTGGTGGACCCCCGGGCAGGCATTCCCAATCGGCGGTGAACAGGTCAGGACACGTCCGGGCCGGAGTCCGGCACCCTGCCGTTCCGCATCAACTGTCGACAATCCGCCATTGCGTCCGGCGCCGCGCGGGTCAACTGCCCAGCGCGCGTACCTTGGCGATCGTCTCCTGGACCTGCTGGGTGGCCGGGCCGGCACCCTGCGCCGCCTGGGTCAGCGCCTGCCGGTAGGCGTCCAGCATCCCGATCAGCGGCCCGGCCGCGACCCCTTCCAGGGCGCCGGCGACCAGTTCCCGCGCCTCGGCGGCGTCCTGCGCCGCGGCGGCGGTCTTGGCCTTCGCCTCGTCCAGCTTCTGCGCCGCGGCCGCCAGCCTGGCGATGACCTGTGCTGCGCTCACGCGCCCTCCCCTGCCCACCGGCCCGCCGCCCGGCCGGCCACGGTCCACGAGGGAGCCTACCGAGCGGCGCCAGCCGGCCGGCGCGGCGACAGCGGGCGGATCAGCGCAGGAAGCGGACGAGCAGCAGGCTGGCGCAGTACGCGGTCGGCACCAGCGCGACGCAGATGACGAAGCCGAGCGGGACGAACCGCGGCGGGTCCACGGTGGCCAGGGCCGGCCGTCCCCACCGGCCGAGGATCAGCCAGCCGGCGGCGAAGGAGAGCACCGGCAGCCCGGCGCAGATCCAGGCGCCCAGCGTGAAGCCGCTGACCAGCCCCACCCCGGAGGCGACCACCAGGACCAGCATGAGCAGCACCCCGGCGGCGGCGCAGGCCACGTAGACGGCCACCGCCCGGGCCGCCGGCGACCACGTCGGCAGCAGCTCCGGCCGGGCAGCCAGGGCCTCGACCTGCCGGGTCCGCAGATCGGACTCGTCGACCAGCCGGCGGGCGTCCTCCAGCACGGCCGCCGGGTCGGCGTCGTGGTCGGGGCTCGGGGACCCGCCCACGGCGTCCGGGTCTTCCGTACCGGACGCGGTGGCCGGGGGGAGGCCGATCGCCGTGCCGAGCTGGTCCAGCCGCTGGCCCTGGGCGGCGAGCCGCTGGCCGAGCTGCGCGACCCCGCCGTGCAGCCGCCGCCGGCGCTCCGCCTCGGCGGCGGCGCCCCGCTCGCCCTCGCGTACCTGCACGGAGAGCTGGCGCACCGCGGCGGCGTACTCGTCGAACGTGGACACTCAGCGCTCCTCGTCCTCGGTCCGGTACCCGGGGCGGACGAACGGCACGATCAGCGCGGTCCGCTGCGCGTGCCGGTCCACCAGCAGCGCCCGGTCGGCCCGGGGAACGTACGCCAGGTCGGTGACGCCCAGGTGCAGGCCGAGGTCGGCGGCCGGCACGTTGAGCGCCACCAGGCAGGCCACGTCGTCGCGGTTCTGCGAGCCGCCGAGGTCGTCGGCGAGCCGGCGCAGCCCGCGCCACCAGCCGAGCAGGTGCACCCCCTGGCCGGGGCCCTGGCGCAGCAGCGCGCGCAGGTCGTCGTGCCCGGAGCGGAAGGTGTCCGGGTCGGTCCGGGCGAGGGCGGCGCCGGCGGCGTCCGCGCCGAAGACCACCAGGTACCGCCGGCCCCGCTGCTCCGGGTCGGCGGCCAGCTCGCCGATCCGCCGCCGCAGCCCCGCCGCGTCGACCACGGTGACCGGGTGCCCGGCCGCCTTGATCCCGGCGGCGGTCTCGTCGGCCAGCTCGTCGGCGGCCTCCACCAGCGGCGCGAGCACGAACTCGGCCTCGCCGGGGGCGTGCTGGCGGGCCAGGCTCAGCGCGGCGGCCCGCAGCACGTGCGCCCCGGTCGTCGCGGTGCCCACCACGGCCAGGTGCCGCCCGGGGGTGGCGTCCAGGGCGAACTGGGCCGGGCTGCCGGCCACGTCGACCGTCCGGCCGACCAGCACCGACGGTCGGCGCCCGCCGGGGCGCAGGGCGGTCGCGGCCGGCTCGTCCTCCAGGTGCGCGGGCTCGTACCCCCGGAACACCGACGGCGGTGGCCAGCCCTCCGGCCGGTCGTCCCAGAGTTCGTAGCGCAGCCGGGCGACCTGCCGGGCGTCGGCGTGCGCGTCGGGGAAGCGGACCAGCAGGTCGCCGGCGGGCGCACCGGCGGCGGTGTTGACCACGGCCGTGCCGACCGCGCCGGCGGTGGCGGCGCCGGACACGCGCGGGCCGAGCACGGCCTCGCCGCCGGGCAGCGCCACCCTCAGCGCGAACTGCCCGAAGAGCGTGTCGGCGCGGCCGTAGAGGGCCTCGACGCCGCTGGTGCTCTGGCTGGCCAGCACCAGGTGCACGCCGTACGAGCGGCCCTTGCGGGCCAGCTCCTCCAGCAGGTCGACGGCCTCCCGGGCCAGCCGGTCGTTGCCGGCGAGCAGCACGTGGAACTCGTCCACCACGGTCACGATCCGGGGCGCCGGCACGTCCGCCGGCAGGTCGGCGAGCTTGGTGATCCCGTGCCGCTTGAACTCCTCGGCCCGGCGGCCCAGCTCCCGGCGCAGCTCGCGGAGCACCGCGAGGCCGTACTCGCGGTCGGACTCGACGCCGACGGTCCGGGCGTGCGGCAGGAACGACGGGTCCCGTTCGGTGGGGACGAACTCGGTGAAGCTGACGCCCTCCTTGAAGTCGAGCAGCCAGAGCTGGAGTTCCGCCGGGGAGTAGCGGGCGGACAGTCCGTAGAGGACGTCGACGAGGAAGACGGTCTTGCCGGCGCCGGTGCGCCCGCCGACCAGCCAGTGCGGGGTGGCGTCGTCGAAGGCGAGGGTGACCGGCTCCCGCCCGGCCCGGCCGACCACCGTACGCAGCCCGGCCCGCGCCGACTCCGTCCAGCGCCGCTCGGGCAGCAGGTCCGCGACGTGCAGCGCCGCGTCGCGCCGCACGGCCGCGGCCAGCCGCCCGGCGAGCGAGCGTACGGCCTCCTGCGGCGGGTCGCCGTCGAGCAGCACCGGTACGGCCAGCCCGGTGCCGTCGTCGCCGAACGGGTGCCCGGGCGGGTCGCCGACCCAGGCGTACCGCTCGTCGAGGCGCAGCGTGGTGGTGGCGCCCAGCGGCGGCGCCTGCCCGGGCGGCGCCGGCGGGTGCCCGGCGAGCAGCACGCAGACCGCGGCGGCCGGCCCGGCGTGGGTGAGCGCGGCGAGCCGGGCCAGCTCGCGCGGGGCCGGCGCGGAGGCGGCCACCACCAGCAGCAGCTCGTGGTCGTCGCGGCCGGCGTGCTGGGCGGCGCGGGCGTGCGCCTCGGCGGCGTCGAGCAGCGCGCCGATCTCGGCCTCGGTGGTGGCGGTCGCGCCGAGCACGCCGGCCTCGCGCAGCGGCCGCAGCGGCAGGAAGGTGGCGCCCAGCGCGGCGGGGTCGATGCCGACCACCCGGACGGCGCCGGGCGGGGTGGTGGCGAGCAGTCGCAGCACCAGCACCCGCAGCAGCACCGCCACCCGGGGGTCGCGGGCGTCGGAGCTGATCGCGAGGTGCCGCCCGGCGCCCAGCGGCAGCAGCAGCGGGAACCGGCCGTCGGCGGTGGTGGCGTCGCCGACGCGCACCGGCGCGGGCTCGCCGGCGGGGCGGGCCGCCGGGGCGGTGGGCGCGGTCAGCCCGGCGGCGAGGCGGCCGAGCCGGGCGACGAGGTCGACGGTGCGCTCCGGCACCGGCTGCCCGGCCAGCCGGTCGAGCAGCGCCCGGGCCTGGGACCACCGCTCACGGGCCCGCCGGTGGGCGGTGACCGCCTGCCCGTACGCCGACGCGAGCCTGCCCACCGTCTGCTCCCCCACGACGTCCGTCCGGTCGAGGGAACCCTAACGGAGCCGGGCCGGTGGCGCACCAGCCGGGACGCGGGCCGGCTCGGCTCAGGCGGGGCGGCAGGCCGGGTCGGGCGGGCCGTCGGCGGCCCCGCAGTGGTACACCTCGACCGGTTCCGCGTGCACGTCCGGGACCTCCGCCACCCGCAGCAGCGCGATCCGCTTCGCGACCGGCTCGCCGGAGTCCGGGGCGTACCGGACCAGGCCGGCGACCCCCGGGTAGCCGCCGGCGGCGTTCTGCCGCAGCACCTCGGCGTGCACCCCGGCCGGGTTGACCGCGCGCGGCTCCCAGCGCCGGCCGGTGTCGGCGTGCCGCAGCCGGGCGGCGAGGCTCTCCAGCGCCCGCACCATCATCATCGACGCGTCGTAGGCGAGGCTGACCCGCTCCCCCACCGGGGTGCCGGTGTCGTCCCGGCAGCGCGGCGGGTCCAGCAGGTCGTCGGCGCGTACCCAGCTGAGGAAGGTGCCCCGGGCGTCGTCGCGCCGGGCCTGCGCGGCCCGCAACGCGCCGCAGGTGGCCAGGGCCGCCTTCGACACGTACGTCACCGGCAGGTTGCCCGGCGCGCTGGCCCGCAGCCCCGGGTTGGCCATGTAGCGGTTCACCGAGTCGTCGGCGAGCAGGTGCCGGGGCGGATTCGCGCCGCACTCCTTCAGCGCGCGCAGGAACCCGTCGAACTCCGACCACCGGCCGGCGAAGATCAGCACGCCGGGGTAGCCGCACTCCTCGGTCAGCCGCCGCCCGGTGCGCCACTCGTCCAGCCGGGTGAGTCGGTCGCCGAACCGTTCTCGCAGGCCGTCGACCAGAGTGGAGACGTAGAGGTCGTCGGCGAGCGAGCTGCCCTCCCCGGTGGTGTGGTAGACGTGCGCCTCAGTCACCTTCAACACCTGCCGGGAGTACGCCTCCAGCATCCGGGCCTGGTCGGAGTTGGGCGCCGACATCTGCAGGTAGAGGCTGGAGTTCTGGTCCATCTTGTCGGCCGACAGGGTGGGCGCGAGCACCGGCAGGCCGACCCGGTTGAGCTCGCGCAGCGCGGCGGCGGTGCTGGTCCGGCTCTCCACCAGGCCGACCACCCCGAGCAGGGTCGGATCGTCCCGGGCCAGTTCCTCCAGCATGGTCACCGCCCGGCCGGCATGGCGCATCTGCCGCCCGCCGTTGGCGACGACGATGTGCAGCAGGGCGGCGCCGTCGGCGGCGGCGGACTCCTTGAGCAGGGCGTACTGGGCCGTCGCCATGCCCTCCAGTTCCTCCCGCTCGGAGACGTACGACTCCTCGTCCGCGCGGGTCCGGTTGCCGGTGAGCGAGCCCAGGTAGACCAGGGTCAGGTACGGCCGGCGGTGCTCGCTGCGCCGCCAGACCTCCTCGGCGGCGCGGTTCTGCGCGAAGATCCGCCGCTGCACCGCCCGGAGCCGCTCCTGGCCCGGGTCGCTGTTGAACAACTGCCCCGCGCTGTCGCTGTAGCCGACGCACTCGCCGTCGACCACCTGCACCTTGACCTGCCCGGTGAGGGACGGGTGGCAGTCGGGCGCCCAGCGCCGGTCGGCCCACGCCCCGACGGCCAGCAGCAGCACCAGGGCCACCGCCGCCGGCAGGAAGCGTCGCGACCACCACGGCGGGTCCGGCGCCACCAGCGCCCGGGGGGTGACCCCCGGCGGGGGCACGTCGTCCCCGCTCTCCAACCGCAGGACGACCAGCCAGGCGGCGGGGCGGCGCAGCCGCCGGGTCTCCGGCAGCGCCTCGGCCCACTCCTCGTACGCCTCGTCGGCCTCCCGCAGCGCGCGGGTGGCGGGCAGTTCCGGCGGTGGCTCGTCGGCGACCGCCACGACCAGCAGCGGGTCGTTGCGACCGGTCTCGTTGCGGACGTCGTTGAGCAGCCGGACCAGGGTGTGCCCGACGGTGCCGACCGCAACGCCGTCGAGCAGCAGCACCGGGTACGCGGTGCGCCGCCAGTCCCCCGGCCGCCAGAACCGCCGGCGGTACGCCAGCCGCAGGTCCTCCAGGAAGGCGTGCAGCAGCAGCTTGTCCACCTGGGCGGGCTGTTCGCCGTCGCGCCAGCCGGCGGTGAGCCGTTCGGCGAAGCCGAGGAAGGTCACCGACTGCCGGGGCGCGAGGTACTGCTGCCGCATGAACCAGCGGTAGTGCCGGCCGACGAGCGGCACCCGCCCGGACACGGCGATCCGGAACACCGCGCTGGGCACTGCGCGGCGCAGCAGCCAGAGCAGCACCTGCAGGGCGGTGCCGAAGCCCGACTCGCCGGTCACCGGGGGCTCCTCGGCGGAGCGCCGGCCCCGCCGGTCGCGCAGCCGCCGCACCAGCGCCGCCCGGCCGCCGTCGGCGGTGTCGACGTCGACGCCCAGGCTCTGGTGCATCAGCCAGTCGGCCAGCGGGTAGTGCCGGAACCGCAGGCGGGCCGTGCCGAACGCCTCCAGGGAGAGCTGCCGGTGCAGCTCGCGCAGCACGGCGGGGATGTCGTCGGCGCCGGGCCGGGCGGCCGGATCGAGCACGGCGTGCGGCACCCGGCGTCCGGTGCCCTGGCCGACGAAGCGGCGCAGCAGGCCCGCCACGTCACCAGCGCCGGACGCGCGGACCAGCCAGAGCAGCGGCAGCCGCCGGTCCCCGCGTCGGGGCCGGCGCAGCAGCCGGACCAGCAGGGAGAGCAGTTCGGGCCCACCGGCGGGGAGCCGGTCCCGGGTCGGGCGGGGCGGCTGGCGGGTCGTCGGTTCTCGCATCGCGCCCCTTTGCCGAGTCCAGGGAAGCCACGGACCACCCATTGTCGGTGGTGGATGCAACACCGGCGGCGGCCGGCGGTCCCGCGCGGGGACCACCGGCCGCCGGGGGCGGGTCGGTCAGCCCAGTACCGCGTTCAGCGCCGGCAGGTAGCCGTACCGGTAGCCGTCGGCGTCCGGGTGGTACGCCTCGATGACACCGGAGACGTCCCGGATCCACGGGTCGGCGGCGCAGACCCCGTGGCCGGCGAAGAAGGGACGGGTGTCGGCGAAGGTGGCGCCGGCGGCCGCCGCGCGGTCGGCGATGACCGTGGCGAGCAGGTCGGCGGCTTCGTTGAGGATGGTGCGCTTGTAGGTGCTCATGGCCAGCAGCCCGCAGTAGTTCGTCTCGAACAGTCGCGGGTAGCCGAGCACGACGAGCCGGGCGTTGGGGGCGCGGTTGCGGATGGCGGCGTAGGTGGCGTCGAGCCGGCCGGGCAGCGTTGCGGTGGCGAACGCCTTGGCTTCGTTGACGGCGTTGGTGCAGGTCGAGGTGCTGCCGAAGCGGCAGCTGGTGATGACGTCGGCGAAGCCGGCGTCGTTGCCGCCGATGGTGATGGTGACCAGCGTGGTGCTGGTGCTCAGCGAGTTGACCTGGCTGTTGATCACGTCGGAAGTGACCGCCCCGCCGCAGGCCGGGAAGCGGAAGCTGGTCACCGCGTTGGCGGCGGCCCAGAGCGGGGCGTACGACTTCTGGCTGCGCAGACAGGTGGAGAGGTCGTACGGGCCGGCGCCGACCCCCGAGGAGTAGGAGTCGCCGAGGGCGACGTAGTTGACGGTGGCCGCCTGGGCGGTGCCGGGGACGAGCACGACGCCGAGGACGGTGGCGAGCAGGGCGACCAGCGCGGTGACGGCGCGGGCCAGGGCGCGGTGGGGCATCACGGACCTCCACGGAGCAGGGGTGGTGGGATCCTCGTGACCGCGCGCTGGTCAGGGGTGTGGGTCTTGTTACTAGTCGGTAATACTATCGAAACATTTAGATCAACTGAACAGCTGATCTCGCCGCGGGGGCGGACACGTTCACAAACGTCGATTAGGTTCATCCTGCGAACACCCCGATGGAGGGAGTCCACCTCGTGCGACGTGTTTTCACGGCGGCCATCGCCGCCCTGACCGTCACCACCGCCGGCACCCTGGTGACCGGCACCCCCGGCCAGGCCGCCCTACCGGGTTGGGGCCGGCCGGTCCCGGTCGCCGCCGCACCGGCGCCCGGCAGCCCGGGTCTGGGCGACAGCTACTTCCCCTACTACGGCAACGGCGGGTACGACGTCAGCCACTACGACGTCCGCCTGCGCTACGAGCCGGCCACCGACCGGCTCACCGGCACCACCACCGTCCTGGCGAAGGCCACCCAGGACCTGTCCCGCTTCAACCTCGACTTCCTGCTCGACGTGGAGTCCGTCCGGGTCAACGGCTGGTCCGCCACCCACACCCGGGAGGGCACCCACGAGCTGGTGGTCACCCCGCCTCGCACCATCGCCAAGGACCAACTGCTCACCATCGTGGTGAAGTACTCCGGGGTGCCGTCGGAGACCGAGGTCAACGGCTACAGCGGCTGGACGCGGACCGCCGACGGCGCGCTGGCGGTCAACGAGCCCGAGTCCGCCTGGTGGTGGTTCCCGGCCAACGACCACCCGCTGGACAAGGCCACCTTCGACATCTCGGTGTCGGTGCCCACCGGCGTCGAGGTGATCAGCAACGGGGTGCAGCCGCGCGCCCCGCTGGCCGAGGCCGGCAACCGGATGCGGTGGAGCTGGCGCAGCACCAAGCCGGCCGCCACCTATCTCGCGTTCCTGGCGATCGGCCAGTACGACATCGTCACCGACAGCGCGCCGAACGGCCAGCCGGTGATCAACGCGTACAGCACCACGCTGGGCGAGCGCGGACCGGCCGCCCGGGCCAGCATCGAGCGGACCGCGGAGATCGTCGACTGGGCGAGCGGGCTGTTCGGGCCGTACCCGTTCGAGGCCCAGGGGGGCGTGGCCGGGCCGATCGACGGCATCGGCTTCGCGCTGGAGACGCAGACCCGATCGGTGTACGGGCCGAGCTTCTGGCGCCGCGGCGCGAACACCTACGTGGTGGTGCACGAGAACGCCCACCAGTGGTTCGGCGACTCGGTGTCGGTCGCGCAGTGGCGCGACATCTGGCTCAACGAGGGCTTCGCCTCGTACGCGGAGTGGCTCTGGTCGGAGGAGCAGGGCGAGGGCACCGCGCAGGAACTCTTCGACTTCACCTACGCCTCCTACCCGGAGGACTCGGAGTTCTGGCAGGTGCCGCCGGGTGACCCGGGCGCCGACCGGATCTTCGACGACGCGGTCTACGACCGGGGCGCGATGGCGCTGCACCAGCTCCGGCTGACCGTCGGCGACGAGGCGTTCTTCGAGATCCTGCCGGCCTGGACGGCCGAACACCGGTACGGCAACGCCTCCGTCGCCCAGTTCCAGGCCCTCGCCGAGCGGATCTCCGGTCTGGACCTGGACGGGTTCTTCACCACCTGGCTGTTCACCGCCGGCCGGCCGACGCTGGCCACGGCCGCCCGCGCGACGGCCACTGACGCTCCCGAGCAGCCGAAGTCGTGGACGAAGATCCGCGAGGCGCACCAGCTCCTGCAGCGCTGACGCCGGCCCCGGCCGGGTGCCCGCTCCCCTTCTTCGGGGCCGGGTGCCCGGCCGGTGCGCCGCCCACCTCCGTGGCCCGCACGGTCAGCGTGCGCACCGCTCAGGGGCGAACGACAGCCCGCTGGAGCGAACTCCACTGGCGGGCGCTACAGACCTGATGACGTGAACGATTCACCCGGCCCGCGCGGCGTCAGGCCGTCGGCGTCGACACCGGCGGCGCGGTCGGTGCGCCGGCGGCGGCCTCGATCGCCCGGATGTGCCGGTAGGCGAACCAGAGCGGTGGGAAGGCGCCTACGGCGAAGGAGAGGTCGACCAGCGTCCAGAACCACGGGATGTCCCGGATCGGCCCGCAGATCAGCGCGAGCGGCACGATGCCGGCGCAGGCGATCATGCCGAGCTGCACCACCCAGACGTTGCGCACCGGGTCCCGCAGCGGACCCCAGAAGGCCACCGCCAGCACCAGGTGGGCGAAGGCGAGCCAGTCGGTGCCGTAGAGCATGAACGGGTAGCGGTCGCCGGTCTCCACCAGCCCGGTGTGTACCCGCTCGACCCAGTCGACCAGCGCCGGCAGGTCGTCGGCGAGCGGGTCCAGCGCGCGCAGCAGCCAGCGCACCTCGATCTCCAGCGGGAACGCGGTCACTCCACTGAGGAAGAGACCCACCAGCACGACCCACAGCCACCGGCGGACGCGCCGCAGCCGCTCCTCGGTATCCATGCCCGGAGCGTAGCGATGATCTTCGCGCCGCCCGGTCCCGTGGACGCCGGATCCACCGGCGAACCTCATGACCTCGCTCACCCGCAACCGGTCGCCTCAGGGCAGGCAGTCGGCCGGGGGCACCTCGATCAGGGCCGCGCCGGCCGACCGGGGGTGACGGCGGGACCGGGCCGGCGCCCCGCCGGCGCAGTCCGCTTCGGCCCGGACCAGTCGGCTGGACGGCAGCCGCCCCGCCCCCGGCCGGCGCACCGCCGCCGGGTACCAGCCGGGCGGCGGGCTCCCCGCCGGGCGGGGCGTCGTGGCCGGGCGGGCGGTCGCCACGGGCCGGGTCGCGGGCCGGACGACGCGGGTGGCGATGGCGGCGACCCGGCGGGCCGGGCGGCGCACCATGGGCGCGGCCAGCGCCAGGGCGACCCGGCGACGCAGCCGGTGGTCGCGCAGCCCGTCGAGGGCGACGCCTGCGGCGGTCGTGGCGACGGCGGTCACCGCGCCGGCCAGCACCAGGGTCTGCCGGGGGCCGGCGTGCTCGGAGAGCCAGCCGAGCAGGGGCGCGCCGACCGCCGCCGAGACCGAGCCGGTGACCGCCAGGGCGGCCAGCACCCGGCCGCGCATGGCGTAGTCGGTGTCGAGCTGGGCGCGGGCGCCGACCGTGGTGTCGATGACCACCGCCGCCGCGGCCACCGGGAGGATCACCGCGGCGAAGGTGACCGTGCCGGGAGCCAGCCCGGCGGCGATCTGCAACACGCTGGCCAGCAGGCCGGCGCAGATCAGCAGCCCGTAGCCCAGCTCGCGGCGGCGGGCCGCCACCAGCGCGCCCAGCACCGTGCCGACCGCGAAGACGGTGGAGAGCACGCCGTAGCCCGACGCCCCGGCGGCCAGCGGGCCGTCACTCATCGCCGCCATGGTCACCTGGTAGTTGCGGCCCAAGCTGCCCAGCACGAACGACAGCGCCAACGCGACCAGCACCACCGGCTGGCGCAGCAGGTAGCGGAAGCCGGCCCGGATGCCGCCGCCCGCCGGCGCCGCATCGGCCGCCGCCGGCTCGCCGGTGTGCCGCTCCCCCTCGCGTACGGCGAACAGGGCGCCGACCACCGCGACGAAGCTGGCCGCGTTGACGGCGAAGAGCAGTGCGGGGCCGGCGGCGGCGACCACGACGGCGCCGGCGCTCATGCCGAGGATGCGGCCGGCGGAGTTGGTCAGCGAGCCGAGCGCGAGGGCGTTGCCGAGGTCCTCCCGGTCGACCAGCGTCGAGGACCAGCGGCCCGACACCGGCCCCTCGATCGCCGACACCGCCCCGGTCACCAGCGCGATCGCGTAGATCGCCGGGAGGCCGCCGACGCCGGTGACGGCGACCACCGCCAGTCCCGCGGCGAGCAGAGCGTGTACCGCCTGGGCGGCGATCAGCAACGGCTTCGCCCGCAGCCGGTCGGCCAGCGCCCCGCCCCAGACGCTGAGCAGCAGCGTCGGCAGGGCTTGGAGCAGGACGGCCAGGCCCATCGAGGTCGCCGAGCGGGTCTGCTCGAGCACGTACCAGTTGACGCCGAGCACCTGCATCCAGGTCCCGATCACTGATACGAAACCGGCACCGGCCCAGATCCGGTAGTTGCGGTGACGCAGCGCGGCGAACGTGCTTCCGAGGGCCACGAGGGCCTCCCCGTCCAGACGACGACATGACGAAGCCGAACCCACGGCGGGTTCGGCAGCGGCCAAGTCTGCCGCGCGCTAAACCGATTTGCGGCTTTCGTGAGCGGACTCACCGGGTCGACGGCGCCGGCGTGGGGGCACGCCCCGCCAGCCCGGCAGGCCCCGGGACGGACCGGACGCCGACGACAGACACCCCGGTCGGGACGGGCACGTCCGGACCGGGGTGTCGGTGCGGCGGGGTCGCCGCCGAGGTCGTCAGCGGGCGGCGAGCGGCTGCCGGGCCGGGTCCACCAGCGCGGGCAGGGTGCCGACCCCGCCCAGGTACGAGTGGATCGCCGCGGCGGCGGCCCGCCCCTCGGCGATGGCCCAGACGATCAGCGAGGCCCCCCGGTGCATGTCACCGGCGACGAAGACGCCGTCGGCGTCGGTCTGCCAGTCGGGCCGGGCGTCGACCGCGCCCCGGGAATTGCGGCGCACCCCGAACTGCTCCAGCAGCGGCTGCTGCTCGGTGCCCTCGAAGCCGATCGCCAGCAGGACCAGGTCGGCCGGGAGTTCACGCTCGGAGCCGGGCAGCGGGGTGACGATCCGCCGGCCGTCCCGCTTCTCGACCCGGACCTCGGCGATCCGCACGCCCTTGACCTGGCCGGTCCCGTCGTCGACGAACTCCTGCACGGCGACGGCGAAGACCCGCCCGCCGCCCTCCTCGTGCGCCGGGTAGTTGCGCAGCACCCACGGCCAGGTCGGCCACGGGTCCCGGGCGGCGTCCCGGGCCTGCGGGGGCTCCGGGTAGAGATCGAGCTGGTGCACCCCGGCCGCGCCCTGCCGGTGGGCCACCCCGAGACAGTCGGCGGCGGTGTCACCGCCGCCGATGATCACGACGTGCTTGCCGGCGGCGTCGATGGGAGTGCCGTCGGGCAGCACCGCCAGGGCCGGGCGGCCCTCGCCCGCCGCCGCGACCACCCGATTCGCCGCGACCAGGTGCGCCATCGCCTGGTGGACGCCGCGCAGCTGCCGCCCGGGCGTCTCGGGAGTGTCCCGACCCTGGAGCGCGCCGCAGGCCAGCAGCACCGCGTCGTGCTCGGCGCGCAACTGCTCGGCGGTCACGTCCACCCCGACGTCCACCCCGGTGCGGAACTGGACGCCCTCGGCGGCGAGCTGGGCCAGCCGCCGGTCGATGTGCTGCTTCTCCAGCTTGAAGTCGGGAATGCCGTACCGCAGCAGGCCACCGAGCGCGTCGTCGCGCTCGTACACGGTCACCGCGTGACCGGCGCGGGCGAGCTGCTGCGCGGCGGCGAGACCGGCGGGACCGGAGCCGACCACCGCCACCGACCGGCCGGTCGGCGCCGGCACCGGGCGGGGCCGCAGCCCGCCCCGGGCCACCGCCGCGTCGGCGATCTCCACCTCGACCTGCTTGATGGTGACCGGCTGACCGCCACCGATGCCCAGCACGCAGGCGGCCTCGCAGGGCGCCGGGCAGAGCCGGCCGGTGAACTCGGGGAAGTTGTTGGTGGCGTGCAGCGACTCCACCGCGGCGTCCCAGTTGCCGGTCCGGACCAGGTCGTTCCAGTCCGGGATGCGGTTGCCCAGCGGGCAGCCGTCGTGGCAGAACGGGATGCCGCAGTCCATGCACCGGGTGGCCTGCTCGCGGATCAGCTCCTCGCCGGCCGGCGGGTAGACCTCGCGCCAGTCGCTGATCCGCACCGACACCGGGCGGCGCGCCGGCAGCCGCCGGTCGTAGCGCAGGAAACCGTTCGGGTCAGGCACGAGCCACCTCCTGGGCCGCCACCCGCGGGGCGGGCGGCACCGGCGCGGTCAGCGCAGACATGACCGCGTCGTCGACGTCACGGCCGGCGGCTTCGGCGGCCCGCATGATCTCCATCACCCGGCGGTAGTCCCGGGGGACCACCGCGGTGAACTCCTCCACCGCTTCCGGCCAGCGCTTGAGCAGCTCCGCGCCGAGCACCGAGTCGGTCTCCGCGACGTGCCGTTGCACCAGCTCGTGCAGCAGGTCGCGCTCGGAGTCGCGCAGCGACACCAGGTCCACCAGTTCGGTGTTGACCCGGCCCCGGTCCAGCCGGTGCACGTACGCGGTCCCGCCGGACATGCCGGCGGCGAAGTTGCGACCGGTCTCGCCGAGCACCACCACGGTGCCGCCGGTCATGTACTCGCACCCGTGGTCGCCGACGCCCTCGACGACGGCCACCGCGCCCGAGTTGCGCACCGCGAAGCGCTCCCCCACCCGGCCGCGCAGGAACAGCTCGCCGCCGGTCGCCCCGTACAGGATGGTGTTGCCGGCGATGATCTGGTCCTCGGCCCGCGCCCCGGCGGCGGCCTCCGGGTCGGCGAACGGCGCGGCGGCGTCCGGGCGGACGACGATCCGGCCGCCGGAGAGCCCCTTGCCGACGTAGTCGTTGGCGTCGCCGTGCAGCCGCAGGGTGACCCCGCGCGGCAGGAACGCGCCGAAGGACTGGCCGGCGGTGCCCCGCAGCACGAACTCGATCGTGTCGTCGGGCAGGCCGGCGCCGCCGAAGCGGCGGGTGACCTCGCCGCCGAGCATCGCGCCGACGCTGCGGTGCTCGTTGCGCACCGCCACCTCGACCCGCACCGGGCTGCCGTCGCGCAGCGCCGGCTGCGCCAGCGCGATCAGCTCGTTGTCCAGGGCCAGCTCCAGGCCGTGGTCCTGGGCCCGCACCCCGCGCCGCGCGGCGTCCGCCGGCAGCTCCGGCAGGTGCAGTACGCGCCCGAGGTCCAGCCCGTGCGCCTTCCAGTGCTCCACCGCCGGGGCGACGTCGAGCAGCTCGGCGTGCCCGATCGCCTCGTCGATGCTGCGGAAGCCCAGCTCGGCGAGGTAGCCGCGGACCTCCTCGGCGAGGAAGAGGAAGAAGTTCTCCACGAACTCCGGCTTGCCGGTGAACCGCTCGCGCAGCACCGGGTTCTGGGTGGCGATGCCGACCGGACAGGTGTCCAGGTGGCAGACCCGCATCATCACGCAGCCCTCGACGATCAGCGGGGCGGTGGCGAAGCCGAACTCCTCGGCGCCGAGCAGCGCCGCGACCAGCACGTCCCGGCCGGTCTTGAGCTGGCCGTCGACCTGCACCGTGACCCGGTCGCGGAGCTTGTTGAGCAGCAGCGTCTGCTGCGCCTCGGCCAGGCCCAGCTCCCACGGCGTACCGGCGTGCTTGAGGGAGTTCAGCGGGGACGCGCCGGTACCGCCGTCGTGCCCGGAGATCAGGATGACGTCGGCCTTGAGCTTGGCGACGCCGGCCGCGACGGTACCCACGCCGACCTCGCTGACCAGCTTGACGTGCACCCGCGCGGCGGGGTTGACGCACTTGAGGTCGTGCACCAGCTGGGCGAGGTCCTCGATGGAGTAGATGTCGTGGTGCGGCGGCGGGGAGATCAGGCCGACGCCCGGGGTGGCGTGCCGGGTACGGGCGATCCACGGCCAGACCTTGTTGCCGGGCAGCTGCCCGCCCTCGCCAGGCTTGGCGCCCTGGGCCATCTTGATCTGGAGGTCGTCGGCGTTGACCAGGTATTCGCTGGTCACGCCGAAGCGGCCGCTGGCGATCTGCTTGACCGCGGAGCGGCGCGCCGGGTCGTACAGCCGCTCGACGTCCTCGCCGCCCTCGCCGGTGTTGGACTTGCCGCCGAGCCGGTTCATCGCGATCGCCAGGGTCTCGTGCGCCTCCGCCGAGATCGACCCGTACGACATGGCGCCGGTGGCGAACCGCTTGACGATCTCGGTGGCCGGCTCGACCTCGTCCAGCGGCACCGCCGGGCGCACCCCGGTACGCAGGGTGAACAGCCCACGCAGCGAGCCGCCCTGCGCGGCCAGCTCGTCGACCTTGGCGGTGTACTGCCGGAAGACGTCGTACTGGCGGCTGCGGGTGGCGTGCTGGAGCAGGAAGACCGTCTCCGGGTTGAACAGGTGCAGCTCGCCCTCGCGGCGCCACTGGTACTCGCCGCCGACCTCCAGCCGGTCGGAGGTCTGCGCGCCCGGTGCCGGCCAGGCCAGCGCGTGCCGGGCGGCCACCTCGGCGTGGATCTCGTCCAGCCCGACGCCGCTGATGGTGCTGGGGGTGCCGCGGAAGTAGCGCTCCACCAGCCGGGTGTGCAGCCCGACCGCCTCGAAGACCTGCGCGCCGCAGTACGACGACACGGTGGAGATGCCCATCTTGGACATGATCTTCAGGACGCCCTTGCCGAGCGCCTTGACGTAGTTGCGGACCGCCCTCGCCGCCAGCTCCGACGGCGGCTCATCGGGCCTGGTCGGGGCGACTCCGGTCAGTACTCCGGTGGAGATCATGTCCTCGACCGACTCGAAGGCCAGGTACGGGTTGACCGCCGCCGCGCCGTACCCGATCAGCACGGCCGCGTGGTGCACCTCGCGGCAGTCGCCGGACTCCACGATCAGCGCCACCTGGGTGCGGGTCTGCTCGCGGACCAGGTGCTGGTGCACCGCGGCGGTGAGCAGCAGCGACGGGATCGGCGCCAGGTCGGCGTTGGAGTCGCGGTCGGAGAGGACCAGGATCCGGACGCCGTCCTCGATCGCCTCGGAGACGTGCCGGCAGATCTCGGTCAGCCGGGCCTTGATGCCGGCGCCGCCGTCGCGGACCCGGTAGAGCCCGGAGACCCGGACCGCCTTGAAGCCGGGCAGGTCGCCGTCCTCGTCGATGGAGAGGATCTTGGCCAGCTCGTCGTTGTCGATCACCGGGTAGGGCAGCACGATCTGCCGGCAGCTGGCCGGTCCCGGGTCGAGCAGGTTGCCCTCCGGCCCGATGGTCGACGACAGGCTGGTCACCAGCTCCTCCCGGATGGCGTCCAGCGGCGGGTTGGTGACCTGGGCGAAGAGCTGGTGGAAGTAGTCGTAGAGCAGCCGCGGCCGGGTCGACAGCGGGGAGATCGGAGTGTCGGTGCCCATCGAGCCGAGCGGCTCCGCGCCGAGGCGGGCCATCGGCGCGAGCAGGATCTTCAGCTCCTCCTCGGTGTAGCCGAAGGTCTGCTGGCGGCGGCGCACCGAGTCGTGGGTGTAGACGATGTGCTTGCGCGGCGGCAGATCGGTCAGGTCGATCAGCCCGGCGTGCAGCCACTCGGCGTACGGCTGGGCGGCGGCCAGCTCGGTCTTGATCTCGTCGTCCTGCACGATCCGCCCGTTGACCGTGTCGACCAGGAACATCTTCCCCGGCTGGAGGCGGCCCTTGGCGACCACGGTGGCCGGGTCGAGGTCGAGTACGCCGGCCTCGCTGCCCAGCACGACCAGCCCGTCGGAGGTCCGCCACCAGCGGCCCGGGCGCAGCCCGTTGCGGTCCAGCACCGCGCCGACGATCTCGCCGTCGGTGAAGGCGACCGAGGCGGGGCCGTCCCACGGCTCCATCAGGCTGGCGTGGAAGCGGTAAAAGGCCCGCTTGTCGGCCCGCATGCCCGGGTCGTTCTCCCAGGCCTCCGGGATCATCATCAGCACCGCGTGCGGCAGGCTCCGCCCGGCCAGGTGCAGCAGTTCGAGGACCTCGTCGAAGTTCGCCGAGTCGGAGGCGCCCGGGGTGCAGACCGGGAAGATCCGCCGGATGTTGCCGGGCAGGTCCGGGCTGCGCAGCAGCGCCTCCCGGGCCTGCATCCAGTTCCGGTTGCCGCGGATCGTGTTGATCTCACCGTTGTGCGCGATGAACCGGTACGGGTGCGCCAGCGGCCAGGACGGGAAGGTGTTGGTGGAGAAGCGGGAGTGCACCAGCGCGATCGCACTCTCCACCCGCTCGTCGGTCAGCTCCGGGAAGTACGCCGGGAGCTGGTCCGGGGTGAGCATGCCCTTCCAGGTCATGGTCCGCGCCGACAGCGACGGGAAGTACGCGGGCACACCCCGCTCGGCGCTCTCCCGCTCGGCCTGCTTGCGCACGCAGAACGCCACCCGGTCCAGTTCGAGGCCGCTCAGCGGGGAGCCGGCCGGGCCGGCCGGGGTGTCGGTGAGCCGGTGCGCGGCCAGGAAGAGCTGGCGGATCCGGGGCATCGCCGCGAGCGCGGTCTCGCCCAGCCCGCTCGGGTCGACCGGGACGTCCCGCCAGCCGAGCAGGTCGGCCCCCTCGACCAGGGCGTACTTCTCCACCACCTGCCGGGCACGGGCCTCGGCGGCGTCGTCGTCGGGGAGGAAGACCAGGCCGGTGGCGTACTGGCCGGCCGGCGGCAACGGGAAGTCGACCACGGCGCGCAGGAACGCGTCCGGGATCTGGATCATGATCCCCGCGCCGTCGCCGGTGTTGTGCTCCGCGCCCCGGGCGCCGCGATGGTCCAGGCGGCAGAGCGCGCCGAGGCCGTTCGCCACCACCGCGTGGGAGCGCCGGCCGTGCAGGTCCGCCACGAAGGCCACGCCGCACGCGTCGTGCTCGTTCGCCGGGTCGTAGAGACCGGCCGCGGGCGGTGCCGACTGCGGGCTGTGAGGGTACGGAAAGGCCACCGGGCCTCCTGTCGTCACTCAGGGATGGATCATGGTCGGGACGACGTCGGCCCTTGGCGGTTTATTGAGTCTACGTTAGGGAGACCCGCGCAAGGCCAGTGCAGATTGATCACACCTTCCAGACTCTGGGACATGTAGTCTCGCGCGGTGGATCCTCTGCACAGCGAACTTCTCGCGCGGCTGGAGCACTTCTACGACGCGGTCCCCCGGGACGTCGCCCGCGCAGAGGAGTACGGCGCGCTCGTGCTCTTCGTCCGCGAGGGCGTGGGCTGGCCGTTCTACGCCCGGCCGCGCCTCGACGCCACCGCGCCCCCGTCGCTGGCCGACGTGACCGCCGTACGCGAGCGGCAGCGGGAGCTGGGCCTGCCGGAAGCCCTGGAGTGGGTGCACGAGACCACCCCCGAGCTGCTCACCGTGGCCCGCTCGGCGGGGCTGGGCGTGCTGGAGGCGCCGCTGATGGTGCTCGACCCGGACGCGCTGCCCGACCCGGCGACGCTCACCGACGTACCCCTGCGGGTGCTGGACCCGGACGCGCCCGGCTTCGCCGCCGACGTGGCCGCCCGCCGCGCGGTCGCCGCGGTCGGCTTCGCCGCCGCCGGCACCGCCCGGGGCGAGGCCGGCCCGGCGCAGCGGGACGCCGCGATCACCGAGCTGGACGTCGCGGCGCTGGACGAGGAGCGGACCCGCATCGCCGACGGCCGCCGGCTCTCCGTGCTGGCCGGCACGCCCGAGGAGGGGGCGCTGGCCAGCGGGATGGCGATGCGGGTCGGCGACGTGGCCGAGATCGCCGGGGTGGCCACCCTGCCGGCCGCCCGCCGCCGCGGAATGGGCGCGGCGGTCACCGCCGCCATCGCCCGCGAGCTGCTGGCCGCCGGCACCGACCTAGTCTTCCTCTCCGCCGGCAGCGAGGAGATCGCCCGGGTCTACCTCCGCGTCGGCTTCCGCCGCATCGGCACCGCCTGCATAGCCGAACCCACCGCCCTCATCTAACCCCTTCCCCCAGCGCCACGCGCTCCCGCCCGTTGATCATGAAGTTGGCGGCACGACACGCCGAGGCAAGTGCCGCCAACTTCATGATCAACCCGGGTGGGCGGCGCGGGGCGGGCGGCAGAGGGGGTGTGGGGGTCAGGGGGTTGGGGGGCGCCATTGGGCGGCGGCGGAGGCGGCGCTGGAGAGCAGGCGGGGGCTGATCGTGCCGAGGGTGGCGTCCCGGGCCCGCAGGGCCAGCCGGCCCCGGGCCTGCAGGACCGCCGACATCCGGCGGGTCTGCCGCACCACCGTCGCCGCGCGGGGACGGCGCAACCGGTCGTACGCCTGCACCGCGTCGGGCAGCCGGGACTCGCGCAGCAGCGAGGAGAGGGTGGCGGCGTCCTCGAAGGCGAGGCAGGCGCCCTGACCCAGGTGCGGCGGCATGGCGTGGGCCGCGTCGCCGAGCAGCACCACCCCGCCGGAGCCGGCCGGGAAGCCGTACGCCCGGGGCAGCGGGCGCAGCTCGCGGACCTCCTGCTGCACCAGGTCGGCCGGGTCGGTGGCGTCGAGCAGTTCGCCGATCGGGGCGGGCCAGCCGGCGTACCAGCGCTTGAGCAGGGCGAGCTGCGTCTCCGGGGGCTCCGGGCGGGGCGCTCCGGCGGCGGTGGCGACCCAGTAGATGCCGCCCCGGCGGGAGGCACCGGAGGAGCCGCGCTCACCCAGCGAGGCGGCCACGAAGCGGTAGCCCGCGCCCAGCACCTCACCGCCGACCGGCTGGTCGGCCGGCAGCCGGGGCGCCCGGTACCAGGGGATGACCGCCCGCCAGGCCGCGCAGCCGGAGCTGACCACGGCCGAGGAGGGGGCGAGCTGGCGGCGTACCGCGCTGTCGGTGCCGTCGGCCGCGACCACCAGGTCGGCCTCGACCAGGTGTCCGGCGGTGCCGACCGCGGGCCGCTGGCCGGGGCGGACCCGGGCGGTGTCCACGGCCACGCCGGTACGCAGCTCCACCCGGTCGCCGAGCCCGGCGATCAGCGCGTCGTGCAGGTCCTCCCGGTGCACCACCACCGGCATCCGGTCGGCCGGGGTCGGGCGCGGCTGCACCAGCCAGTGGCCGTCCGGGCGGCGCACCCCGGCGTCGGGCAGCGGGGTGGCGATCGCGTCCAGGCCTGCGCCGAGGCCGAGCGCGTGCAGCGCGCGTACCCCGTTGGGCCAGAGCACCACGGCCGTGGCCTCCGGGCGGACCCGGTCCGCCCGTTCGAGCAGGGTGACCTGCCAACCGGAGCGGGCCAGCGTGCCGGCCACCGCCAGCCCGCCGAGCCCGGCGCCGACCACCACCGCGGTGCGCATCCCCGCCCCGCTCAGCTGTCCCGGTCGGTGGGCCGGGCGCCGGCGGCGCCCGCCCGGTCGTCCCGCTCCGGCGCGTCGCCGTCGCCGTCCGGCCCGGCCCCGGCGTCGGGGTCGGCGTCGGCCGAGGGCTCGTCGTCGGTCGTCGTGCGCGCTGCGGCGTCGGGTTCGTCGGGGACCTCGCCGGTCTCCCGGTACGCCCGGAACTGCTCCTCGCTGACCGTCCGGTAGCCCTCCGGGGCGACCGCCCGGGGTCCGTTCTCGGTGCGGGAGAGGTCGACCTGGGAGACGTCCCCACCGGCCGGCGGGGCCGGAACGGCCGGCACGCCCACCGGGATCACGTACTCGCGGGGGCCGCGCACGCGCAGGAAGTAGATCAGCGCGCCGATGAAGACCAGGCCGGCGGTCCAGACGTTGAGGCGGACGCCGAGGATCCGGTTCGCCTCGTCGTTGCGCATGATCTCGATCCAGAACCGGCCGGCGGTGTAGCCCATCACGTAGAGCGCGAACGCCCGGCCCTTGCCGAACTTGAACCGGCGGTCCAGGGCGTACACCAGGGCGGCGACGCCGACGTTCCAGAGCGCCTCGTAGAGGAACGTCGGGTGGTAGAGACCGGGCTCCAGGACCGGCTGGCCGGAGGCGTCACGCAGCGCCCGGCCCGGGTCGGCCGGGTCCATCTTGTGGATCTCCAGCCCCCAGGGCAGCGTGGTGCGGCCGCCGTAGAGCTCGTTGTTGAACCAGTTGCCGAACCGGCCGACCGCCTGGGCCAGCGGCAGGCCGGGGGCGAGCGCGTCGGCCACCACGGCGAACGGGATGCCGAGCTGCCGGGCGGCGATCCACGCGCCGACCGCGCCGCCGGCCACCGCGCCCCAGATGCCGAGACCGCCCTCCCAGATGGCGAACGCCTTCAGCGGCTCGCCACCGGCGCCGAAGTACTTCTCCGGCGAGGTGATCACGTGGTAGATCCGGGCGCCGACGATGCCGGCCGGGACCGCCCAGACCGCGATGTCGAGCACCGCGCCGGGGGCCACGCCACGCTGGCGCAGCCGGCGCTCGGTGATCCAGCAGGCCAGCACGATGCCGAGGATGATGCAGAGCGCGTAGGCCCGGATCGGCACCGGCCCGAGCTGCCAGACCGCGGTGGTCGGGCTCGGCAGGGCCGCCTGGGGGCTCAACGAGGCGAGGGTCACGGGTGAAGAGGCTACCGTTGCGCACCGCATCCGCGGCACCCCGGTACGCCGCACTTCGGCCTCGGATGACTTCCGGTTTGCCGGGCCGTACGCTCTTTGTCCATGAGCACGCTCACCTGGGCGGTCGCCGCGGTCCTGACCGACGCGGCCGGTCGGGTGCTGCTGTGCCGGCGCGACCGCGGCGGGCGGTGGGCGTTGCCCGGCGGACGGCTGCACCGCCTGGAGTGCCCGACCGGCGCGGTGGCGGGCGAGGTCCGGCGGGAGACCGGGTGCCCGGTCGAGGTGGTCGACCTGGTCGGCCTCTACCACCTCAGCGGCTCGCCCTGCGGCGGGCCGCCGACGCCGGACCCCCTGCCGGACGTGCTGGTGCACGTGTTCCGGGCTCGTGCCCACCGGGACGCGGCCCTCGCGCCGCCGGCCGGGTGCACCCTCTCCTGGCACCTGCCGGACCGGCTGCCGGCGGAGGTCACCCCGGTCACCCGGGCCGCCGTCGCCGACGCCCGGGCGGGGCGCTCAGGGGTGCTGCGCGACCTGCGCCCGGACCCGGCGACGGGGATCCCGACCCCGCCGTCGAGGGCGGGCGATTCCGCGCCGCCCGCGCCGCGTGGCGCGTCGGCCGTCCGGCCCGCTCCCTGACCGGGGCTTCCGCCCTGGGGCTCCGGGCGTACTCCCGTGTGCGGCGTGCCGGGGTGTCGCGGCTTCGGGACACCCCGACACGCCGCAAACCGAGTTGATCACGGTCGCGGAGCGCCGGCATGGACGTCGAACACCGGCACGGTGGCCGGGGCACCGGCCCCCGGGCGCGAGCGCGGTCGGGGGACCCGGGCGCGGCACCGGGCCAGGCGGCCCGGCGGCGGCGACGGGCCCCTCGGGTCAGCGGACGGGGTGGCGGACGCCCTCGGCGAGTTCGGCGCTGAGCGTGCGCAGCGCGGTCAGCCCGGCGGCGGGGTCGGGGGCGTCGAGCACGCAGCGGACCAGGGCGCTGCCCACGATCACGCCGTCGGCGTACCCGGCGACCGTGGCGGCCTGGGCGCCGGTGCCCACGCCGAGGCCGACGCCGACCGGCAGGTCGGTGACCTCGCGGAGCCGGGAGACCAGGACCGGCGCGGCCTCCGAGGTCTTCGCCCGGGCGCCGGTGACCCCCATGATCGCGGTGGCGTAGACGAAGCCGCGGCAGTGCTCGACGGTCATCTTCAGCCGGGCGTCGGTGGACGAGGGCGAGACCAGGAAGGTGCGGTCCAGGCCGTGGGCGTCCGAGGCGGCCAGCCACTCGCCGGCCTCGTCGGGGATCAGGTCCGGGGTGATCAGGCCGGTGCCACCGGCGGCGGCGAGGTCGCGGGCGAACGCGTCGACGCCGTACTGCTCGATCGGGTTCCAGTACGTCATGGTGACCACCGGCGCGCCGGTGGCCGCGACCGCCTCGACGATGCGCAGCGTGTCGGCGGTGCGGACCCCGCCGGCCAGGGCGATGTCGCTGGCCCGCTGGATCACCGGCCCGTCCATCACCGGGTCGGAGTAGGGGATCTCCACCTCGATGACGTCGACGCCCGCCTCGACCATGGCGGTCATCGCGGCGATGCTGCCCTCGACGGTCGGGAAGCCGGCCGGCATGCAGCCGACCAGCAGGGCCCGCCCGTCGGCGCGGGCCTTGTCGAAGGCCACCCCGATCCGACTCACGCTGTCACTCCTTGTCGAGGATGCCGAAGTACTCGCCGGCGGTGTGCACGTCCTTGTCACCCCGACCGGAGAGGTTGACCACGATGACCGGCTCCCGGCCGAGTTCGGCGGCGAGCCGGGGGGCGATCGCCAGCGCGCCGGCGAGCGCGTGCGAGCTCTCGATCGCCGGGATGATCCCCTCGGTACGGCAGAGCAGCTCGAACGCGGCCATCGCCTCGCGGTCGGTCACCGGCAGGTAGGTGGCCCGGCCGCTGTCGTGCAGCCAGGCGTGCTCCGGGCCGACGCCCGGGTAGTCCAGGCCGGCGGAGATCGAGTGCGACTCGACGGTCTGACCGTCGGCGTTCTGCAGCACGTAGGTGCGGGTGCCGTGCAGCACGCCGGAGGTGCCGCCGGTGATGCTGGCCGCGTGCCGGCCGGTCTCCACCCCGTCGCCGCCGGCCTCGAAGCCGTACAGCCGCACGTCGGCGTCGTCGACGAAGGCGTGGAAGATGCCCAGCGCGTTGGAGCCGCCGCCGACGCAGGCGGCGACCGCGTCCGGCAGCGCGCCGGTCAGGTCGAGGCACTGCCGGCGGGCCTCCTCGCCGATGCCGCGCACGAAGTCCCGGACCATCTCCGGGAACGGGTGCGGGCCGGCGGCGGTGCCGATCAGGTAGTGGGTGTTGTCGACGTTGGCGACCCAGTCCCGCATCGCCTCGTTCATCGCGTCCTTGAGGGTGCGCGAGCCGGTGGTCACCGGAACGATCGTCGCGCCGAGCATCCGCATCCGGGCGACGTTGAGCGCCTGCCGCTGGGTGTCGACCTCGCCCATGTAGACCACGCAGTCGAGGTCGAACAGGGCGGCGGCGGTGGCGGTGGCCACCCCGTGCTGGCCGGCGCCGGTCTCGGCGATCACCCGGGTCTTGCCCATCCGCTTGGTGAGCAGGGCCTGGCCCAGCACGTTGCGTACCTTGTGCGCCCCGGTGTGGTTGAGGTCCTCCCGCTTGAGCAGCACCCGGGCGCCCACCTTGGCGGAGAACCGCTCGGCCGAGTACAGCAGCGACGGGGTGCCCGCGTAGTCGCGCAGCAGGGCGTCGAACTCGGCGAGGAAGGCCGGGTCGCTCATCGCCTTGCGGTACGCGGCGTCCAGCTCGTCCAGCGCCGCCACCAGCGCCTCCGGCACGAACCGCCCGCCGAAGCGGCCGAAGTGACCGGCGGCGTCGGGAAGCTGACCGGCCGGGGCCGAGGCGTTGGCGCTCATCGCGGTGTCCTCTCGCTGCTGACGTCTCCCGGGCGCGGGCTCAGCGCACCGGGCGGGGCGTTGCCGGGTGGTTGCCGGCGTTGACCAGCTCGGCGACCGCCTCGCGGGGGCTCTTCTGGGTGACCAGGCCCTCGCCCACCAGCACGGCGTCGGCGCCGGCCGAGGCGTACCGGATGAGGTCGTGCGGGCCACGCACGCCGGATTCCGCGATCTTGACAACGCTGCTGGGCAGGCCGGGTGCGATCCGCTCGAAGACCGACCGGTCAACCTCCAGGGTACGCAGGTCGCGGGCGTTGACCCCGATCACCTGCGCACCGGCCTCCAGGGCGCGGTCGGCCTCCTCCTCGTCGTGCACCTCGACCAGCGCGGTCATGCCGAGCGACTCGATCCGCTCCAGCAGACCCATCAGCACGTTCTGTTCGAGGGCGGCGACGATCAGCAGCACCAGGTCGGCGCCGTGCGCACGGGCCTCGTGCACCTGGTAGCTGGAGACCACGAAGTCCTTGCGCAGGACCGGCACCCGCACGGCGGCCCGGACGGCGGCCAGGTCGTCGAGGGATCCGCCGAACCAGCGCCCCTCGGTCAGCACGCTGATCGCCCGCGCGCCACCGGCGGCGTACTGCCCGGCCAGGTCGGCCGGATCGGCGATCTCGGCCAGCCGGCCCTTGGACGGCGAGGAGCGCTTGACCTCCGCGATCACCGCCACGCCGGGCCGGCGCAGGGCCGCGTACGCGTCCAGCGGTGGCGGCGCGGCGGCGGCCAGCTCACGGATCCGCTCCAGCGGAACCTGCTCCTGTCGCCGTGCCACGTCCTCGCGGACGCCGGCCAGGATCTCGTCGAGCACGCTTCCGGACCCGGCCGAACCGGCCTCGTCCCCCTCCGCGTGCGCATGCTCAGCAGTCACCAACGGACTCCCCTCTCCGGGTGTCATGGGCCGATGCTAGGGGGCGCCAGCTGGCGACGGGTGCCGGGGGTATGGCGCTCCTCACGAAATGGGCTGTGGCATGATGGCCGACTTCCGGTGAACGCGATGTCACGCAGCGCCACCGCCCCCGTCGACCAGCTCGCCCGCCTGCGGCGGGGCCGTTCCACGAGCATCGATCTTCGCCCATGAACAATGAGAGCACGGCGACCGGCTCCGCGCAGCCTACTGACGCCCGTCGATGCTGTGACCAAGCTCAAGGATGAACGGCCCTAGCCAGCTCGTTGGCCTCGACGGACAGTTGATCCGGGCGTCACCACGGTGAAACGTGAACCGGGCAGCCTGTCCACCGGGCAGACTCGATGACGCGCCTGCCGATACGTCGGACTCCATCTGCGGGGTGACCTCATGAGCACGACCGAGCCGAGCTCCAGCGCCATCGGACTCACCACCATCTCCCGCACCGTCGCGTCGCTGGCTGTCGGCGTGGTGCACACCCTGGAACGCGCCGTGGTGGGCGAGGGCCGGATGCGTACCGCGCGCGGCAACGCCTGGGAGGCCGTCTGCGCCGACCGGGCCCGCGCCGACCAGCGGGCCGAGCTGGACCGCCTGGTGGCCGAACTGGCCGCCGCGCGGGCCGCGGCCCGGGACCGCCGCGAGGTCCGCGAGCGGCAGCCGGTCAGCTGACCGTCGGGTCCTCGCCCCGGTCGAGCGCGTCCCACGCCTCGCGGGTGCCCCGCTCGGCGGCCGGGCGGCCGTCGGCCCCGGCGGCACCGCCGGAGCGGCGCTCGTACCGGGCGCCCATCGCCGGCCAGCGCTGACCGCGCGCCGCGGTGAGCGCACCGCCGAGCGCCGCCAGCACCCCGCCGAGCAGGCAGAGCGCCGGCCACTGCCGGCTCACCTCGCCGTCGAAGGCGGCGATCAGCCCGTAGCCGCCGCCGGCCGCCACCGCGGCGCCGAGCAGGGCCAGCAGCCCGCCCAGCAGGCGGCGGGCCCGGCCCCGGGTGGCCAGCACCGCGCCGCCGCCGGCCAGCCCCACCAGCGCCAACGCCGACAGCCAGGGCAGCAGGTCCGCGCCCGTGCGGCCCTCCCGCGCCGACGGCAGCGACCCGCGCGGGGTCACCTCCACCGCCCAGGTCCGGGTCGCCGCCCAGAAGGCCAGGCCCGCCCCGGCCAGGCAGAGCAGCACCGCGTACGCCAGCTCGCGTCGGCCCGGCGCGGCCGGCGTACCCGCCTCGGCGGGCGTGTCCGGCGCGGCGGGCGTGTCCGGACCGCTCATCGGGGCCACCTTTCGTTCGCGACTGCGGGGCTCCGCTGCGCTACACTCCTCGCGCTCACCGGGCGGGCCGCAGCGTCTCGGCGGCGGCGATGGCGGCGAGCACCGCAGCGGCCTTGTTCCGCGTCTCCTGGTCCTCGCCGGCCGGATCGGAATCGGCCACCACCCCGGCCCCGGCCTGCACGTACGCCCGGCCGTCGCGGATCAGCGCGGTGCGGATGGCGATCGCCATGTCCAGGTCGCCGCCGAAGCCGAAGTAACCCACGGTGCCGCCGTAGAGGCCGCGCCGGACCGGCTCCAACTCCTCGATGATCTCCATGGCGCGCACCTTCGGGGCACCGGAGAGAGTGCCGGCCGGGAAGGTGGCGGCGAGCGCGTCGAAGGCCGTCCGGTCCTCACGCAGCGTGCCCACCACCGTCGAGACGATGTGCATCACGTGGCTGTACCGCTCGATGGTGGCGAACTCCGGCACCTCCACCGTGCCCGGGCGGCACACCCGGCCCAGGTCGTTGCGGCCCAGGTCGACCAGCATCACGTGCTCGGCCCGCTCCTTGGGATCGGCGAGCAGTTCCGCGGCGAGCCGGGTGTCGGCGTCGGCGGTGGCGCCGCGCGGCCGGGTGCCGGCGATCGGGTGCAGCAGCGCCCGCCGCTGCCCGTCCGGCCCGGCGTTGACCTTCAGGTGCGCCTCCGGGGACGAGCCGACGATGTCGAAGCCGTCGAAGCGCAGCAGGTACATGTACGGGCTGGGGTTGGTGGTGCGCAGCACCCGGTAGACGTCCAGCGGGTCGGCGTGGGTGTCGCGCTCGAAGCGCTGGGCGAGCACGATCTGGAAGCACTCGCCGGCCCGGATCGCCTCCTTGGCCGCCTCGACCGCTTTCGGGTAGCCGCCGTCGGGGGTACGGCTGGCGACCTCGCCGACCGGCGGCCGGCCGACGGTGGAGATCATGGGCGGAATCGGTCTGGACAGCGCGGTGGTCATCGCGTCGAGCCGCCCCACCGCGTGGTGGTACGCCGCCGCGACCAGCGCCTCCCGGTCCGGCGCGTCCAGCGGCGGCAGCACCGCGTTGGCGACCAGGATCGCCGAGCCGTCGTAGTGGTCGAGCACCACCAGGTCGGTGGCGAGCATCATGCCCAGCTCCGGCACCCCGAGGTCGTCCTCGGTCAGCTCGGGCAGCCGCTCGAAGCGCCGGATCAGGTCGTAGCCCAGGTAGCCGACCATGCCGCCGGTCAGCGGCGGCATGTCGCTGGCCGGGTCCCAGACCGGGCCGGCGAGCGCCTCGACGGTCTCGCGCAGCACCTCGACCGGGTCGCCGGAGGACGGCACCCCGGCCGGGGGACGGCCGGTCCAGACGGCGACGCCGTCCCGCTCGACCAGCGTCGCGCCGCTGCGCACGCCGATGAACGAGTACCGGGACCAGGACATCCCGGCCGAGCCGACGCCCTGCTCGGCGGACTCCAGCAGGAACGTGCCCGGGCCACCGGCGAGCTTGCGGTAGACCCCCACCGGGGTCTCCGCGTCGGCCAGCAGCCGCCGGGTCACCGGCACCACCCGCCAGCGGGCGGCCAGCTCGGTGAAGCTGCCCAGGTCGGGGCTCAGGGTGCCGTCGGTCATCGCCGGGCCTGCCTCTCGTCTGCGTGGACGCGCTCCGGTCGCGCCCCGCGGTCCGCGCTCACCGCTCGCTCCCCGCGCCGCTCACCGGCAGGTCGGTGAAGAAGCAGGTGCGGTGCCCGGTGTGACAGGCCGCCCCGACCTGGTCGACGCTGACCAGCAGCGCGTCGCCGTCGCAGTCCAGCGCGACCGAGCGGACGTACTGGTGGTGGCCGGAGGTGGCCCCCTTGACCCAGTACTCCTGCCGGCTGCGCGACCAGTAGGTGGCCCGGCCGGTGGTCAGCGTGCGGTGCAGCGCCTCGTCGTCCATCCAGGCGACCATCAGCACCTCGCCGGTGTCGTGCTGCCGCACCACCGCGGCGACCAGGCCGTCGGGGGTGCGGCGCAGCCGGGCGGCGACGGCCGGATCGAGGCGGGACGGGCGGACCGCGCCGGCGTCGGCGTCGCTCGGGGAAGACTCAGTCACGGGCACAGTGACCCATTGTCCCGCACGCGGCGCGGGGACCTGCGGGGCGTACCCGTCCCCGCGGGCCGTCCGGGCGAGTTGGGCGACGTAGCGGTCCAGCCGCCCGTCGGCCAGCGCCGCGGCCAGGTCCGGCCCGGCCACCTCCGCGACCCGGTCGGCGTACGGGCGGACCAGCGGGACGACCCCGGCGACCAGGCGCGCCGCGGCGGCCCCGAGCTGGCCGGTGGAGCCGGGGCGCAGCCCGAGGCAGAGCAGCATGTCGTCGCGGTAGCCCGGCGGGGCGACCGGCAGGGCGAGGGCGGCGGCGAAGGCGGCCCGCCGGGACACCACCCGCACGCTCGGATTGGCCAGCCGCAGCACCGAGGGGCAGAGCCGGGCCAGGTCGGCGGCGGCCAGGCGTACCCCGAGGTGGTCGCCGGCGGCGCGGGCGCCGGCCACCTTGCCCAGCGTCGCCACCAGCTCCTCCAGCCGGGGCTGGTCGGCGGGCTGGCAGAGCACCGGCAGGTCGATCCGGGGCCGCCAGCCCTCCTCGGCCCAGAGCAGCCGGACCGGCGCGGTGACCGGCAGGCCGAACGCCCAGTCGGCCGGCTCGCCGAGCCGGTCGACCCAGGATCGGACGTCCCGGGCAGCCACCGAGACGTGCACCAGCCGGCCGTCGACCTCCACCAGGTACGCCTGCCGGGCGGCGTACGGGGTGCGGCCGGCGCCGGTGGACCGGCCCGCCGCGCCGGAGGTGGCCGGGGCGGGCCGGTCGTCGTCGGCGACGAGCACGTCGAGATCGACGTCGCTGTGCGCCGTGGCGGCCCGTCGGGCGTGGCTGCCGCGCAGCAGGATTCCGACGACGGGGCGTTCGGCACCCTCGCGCAGCCGGGTCGCCCAGTCTTCGAAGAATGCACCCGCCAACAACGGAGCGTGATCCACCGCGCCATCGTGCCGTACGTCCGATCAGGCCGCAATGCCCGATGACGGACCTGGTGTCCGATGAGGAGGCTAGTGCCCCACGGTTCGCATTGATGCCTCGGGATACCTTTCGCCGGCGACGGCGTCGGCGGGAACCGCCGTGCGGAGCCGGTCCCGCTGCGCCGGGGTGAGCCGGATGTCGGCCGCCGCCGCGTTCTCCTCCAGGTAGCGGACCCGCTTGGTGCCGGGGATCGGCAGGATGTCCTCGCCCTGGGCCAGCAGCCAGGCCAGCGCGGCCTGGGCCGGGGTGCAGCCGATCTCCCCGGCCACCGCGCGCACCGCCGCGACCAGCCGCAGGTTGGCGTCGAGGTTGCCCGCGGCGAAGCGCGGCACGCCGGTCCGCCAGTCGTCGGCGGCGAGCTGGCCGCGCCCGCTGATCGCCCCGGTGAGCAGCCCCCGCCCGACCGGCGAGTACGCCACCAGCGCCACCCCCAGCTCCCGGCAGGTGTCCAGCATCGCCCCCTCGACGTCCCGGGTGAACAGCGAGTACTCCATCTGCACCGCGGCGACCGGGTGCACCGCGTGCGCCGCGCGCAGCGTCGCCGGGCTGACCTCGGAGAGCCCGATCAGGCGGACCTTGCCGGCCGCGACCAGCTCCGCCATCGCGCCGACGGTCTCCTCGATCGGGGTGCCCGGGTCGCGCCGGTGCAGGTAGTACAGGTCGATGGTGTCGACGCCGAGCCGGCCCAGCGAGGCGTCGCAGGCCTCGCGGGCCCAGGCGGCGCTGCTGTCCACGTACGCGCCGGGGGTGCCGGTGCCGCCGAAGCCGTCGCCGCGGGTGCGGTTGCCGAACTTGGTGGCCAGGAAGACCTCGTCGCGGCGGGCCCGCACCACCGGGGCGAGCAGCCGCTCGTTCGCGCCGGCGCCGTACATGTCGGCGGTGTCCAGGTGGTTGACGCCCAGGTCCAGGGCGCGGTGCAGGGTGCGGGTGGGCTCGGCGTCGTCGCGACCGCCGTAGGCGAAGCTCATCCCCATGCAGCCCAGCCCGATCGCGGAGACCTCGGGGCCAACGGCTCCCATCCGGCGGCGGATCATCGTCCCTCCTCGGCCTTGCGGTAGATGTCGATCTTGTAGTTGAGCACCCTCAGGTCCTCCTCCAGTTCGGCCATCCGGGCCAGCACCCGGGCCCGGTGCGCCTCGAACAGCGCCCGGCGGGCGCCCAGCGTCCGGTCCCCGAGCCGGGCCAGTTCGGCGTACCGGCGCATGTCGCGCACCGGCATCCCGGTCCGGCGCAGCCGGGTGAGCAGGAGCAGCCAGTCCAGGTCGGACTCGGTGTAGCGGCGCCGGCCCGCCGAGTCCCGGCCGACCGGGGCGACCAGCCCCTCCTGCTCGTACCAGCGCAGCGTGTAGGTGGTCAGGCCGACCCGGGCGGCTGCCTCGCCCACGGAGATGCCCGTCTCCTGCGTGCTGATGTCCACGCCGCCAGGCTTCCAGTTCGAGAGCACTCGAAGTCAACCGTTGCGCCCGGACAGGTATCTCATCTAGCGTTGAGTTCAACAGATGATGAGTTTCGGAGGTGGGCGGTGGAGGACGCGATCTCAGTCCGCGACCTGGTCGTCGACCGGGGCCGGCGGAGGGTGCTGCACGGCATCGCCTGCACCGTTCCCCGGGGCTCGGTGACCGGGCTGCTCGGCCCCAGCGGCAGCGGCAAGACCACCCTGATGCGGGCGGTGGTGGGGGTCCAGGTGATCGACTCGGGCACGGTCACCGTGCTGGGCCGGCCGGCCGGCGCGGCGGAGCTGCGCCACCGGGTCGGCTACCTGACCCAGGCGCCCAGCGTCTACGCCGACCTGACCGTGCGGGAGAACGCCCGCTACTTCGCGGCGTTGCAGGGCCGGCCCGCGGCCGACGCCGACCGGGCGGTGGCCGACGTCGGGCTGGCCGACGCGGCGACGCAGCTGGTCGGCACCCTCTCCGGCGGGCAGCGCAGCCGCGCCTCGCTGGCCTGCGCCCTGGTCGGCGAGCCGGAGCTGGTCGTCCTCGACGAGCCGACGGTCGGGCAGGACCCGGTGCTGCGGGCCGACCTCTGGGCCCGGTTCCACGAGATGGCGGCGGCCGGCACGACGCTGCTGGTGTCCAGCCACGTGATGGACGAGGCGGCCCGCTGCGACCGGCTGCTGCTGATCCGGGAGGGCCGGCTGGTCGCCGACGACACCCCGGACGGGGTCCGCGCGCGCACCGGGGTCGACGACCTCGAGGAGGCGTTCCTGCGGTTGATCCGATCGACTGAGGCGGGCCAGCGGCACGCCGGCACGGAGGCATGATGAGCGCGCGGATCCTGGCCGCCACCACCGGGCGCATCCTGCGCCAGCTGCGGCACGACAAGCGGACGGTGGCGCTGCTGGTGCTGGTGCCGACGGTGCTGCTGACCCTGGTCTACTACATGTTCGCCGACCAGCCCACCGCACCCGGGCAGCCGTCGGCGTTCGACCGGATCGCCCTGATCATGCTGGGCTTCTTCCCGTTCATCGTGATGTTCCTGGTCACCAGCATCGCGATGCTGCGCGAGCGGACCACCGGCACGCTGGAGCGGCTGCTCACCACCCCGCTGAACAAGCTCGACCTGCTCTTCGGCTACGGCATCGCGTTCGGGCTGGCCGGGGCGGTGCAGTCGACCGTCGCCGCGGGCGTGGCGTACTGGCTGTTCGGGATGGAGACCGCCGGCAGCGCCGCGCTGGTCATCCTGGTCGCGGCGCTGAACGCCGTATTGGCCGTGGCGCTCGGGCTGTTCTGCAGCGCCTTCGCCCGCACCGAGTTCCAGGCGGTCCAGTTCATGCCGGTGGTGGTCGCCCCGCAGCTGCTGCTCTGCGGGCTGTTCGTGCCGCGCGGCGAGATGGCCGGCTGGCTCCAGGCGGTCAGCGACGCGCTCCCCCTGTCGTACGCGGTCGAGGCCCTGCAGGAGGTCGGCGCGCACGCCGAGCCGACCGGCACCATGTGGCGGGACGTGGCGATCGTGGCCGGCGCGGCGCTGGTGGCCCTGGTGCTGGCGGCGGCGACCCTGCGGCGGCGCAGCGGATGATGGCGCGTCGCACCGGCCGGCGCCCCGGCAACCCGGACACCCGGCAGGCCATCCTCGCCGCGGCCCGGACGGCCTTCGCCGAGCGCGGCTTCGACGCGGCGTCGATCCGGGTCATCGCCGGCGCCGCCGGGGTCGACCCGGCGCTGGTGCACCACTACTTCGGCAGCAAGGAGGAGCTCTTCCGGGCGACCGTCGACATCCCCATGGACCCGGCGCAGCTGCTCCCCGTGGTGCTGGCCGGCGGGGTGGACGGCGTGGGTGAGCGGCTGGTCCGGACGTTCCTCGGGGTGTGGGACTCGCCGGCCGGCAAGGCGGCGGTGGCGCTGCTGCGCTCGGCGGTCAACAACGAGTGGACCGCCCGGTTGCTGCGGGAGTTCCTGGTCACCCAGGTGCTGCGCCGGGTGCTCGACCACCTCGACGTCCCGCCGGCGGAGCTGCCGCTGCGCGGCTCGCTGGTGGCCACCCAGATGGCCGGCCTGGCCATGATGCGGTACGTCATCCGGCTGGAGCCGGTGGCCTCCGCGGACCCGGAGACCCTGGTCGCGGCGGTCGGCCCGACCGTGCAGCGCTACCTCACCGGCGACCTGGGCTGACCGCTCAGCGGCCCTCCGCCATCGGGTGGACGGCCGCCTCGCGCGGGCAGAGCATCGGGTGCAGCAGCCGGGACAGCTCCGCCGGGTCGGCCACCGGGCGTGGGAAGGCCAGCCGGGCCCGCCGCCGGTCGCCGGGCCCGCCGTGCGCGACGACCAGGCCGTACCGGTCCAGCCGCACCACGCGGGGCCGTCCGGTCAGGTCGAGGCGGCGGCGCAGGTACGCGGTGACCTGGGGCTCGTGATGGTCGGCCAGGTCGGCCAGCAGTTCGGGCTCGACCGGGTGCAGCGGGTCCGGCTCGGCGGCGGCGTACTCCCCGGGGTCGATCCGGCGCACCGAGTCGGCGTTCTCCAGGCGGGCCTCGGCCACCTCGAAGCGGTGCAGCCGGAAGCGGGTGCCGACGTCGAGCAGGTCCCCGGTCGGGTCGACGGCCGCGAAGTCGGCCGCCCCCCGGCGGGCCTCGGCGCCCTGCAGCGGCGCCGCCCAGCCGGAGACCCAGGCCCGGCCGAGCGACGGCGCACCCGCGGCCGGGGGCAGGTCCAGCACGTCGAGCACCACGGCGACGTCGTCGTCCGCCCCCGGGTCCAGCTCGGCGGCGAGGTCGCTGACCACCGGTACGAGCATCAGCACCCGTCCCTCGGGGTCGGTGGCGTGCCGGACGTGGTACGGCCCCGGGCGGTGCGCGAGGTGCACCAGACCGGGCAACCGGCCGGCGACCAGGGTGCGGATGATCTCGGCGGGGCTCGGTCCCATCGGGGCACCTCCTGCATAGGTTAGGCTTACCTAAGTAGCACCCTAGAGCACCCGAGCGGAGACGTCCACGTGAACCACCCCCGCCCCAAGGCCCGCCTCTCCCGGGCTCTCGGCATCCCCTTGACCCGCAAGTGCGTCCAGTACCTCGAGCGCCGCCCCTACCCGCCGGGCGTGCACGGCCGCGCCCGCCGGCGCACCTCGGACTACCAGGTCCGGCTCCTGGAGAAGCAGCGGCTGCGGCACCAGTACAACGTCAGCGAGGTGCAGCTGCGCCGCGCCTTCGACGAGGCGGCGCGGGGCGCCGGCAAGACCGGCGAGACCCTGGTCGCCCTGCTGGAACGGCGGCTCGACGCGGTGGTGCACCGCGCCGGCCTGGCCCGCAGCATCTACCAGGCCCGGCAGCTGGTCGCCCACGGGCACCTCACCGTCGACGGGCGCAAGGTCGACCGGCCGTCGTACCGGCTGCGGCCCGGCCAGGTGGTCGCCGTCCGGGAGCGCAGCCGGCAGCTGCCGCCCTTCCAGCTCGCCGCCACCGGGGCGAACGCGGACGAGGGACCGGGCCGGCCGTACCTCTCGGTCGACCTGACCGGCCTGCGGGCCACCCTGCTGCGCGAGCCGGCCCGGCACGAGGTGCCGGTGATCTGCGACGAGCAGCTGGTGGTCGAGCACTACTCCCGGTGAGCGGCGCGGGTCCGGCGCGGCGTGCGCCGGACCCGGCTCAGCGGTTCCGGTCGGCCCGGTATCAGCGGGTCTGCTCCAGCCAGGAGGCGTAGAGCAGGCCGTAGACGGACTCCGGGTCGCGGACCAGCTCCTCGTGCGGGCCGCGCTGCACGATCCGGCCCCGGTCCACCACGATCACCTCGTCGGCCGCCTGCGCGGTGGAGAGCCGGTGCGCGATGGCCAGGGTGGTCCGGCCCCGGGTGACCGCGTCCAGGGTGCGCTGCAGGCGTACCTCGGTGGCCGGGTCGACCGCGCTGGTGGCCTCGTCGAGGACCAGCAGGTCCGGGTCGGCCACGTACGCCCGGGCGAGCGCGACCAGCTGCCGCTCCCCCACGCTGAGCGACTCGCCGCGCTCGCCGACCGGGGTGGCCAGGCCCGACGGCAGCCCGTCCAGCCAGTCGGCCAGCCCCAGCTCGGTGAAGGCGGTGGTGAGCTGCGCGTCGGTCAGCTCGGGGCGGGCGAAGCGGACGTTGTCGCCGACCGTGGCGTCGAAGAGGAAGCCGTCCTGCGGCACCATCACCACCCGGGCGCGCAGCGAGTCGAACCGCACCCGGTCCAGCGGCACCCCGGAGAGCAGTACCTGCCCGGCGGTCGGGTCCATCAGCCGGGTGAGCAGCTTGGCGAAGGTGGTCTTGCCGCTGCCGGTCTCGCCGACCACCGCCACCCGGCTCTTCGCCGGGATGTCCAGGGTGACGTCGTGCAGCACCGGCGGGCCGCCCGGATAGGCGAACGTCACCCCGGCGAAGCGGATGTCCAGCGGGCCCGGCGGCAGCTCCCGCCCCTGCTCGCCCGGGTCGGCCACGTCGGGGGCGACGTCGAGCACGTCGAGCACCCGACGCCACCCGGCGATGGCGTTCTGCGCCTCGTTGAGCACCTCGGTGGCGATCTGCACCGGCTGGATGAAGAGGGTGACCAGGAACAGGAACGCGGTGAGCTGGCCGATGGTGAGCGAGCCGTCCACGCCGAGCAGCACCCCGAGGACCACCACGCCGGCCAGCGCGAGGCCGGCGGCCAACTCCCCCACCGAGCTGCCCAGGATGCTGATCCGGATCGCCCGCTGCTGGGCCCGCTGCTGCCCCTCGATCGCCGTGTCGAGCCGCCGGGCGGTGCGCCCGGCGATGCCGTACGCCCGGATCACCGGCGCGCCGACCACGCTCTCGGCGATCGTGCCGAGCAGGGTGCCCGTCCGCTGCCGGACCACGCCGTAGGCGGCGCCGAGCCGGCGCTGGAGCTGCCGGATCACCAGCACCGCCGGCGCGAAGGCGGCGAGCACCACCAGGGTCAACTGCCAGGAGTACGCCAGCATCACGGCCGTGGTGACCACGAGCTGGCCGAGGTTGACGATCAGGATCACGCCGCCCCACTGGAGGAACTGGGTGATCTGGTCGACGTCGCTGGTGACCCGGGAGACCAGCGACCCGCGCCGCTCGGACTGCTGGTGCAGCATCGACAGGTCGTGCACGTGCCGGAACGCCCGGGTCCGGACGTTGGCCAGCGCGGTCTCGCTGACCGTGAACAGCCGGCGCATCATCAGGTACCCGCAGCCGGTGGTGATCACCAGCACCGCCGCGGTGATCGCGACCACCGTCCAAATCACGTCCAGGTTGAGGCCGCCGACGATGCCGCCGTCGATGCCCCGCTGCACGGCCACCGGCACGGCCACCCGGCCGACCATGTAGACCAGGGCCAGCGCCAGGGTGCCGGCCAGGCCGGTCCGCAGCTCCGGGGAGAGCGCCAGCCCGCGCCGCAGCGTCCGCCAGGTCGTCTCGGAACGCTCCTGCGGCGCCTCTTGCCGCTCCGGCTCCACCGTTGTCGCGCTCACCGGGCCAGCCTTTCGTTCGCGACTGCGGGGCTCCGCTCCGCTGCACTCCTCGCGCTCACCGGGCACGCCTTTCGTTCGCGACTGCGGGGCTCCGCTCCGCTGCACTCCTCGCGCTCACCGGTCCACCTCGACTTCCAGGCCCGAGGTCAGCGGCGCCACCTCGTCGTACGTGCGGTTCTGCTCGCGTTCGTGCTCGGCCTGCTCGTACGCGGTGACCAGGTCGGCGTAGCCGGGCACGGTGGCGAGCAGTTCGGTGTGCGTGCCCCGGGCCACCACCCGCCCCTGCTCCAGGTAGATCACCTCGTCGGCGAGCGCGATGGTCGCCCGCCGGTACGCGACCACCAGAATCGACGCGGCGGCGCCCTGCCCCGCGGTCGGGGCGCGCAGCCCGGCCAGGATGGCCGCCTCCACCCTCGGGTCGACGGCGCTGGTCGCGTCGTCGAGCACCAGCAGCCGGGGCCGGCCGGCGAGCGCCCGGGCCAGGGTGAGCCGCTGCCGCTGCCCGCCGGAGAGCGAGGTGCCCCGCTCGCCGACCATGGTGTCCAGCCCGTCGGGGAGCGCGGCGACGAAGCCGTCGGCCTCGGCCAGCCGCAGCGCGGCCCACACGTCCTCGTCGCCGATGCCCGGCCGGTCCAGGGTGATGTTGGCGCGCACGGTGTCGTCGAAGACGAACGGCACCTGGGCGACCAGGGCGACCGTCTCCGCCAGCGAGTCCGCGGCCGGCTCGCGCACGTCGACCCCGTCCAGGGTCACCGTGCCGGCGCGCGGGTCGACCAGGCGTACGGCCAGCGAGGCGATGGTGGACTTGCCGGCGCCGGTCGGCCCGACCAGGGCGACCGTCTTCCCGGCCGGCACGGTGAAGGTGACCTCGCCGAGCACCTCGGCGCCGGGCAGATGCGCCTCGGCCGGTTCGTACCCGAAGCAGACGTCGGCGAAGGCGAGCGTGGCGGGCGTCGGCTCGGCCGGGTCGAGCCGGCGCTCGCCGTACGGCATCTCGCCGGTGGCGTCGAGGACCCGGCGGACCCGGTCCCAGCCGGCGACGCTGCGCGGCAGCTCGGCGAGGACCCAGCCGATCGCCCGCACCGGGAAGGCCAGCACGGTGAAGAGGAAGGCGACGCTGACCAGCTCGGCGACGCTGATCGCGCCGGCCCGCAGCCGGAACGCCCCGACCACCAGCACGGCGAGGGTGCCGAGGCTGGGCAGGGTCTCCAGCAACGGGTCGAAGACGCCGCGCAGCCGGCCGACGGAGATCAGCGCGTCGCGCAGCTCACCGGCGCGGGCGGAGAACCGGGCGGTCTCCTCGGCCTCGCGGCCCATCGTCTTGACCACCAGGGCGCCGTCGAAGCTCTCGTGGGCGATGCCGCTGACCTCGGCGCGCAGCCGCTGGGCGCGGGCCTGCCGGGGCGCCATCCGCCGGGAGTAGACCACGTTGAGCGCGAAGAGCGCGGGGAACACGGCCAGCCCCACCAGGGCCAGCGCCCAGTCGGTGAGGAAGAGCGAGACGATCGCCCCGACCAGCATGACCAGGGTGCCGACGGCGAACGGCAGCGGGGCGATCGGGTACCAGGCCGCCTCCACGTCCGAGTTGGCGTTGGACAGCAGCGTTCCGGTGGCGTTGCGCTGGTGCCAGGCCAGCGGCAGGTCCAAATAGCGGCGGGTCACCCGGCGGCGGTAGGCGGCCTGGAGGCGGAACTGCATGTAGCCGGCGCCGAGCCGGCGGCCGAAGATGCCCACCACCCGCAGCACGCTGATGCCGAACAGCGCCGTCGCGGCCAGGGCCAGCGCGCCCGTCCCGACGTCGCCGTGGGCGACGGCCGGCACCACCACCTCGCCGACCACCGCGCCCACCACGAAGGCGCTGGCGATGACCATGAGGCCGAAGAGCACGCTGCCGGTGACCGCCACCGCGAAGATCCGGGGTTGTTCCCGGATCGCCCGGCCGAGAACCGACAGTCCTCTGCCGAGCACGTCCCGACTTGTCCCGCTCGTCACGCTGTCCCCCGCCGTAAGCCGCCTTGTACTCCCTCATCCTTACCGCTCCCGACCACCTCCGCCGACCCGGAACGGGTATGTCCGCCGTCACGTGCGCGCTCCCATGCGCTCCGGGGGCCACCGGCGGCTGCGCCGGCGCGCCGACCGCGCCGGGCGGGCCTACCATCTCCCTCATGCCGCGGTACGCCCGATCGGAGCGCGAGGCGCTCGCCGATCTCATGCTGGAGCTGGGACCGGACGCACCGACCGTCAACGAGGGGTGGACGACCCGCGACCTCGCCGCCCACCTGGTGGTGCGCGAGCGCCGCCTGGACGCGGCCGGCGGCATCGTGCTGCCGCCGCTGCGCGGGTACGCCGAGCGGGTGCGCCGGCGGATCGCCACCCGGCCCTGGGCGGAGCTGGTGGGACTGGTGCGCCGGCCGCCGGTGTGGAGCCCGGTGAGCAACCCGCTGGTCGACGAGCTGGCCAACACCCTGGAGTTCTTCATCCACCACGAGGACGTCCGCCGGGCCCGGCCGGGCTGGCAGCCGCGCGAGCTGCCGGCGGGCCTGCGGGGGCGGCTCTGGAAGCCGGTCTCCCTGCTGGCCCGCACGGCGCTGCGCCGGTTCCCGGCCGACCTGCTGGTGCAGGCCCCCGGTCACGGCGAGCTGTCGGTGGGCCGGGGCGGCGACCGGGTACGGCTGGTCGGGTCGCCGGGTGAGCTGGCGCTCTTCCTCTCGGGCCGGCAGCGGGTGGCCCGGGTCCAGGTCGACGGTCCGGCCGCCCTCGCCGATCGGCTCCGCCACGCCCGCCTCGGCTTCTGAGCCGGGTTTCCGACGTCCTCGGCGGTGATCGGACACGCCGCTGCCCGCCGGTCCCCGTACCGCCCCACCGCTCCGGCACGGTCGGCGGCGGATCCGGGTGGGCGAAGTCGGTCAGGGACGGGTTTCCCAACAGGCGCGCCCAGCGATGCTTGCCAATGTGAAGGTGTCGTACTCTTCTGCGCGCCGATCCCGTTCGGGGCGGCGGGACAGGGGGGCACCATGCGCGGCATCGCCGGGTCGGGACTGCACGAACCCCCCTTCCCCGGCCGGCGGCACCCCGCCACGGACCGGGTCGCCGGGGAGAGCCTGGCCTGGGCCCGCAGTCTGCGGCTGGTCGAGGACGGGCCGCGCTGGCACCGGCTGCGGGCCGCCGAGGCCGCCGAACTCGCCGGCCGGGCCTGTCCGCGCGCGCCGGTCGACCGGCTGCGGCTGCTCACCGACCTGATCACCTGGCTGTTCGTGGTGGACGACAGCTGCGACGAGGACGACCTCGGCGCGGAGCCGGGCCGGCTGGCGCCGACCGTCGGTGGGCTGCTGGGTGTGCTCGACCGGCACGGCGTGGACGGTACGGCGGCACCCGCCGTCGGGCCGCTGGGCATCGGGCTGGCCGACATCTGCCGGCGGGTACGCGAGCACCGCCACCCGGCGCTGCTGCTGCGGCTGGTCGCCCAGCTCCGCGAATATCTGCTGGCCCTGCTCTGGGAGGCGGCCAACCGGCAGCACCGGCGGGTACCGGAGCTGGCGGAGTACCTCCAGATGCGCCGGCACACCGGCGGAGTACGCCCCAGCCTCACCCTCACCGACCTGGCGTGCGACGTCCACCCCGGGCCGCACCGGTGGACCGACGCCACGGTGCTGGCCCTCGACGACCTCACCGCCGACCTGGTCTGCTGGTGCAACGACCTGTTCTCCCACCGCAAGGAGGTCCGCGGCGCCCCCGATCCGCACAACGTGGTCACCGTCATCGCGGCGCGTCAGGGGCAGGACGTCGACGCCGCCCTGCGCGCGGGTGCGGAGCTGTTCAACGACGGGCTGGACCGCTACCTCGCCGCCGAGGCGGCGCTGGCCGAGGATCCGACCATGGCGGAATACCTCGACGTGCGTCGATCCTGGATCCGGGCCACCTACGACTGGTCCCTGCGGGCGGTCCGGTACGCCTGAACGTTCCATCACGCGGGACTGGGCCGGCTCACCGCATCAGGGGCTAGCCGAGGCCCGGGTGCAGGCAATACTCTTCGGTAACCGCAGAACGGCGTGACCCCCGTCACGTCCATCCACCCCCTGAAGGCGGCTACCGCGATGGCTCTCGATGTACCGTACCGTTCCATCCCCGACATGTTCCTCAAGCGCGTGGCGGCCACTCCTGACCGGCACGCGTTCGCCCACCCGGCGCCGGACGAATCCGGCCCCGTCTGGCTGACGTGGGAGCAGGTCGGACAGCGGGCCAAGGCGGTCGCCGCCGGCCTGCACGGCCTGGGCGTCGGCCTGGAGGATCCGGTGGCGATCCTGGCCAACACCCGGCTGGACTGGGTGCTCGCCGACTTCGGCATCATGTGCGCCGGCGGCGCGACCACCACCGTCTACCCCACCACCGAGCCCGAGGACGCGGTCTACATCATCGCCGACTCCAGCTCCCGGGTGCTCTTCGCGGAGAACCCGGCCCAGGCCGCCAAGATCGCCGGGGCGGAGCTTCCCGCGCTCACCCACGTCGTGCTCTTCGACGGCGCCGCCGACCCGGCTGCGGCGGTCCCCCAGCTCACCCTCGCCGAGCTGGAGGAACAGGGCAGGGCGCGGCTGGCGGCCGAGCCGGACCTGATCGAGCGGCTCGTCGCCCCGATCGGCCCGGAGCACCTGGCCACCCTGATCTACACCTCCGGCACCACCGGCCGGCCCAAGGGCGTCGAGCTGCTGCACGGCGGCTGGTGCTGGGAGGGCGTGGCGCAGGCCGAGATGGGGCTGCTGCGCGACGACGACCTGCAGTACCTCTGGCTGCCGCTGTCCCACTCGTTCGGCAAGACGCTGCTCTGCGGCGCCACCCACGTCGGCCTGCCGACGTACGTGGACGGACGGGTCGACAAGCTGGTCGACCTGCTCGGCGTGGTCCGGCCGACCCTGATGTGCGGCGCGCCCCGGGTCTTCGAGAAGGTCTACAACAAGGCGGTCACCACGGCCCAGGGCGCCGGCGGCGCGAAGGCGAAGATCTTCGCCTGGGGCGTGCGTACCGGCAAGGAGAAGGTCGCGCTGGAGCAGGCCGGCCAGCCGGTCCCGGCCGGGCTGAAGCTCAAGTACGCGCTGGCCGAGAAGCTGGTCTTCAGCAAGCTCCAGGCCCGCCTCGGCGGCCGGATGCGGGTGCTGGTCTCCGGCGCGGCGCCGCTGAGCAAGGAGATCGCCACCTTCTTCGCCGCCGCCAACCTGCCCATCTCGGAGGGATACGGCCTGACCGAGACCAGCGCCGGCAACTTCGTCAACCCGCCGGAGGGGCTGCGCATCGGCACCGTCGGCAAGGCGATGGGCGACCTGGAGTGCCGGATCGACACCGACGGCGAGATCCTGGTCCGGGGCACGCCGGTGATGCGCGGCTACCACAACCTGCCGGAGGAGACGAAGGCCGCGTTCACCGAGGACGGCTTCTTCCGCACCGGCGACATCGGCAGCCTCGACTCCGACGGCTACCTGCGGATCACCGACCGCAAGAAGGACCTGGTCAAGACCTCCGGCGGCAAGTACATCGCCCCGTCGCACATCGAGGGCATGTTCAAGGCGATCTGCCCGTACACCTCACAGGCGATCGTGATCGGCCAGGCCCGCAACTACTGCACCATGCTGGTCACCCTGGACCCGGACGCGATCAAGGGCTGGACGGCCGGCGGCCCGCTGGAGGGCCGGGACTACGCTGAGGTCGTGGCCTCCCCCGAGGCGAAGGCCATGGTCGAGGAGTACGTCGCGCAGCTCAACGCGAAGCTCAACCGGTGGGAGACGATCAAGAAGGTGACCATCCTGCCGCGCGACCTGACCATCGAGCACGGCGAGATCACCCCGTCTTTGAAGATCAAGCGACGCGGCGTGGAGAGCAACTTCGCCGCCGAGATCGACAAGATGTACGCGGGCACGCTGGCCGAGCTCTGACCGCCTGAGGGGTCGTGCCCGGTTCTCGCCGGGCACGACCCCCGCGGCGTCCGCTCACAGGTGCCGGCCCCGCCACCTGCTCTGCTCCGCCGCCGGTCCGCTGCCCCCACGCGGGCAGTCTGGCAACCGGTAGGAGCCGGCACGGCGGATCGGGACAACCGCGTCCGTCCCGGCACAGGCCGGCAGCAGGGACCGCGGTGCAGCGTCGCGCCGGGCGCTCAGGCGATGACCGTCGCCTCCCGCCACTGCGGGCGCCCGGCCCGGTCCAGGTCGTACCGAACCGCGGCGAGCCGGCCCACCGCCTCGACCAGGTCGGCGGCGGGCAGGGTGAAGGGCAGCCGCAGGAAGCGTTCCAGCGTCCCGTCCAGGCCGAACCGGGGACCGGGCGCCAGGCGTACGCCGACCTCCTCGGCGGCCCGGGCCAGCGCGCTGGAGATCGGGCCGTCCAGCTCCGCCCAGAGGGTCACGCCGCCGTGCGGCGCGGTCACCCGCCAGTCCGGCAGGCGCTGCGCGAGCGCGTCGAGCAGGGCGTCGCGCTGCGCGGCGAGCTGGGTCCGGCGGGCCGCCACGATGGTCGGTGCGTCGGCGAGCAGGTGCACCGCGACCAACTGGTCCAGCACCGGGCTGGCCATGTCGACGCCGACCCGGGCCGCGGCCAGCCGCTGCACCTGCGGGGCGGAGGCGCGCACCCAGCCGATCCGCAGCCCGCCCCAGTACGGTTTGCTCATCCCACCGATGCTGATCACCCGGCTGTGCCGGTCGAAGGTCGCCGCCGGTGGCGGCACTTCGGTGCCGTCCAGCGGAAGGTCCACGAAGGACTCGTCGACCACCAGGTCGGTGCCGGCGTGGTGGGCGGCGGCGACCACCCGTTCGCGCAGCTCCGCCGACATCAGGTGACCGGTCGGGTTCTGGAAGTCCGGAATCAGGTAGGCCAGCTTGGGCCGGACCTGGCGGATGCTGCCCAGCAGCAGGTCGGCGTCCCAGCCGGCCCCGTCGACGGCCAGCCCGTGGGTGGTGACCCGGGCCCGCCGGGCGGAGAGCGCGGCCAGCGCGTTCGGATAGGTCGGCGACTCCACCAGCACGCTGCCGCCCGGCGCCAGCGCCAGCCGGAGCACCAGGTCCAGCGCGTGCTGGGTACCGCTGGTCACCATGATCTGCTCGGCGCTGGTCGGCAGCCCGCGCGCGGTGTACGACCGGGCGACCGCCTCGCGCAGCTCGATGATCCCGGTCGGGTGGTAGCCGGCGCCGCCGAGGTAGCGGGGCAGGTCCTCGGCGGCGGCGCGGGCGGCCGGAACGAGCTGCGGCGGGGCGGCCAGCGCGGCGACGCCCAGGTCGATCATGTCGCGGTCGTCGAGCGGGGTCCAGAGTCCGGTACTGGCCACCCGGTGGGTGCCGGGCAGCATGGTCCAGCTGCCCGCGCCGCGCCGGCTGGCCAGGTGACCGCTCTCCCGCAGCTCCCGGTACGCGGCGGTGACCGTGGTCCGGCTGATCCGCAGCGCCTCGGCCAGCTCCCGCTCGGCCGGCAGGCGTACCCCCAGGGGAAGGCGGCCGTCGGCGAGCAGGCCCCGGACCGCGGCGGCGAGCGCGGCGTAGTCCGGGCTGCGCCGGCGGCCCGGAAGCGCGTGCCACTGCCCCAGCAGTCGGGCCAATTGGGCTCCCCGCACCTGACTGGTCACGGCCACCCCTCCCAAATTGGCTCTTCTCCGGTCACGATTGGCACCTAGGGTGGCATGCATGGCAGCGATTGGCAATCTGCGGCACCGGCCGGTCCGGCGGCTCACCCAGCTCTACGTCGGGCTGGTGCTCTACGGCGTCAGCATGGCCCTGATGATCCGCTCCGGGCTCGGGCTGAACCCGTGGGACGTCTTCCACCAGGGCCTGTCCCGGCAGACCGGCATCTCGGTCGGCACGGCGAGCATCCTGGTCGGCGCGGTGGTGCTGCTGCTCTGGATCCCGCTGCGGCAGCGGCCCGGGCTCGGCACGGTCAGCAACGTCGTGGTGATCGGCCTGTCCGTGGACGCCACCGTGGCCCTGCTCCCGGAGGACCTGCCACTGCCCGCGCGGATCGGCCTGCTGATCACCGGCATCGTCGCCAACGGCGTGGCGACCGGCCTCTACCTCGGCGCTGACCTCGGCCCCGGCCCCCGCGACGGGTTGATGACCGGGCTGGTCGCCCGGCGGCCCGGCAGCTCGGTCCGGTTGGTCCGCACCGGCATCGAGGTGACCGTGCTGGCCCTGGGCTGGCTGCTCGGCGGCACGGCGGGCATCGGCACCGTCGCGTACGCCCTCGCCATCGGTCCGCTGGCCCAGGTGTTCACCCCGCTCTTCACCGTCCCGCCCCGGTCCATCCCCGACACTCCGGTGGCCACCCTCGCTGAGCTGCGGTGACGTCACGGGAGGAAAGTGGGTGTTTCCTCCGCCGACACCTAAGGGCATCATTCCTGCATGGGGGAGAGCGGATGGCGCTGGACGGACGCCTGGATCTTCGTGTCACTGGTGATCGCGAGCGGCGCCGGGAGGCACCGCCGCGCGGTGGACACCCGACGCCCGGAGGGCGTCCGGCTGGCCGACGTCATCTCCACAGCTGACCACCTCAACCAGGCCATCCCCGAGCGGCAGGACGTCGAGGCCGCGGTGCGCCGGCTCGCCGGCGCGGGCCTGGTCAGCGTCTCCGACGGCTGGTTCCGGATCACCCCGGACGGGGAGCGGCTCTGGCGCACCCGGCCGAGCTCAGGCGTGGGGACGACGGTGGACACCGTGCAGGGGGTGCTGGTCCGGCGGCACACCCCCGGTAGCGCGGAGTGGCACCTGGACGAGGAGGACCACGCCGCGGCCGTGCAGGAGTACATCGTCCGGTCGATCCCGGCCCCGCGCCGCTCGCCCGAGGGGCGGACCGGCCGCTGAGCCGCGCCGGAGCCGACGGGCCGGCGGAAGGCAGCACGATCGATCCTGATACCTCAGAGTCTGATACCTCTGCGGTATCCCGCGCACCCCGGAACGGGTCCGGGCGGCTCAGCGCACCGGGTGGCCGGCGGCCTTCAACGCGCCCTTGACCTCACCGACGGTCAGCTCGCCGAAGTGGAAGACGCTCGCCGCGAGCACCGCGTCCGCGCCCGCGCCGATGGCCGGTGGGAAGTGGGCCACCTCGCCGGCACCGCCGCTGGCCACCACCGGCACGTCCACCACCGCGCGGACCGCCTGGATCAGCGTCAGGTCGAAGCCGGCCTTGGTGCCGTCGGCGTCCATCGAGTTGAGCAGGATCTCGCCCGCCCCCAGCTCGGCGCCGCGCCGGGCCCACTCGACCGCGTCCAGGCCGGTGCCCCGCCGGCCGCCGTGGGTGGTCACCTCGAAGCCGCTGGGGGTGGTGCCGGCGGGCGCCCGCCGCACGTCCAGCGAGAGCACCAGCACCTGCCGGCCGAACCGGTCGGCGATCTCGGCGATCAGCTCCGGGCGGGCGATCGCGGCGGTGTTCACGCCGACCTTGTCCGCGCCGGCCCGCAGCAGCGTGTCGACGTCGGCGACCTGGCGTACGCCGCCGCCCACGGTCAGCGGGATGAAGACCGACTCCGCGGTGCGCCGGACCACGTCGAGCATGGTGCCCCGGTCGCTGGAGGAGGCGGTGACGTCGAGGAAGGTCAGCTCGTCCGCGCCGGCCCGGTCGTACGCGGCGGCCAGCTCCACCGGGTCACCGGCGTCGCGCAGGTCGAGGAATTTGACCCCCTTGACCACGCGCCCGGCGTCCACGTCCAGACACGGGATCACCCGTACCGCCACCGTCATGCCGCGAGCCTATCCAACGGACACGCGGCGGCGACCGACCTGTGAGGCCGGCCACCGCCCCGCGTCGGATCGGGACTCACACCCGGACGAGCATCTTGCCCAGGTTCTCGCCGCGCAGCAGGCCGAGGAACGCCTCGGGGGCGTTCTCGATGCCGTCGACGACCGTCTCGTCGTACGACAGCTTGCCGTCGCGCAGCCAGCCGGACACGTCGCGCACGAACTGCTCGCGCAGGTTGCCGTGGTCGCCGACGAGGAAGCCGCGCAGGGTGAGCCGCTTGCCGATGACCAGCGCCAGGTTGCGCGGGGCGGCCGGCGGCTCGGTGTCGTTGTACTGCGCGATCATGCCGCAGATGGCGGCCCGGCCGTGCAGCTTCATCGCCGAGATCGCCGCCTCCAGGTGGTCACCGCCGACGTTGTCGAAGTAGACGTCGATGCCGTCGGGGGCGGCCGCCTTCAGCGAGTCGCGTACCGGGCCGTCGTGGTAGTCGAAGGCGGCGTCGAAGCCGAGCGCCTTGAGCCGTTCGACCTTGGCCGCCGAGCCGGCGCTGCCGACCACGTGCCCGGCGCCCTTGAGCTTGGCGATCTGGCCCACCAGGCTGCCCACCGAGCCGGCCGCGGCGGAGACGAAGACGCTCTCCCCCGGCTTCATCCCGGCCACGTCGAGCAGCCCCGCGTACGCGGTCAGACCGGTCATGCCGAGCACGCTCAGGTACGCGCTCACCGGCGCGAGGGTCGGGTCGACCGGGCGAGCGGCCTTGGCGTCGAGCAGCGCGTACTCCCGCCAGCCCAGGCCGTGCAGCACGGTGTCGCCGACCTGCACGCCCTCGGCCTCGCTGGCCACCACCTCGCCGACCGCGCCGCCGTCGAGCGGCGCCCCGAGCTGGAACGGCGGAACGTACGACTTCACGTCGTTCATCCGCCCCCGCATGTACGGGTCGACCGAGATGAACTGGTTGCGGACCACGATCTGGCCCGGACCGGGCGTCGGCACCTCGGCCTCGACCAGGCGGAAGTTGTCGGCGGTGGGCCAGCCCTGGGGGCGGGAGGCCAGGTGGATCTCGCGGTTGGTGCTCACGCTGCCGTCCTTTCGTACGCGGGGGGAAGGGGCCGGGGCGGCGCTCAGGCCGCGGCGGCCTCGCGGACGGTCAGGGCGACCTTGATGTTGCCGCGGGTGGCGTTGGAGTACGGGCAGACCTGGTGGGCCGCCTCGACCAGCTGCTCGGCGGCGGTGCGCTCGACGGCGGGCAGGTCGACCAGGAGGGCGACGGTCAGCCCGAAGCCGCCGTCGCCGTTCGGGCCGATGCCGACCTCGGCCTCGACGACGGAGCCGGAGACGTCGGCCTTGGCCCGGCGGGCGACCAGGCGCAGCGCGGAGTGGAAGCAGGCCGCGTAGCCGGCGGCGAAGAGCTGCTCGGGGTTGGCCGCGCCGCCGGTGCCGCCCATCTCCTTCGGGACCGCCAGGTCCAGGTCGACGGTGCCGTCGGAGGTGCGGACGTGGCCGTCGCGGCCGTCGCCGGTGGCGAGGGCGGACGCGGTGTAGAGCACCTGCATGGTCACTGCTCCTTCTGTCGGTGGATCTTCTCGGTGACCCGGGTGAGGGTGTCGCGCAGGTCGATCAGCTCGGCCTGGGTGAGGCCGGTGGCGCGGGCGATCCGCAGCGGCACCTCGTCCATCCGCTGCCGCAGGGCCCGACCGTCGGCGGTCAGCCCCACCTCCACCCGCCGCTCGTCGCGCGCCGAGCGGGACCGGACCACCAGGCCCGCCGCCTCCAGCCGCTTGAGCAGCGGGGAGAGCGTGCCGGAGTCCAGCCGCAGCGCGGCGCCGAGCTCGGAGACCGTGGGGGCGTCCTCGCGCTCCCAGAGCACCAGCAGCACCAGGTACTGCGGGTAGGTCAGGCCGACCTCGTCGAGGATGGGCCGGTAGACGTCGGTCAGGGCGCGCGACGCCGCGTAGAGCGCGAAGCACACCTGCCGGCGTAGCACCAGATCATCGGTCACCGGGAAACCGTAGCCCGCGATTAAGTTGTGCACAATCGATCCGGCCGCAGTGTGACCGCCCCCACCCGGCACCGGGCGGGGCGGCCGGGCTCAGCGGTCCCCGAGCCAGGCCTCCAACTCCACCTCGACCAGGTGGTCCGGGTCGAGCAACCCGGCCACCACGACCATCGTCGCGGCGGGACGGACGGCGCCGAACACCGCGTTGTGCGCCCGGCCCACCTCGTCGGCGTACATCCGGTCGGTGACGTACATCCGGGTCCGGACCACGTCGCCCGGCTCCGCGCCCACCTCGGCGAGCGCGTCCAGCCCGATCCGCAGCGCCTGCGCGGTCTGCGCCGCCGCGTCACCGACGTGCGCCACCCGGCCGTCGACCGTCGACGTGCACCCCGCCGTCCACGCCAGGTCGCCCGCCCGGACCACCCGCGAGTAGCCGTAGACGGCCTCCCACGGGCCGCCCGAGCCCAACCGGGTCACGGTCACGCGGCGGCCAGCGTTTCCAGCGCCTGGGCGACGGTGAACGCGCCGGCGTAGAGCGCCTTGCCGGCGATCACGCCCTCCACCCCGATCGGCTCCAGAGTGGCCAGCGCCCGCAGGTCGTCCAGGGTGGACACGCCGCCGGAGGCGATCACCGGGGCGGCGGTACGCGCGCAGACCTCGCGCAGCAGGTCCAGGTTCGGCCCGCGCATGGTGCCGTCCTTGGTGATGTCGGTGACCACGTACCGGGACGCGCCGGCCTTGTCCAGCCGCTCCAGCACCTCCCACAGGTCACCGCCGTCGCGGGTCCAGCCCCGGGCGGAGAGGGTACGACCGCGCACGTCCAGCCCGATCGCCACCCGGTCGCCGTACTCGCCGCAGACCCGGTCGCACCACTGCGGGTCCTCCAGCGCGGCGGTGCCGATGTTGACCCGGGCCGCCCCGGTGCCGAGCGCCGCCTGCAACGACTCGTCGTCGCGGATACCGCCGGAGAGTTCCACCTTCACGTCGATCTGCCGCACCACCTCCGCGAGCAGGTGCGCGTTGGTGCCCCGACCGAACGCCGCGTCCAGGTCGACCAGGTGGATCCACTCGGCGCCGTCGGACTGCCAGGCCAGCGCCGCCTCCAGCGGGTCGCCGTACGCGGTCTCGCTACCGGCAGCGCCCTGGACGAGCCGGACGGCCTGGCCGTCGGCGACGTCCACGGCGGGCAACAGGGTGAGGCTCAACTTCTCTCTCCTCGCATCAGATCCGACGGTCCAGCGCGATCACGACGATCGCCGGCAGGACCAGAAGCAGCAGGACGACCAGCACCAGGCGCAACGCCAGGTCGTCGACGAACGTCCAGATCACGAACAGCGCGGCCAGCGTCAGCCCCACGATGGCGGCCCGCTCGCGGCGGCTGCGGCGGCCCACCCGGCCGGTACGGCCCCGCCGCAACTGCGGCGTCAGCTTGCGGACCAGCGTGCGCGTCCGGTGCCGGCGGGCCAGCCGGCGCTGGCGCACCAGGCGTTCCCGGGCGGCCTCGGCCTCCCGGACGGCACGGCGGCGGGCCCGCTCCTTGCTCACGCCGTGCCCCGCAGCGCCCCGGCGGCCAAGGTGCCCCGCGGCAGGCCGGCCGGCTCAGCCAACCGTGGCCAGCCAGTTGCGCAGGAGGGCGGCACCGGTGTCGGCCGACTTCTCCGGGTGGAACTGGGCGGCCGAGAGCGCGCCGCGCTCCACGGCGGCGACGAAGTCGGTGCCGTGGTGGGCGGTGGTGACCGTGGCACCGGCGGCGGCCAGCCCGGCGACGTCGTTCACGCCGTACGAGTGGACGAAGTAGAACCGGCTGTCGGCGGGCAGGCCGGCGAAGAGCACCGAGCCGGCCGGGGCGTGCACCGTGTTCCAGCCCATGTGCGGCAGCCGGTCGGCGGGCAGCTTCGTCACCCCGCCGGGCAGCAGCCCGAGCCCCTTGGTGACCACACCGTGCTCGTCACCGTGCTCGAAGAGCACCTGCATGCCGACGCAGATGCCGAGCACCGGCCGGCCGGCGGCGACCCGCTCGGCGATGACCGGGCCGGCGCCCAGCGCCTCGATCCCCGCCAGGCAGGCGGCGAAGGCGCCCACGCCCGGCACCACCAGGCCGTCCGCCTCGGCGGCGGCGGCCAGGTCGTCGGTGACGGTCACCTCGGCACCGGCCCGCTCCAGCGCGCGCTCGGCCGAGCGCAGGTTGCCGGAGCCGTAGTCCAGCACCACGATCCTGGTGGTCATCAGCCCTCCCCGGGAAGCAGCCAGAGCACCCCGGCGACGGTGGCCAGCGTGGCCAGCAGCGCGCTGACGACCACCGCCCCGCGCGGCGCGCCCTGCTTGTGCAACGACCACGTCCCGCCGACCAGCACGCCGGCCAGGATCAACAGCAGCGTCGGCAGCACCGGCCCCATCAGAGTTCTCCTTCATTCGCGACTGCGGGGCTCCGCTGCGCTGCACTCCTCGCGCTCATCAGAGCGCACCCTTCGTGCTCGGGATCGCACCCTGCGAGCGCGGGTCGATCGCGGTGGCCTCACGCAGCGCCCGGGAGACCGCCTTGAACTGCGCCTCCACCACGTGGTGGGCGTCCGGGTGGCCGCCCGGGCGGGCCGCCCGCAGCACGTCGACGTGCAGGGTGATCCGGGCCGACTGGCCGAAGGACTCCCAGATATGCCGGGTCATGCTGGTCGGGTAGACCGGGCCGATGTACGGCGCGAGCGGCGGCTCGTCGTGCACCACGTACGGGCGGCCGGAGAGGTCGACCGCGGCCCGGACGAGGACCTCGTCCATCGGCACGGTGGCCGAGCCGTACCGCCGGATGCCGGCCTTGTCGCCGAGCGCCTGGTCGAAGGCGGCGCCCAGGGCCAGCGCGGTGTCCTCCATGGTGTGGTGGGCGTCGATCTCCAGGTCACCGACGGTGCGTACGGTGAGGTCGAATCCGCCGTGCCGGGCGATCTGGTGCAGCATGTGGTCGTAGAAGCCGACCCCGGTGCTGATCTCGGCCTGGCCGGTCCCGTCGAGGTCGATCTCGACGAGGACCTTGGTCTCCTTGGTGATCCGCTCCACCCGGGCGGTCCGGCTCATGAAAGCTTCTCCATCGCTGCGAGGAAGGCGTCGGTCTCGGCGGGAGTGCCGGCGGTGACCCGCAGCCAGCCGGGCAAGCCGACGTCGCGGACCAGGACACCGTGCTCCAGCAGGGTGCGCCAGGCGGCGGCCTGGTCGCCGGCCACCTGGAAGAGCACGAAGTTGGCGTCGCTGTCGGCGACCCGGTGGCCGCGGGCGCGCAGCTCGGCGACGATCCGGTCGCGCTGGGCCTTGATCGCGTCGACGGTGCCGAGCAGGGCGTCGCGGTGCGCCAGCGCCGCCCGGGCGGCGGCCTGGGTGAGCGCCGAGAGGTGGTACGGCAGCCGGACGAGCTGCACGGCGGCCACCACCGCCGGGTCGGCGGCCAGGTAGCCGAGCCGGCCGCCGGCGAAGCCGAACGCCTTGCTCATCGTCCGGGTCACCACCAGCCGCGGGTGGCCGGGCAGCACGGCGAGGGCGCTGACCGTGCCGGGGCGGGCGAACTCGGCGTACGCCTCGTCGACGACCACCATGCCGGGGGCGGCGTCGAGCACCGCGGCGACCACCTCCGGGTCCAGCGCGGTGCCGGTCGGGTTGTTCGGCGAACAGAGGAAGACCACGTCCGGCCGGTGCTCGCGGACCTGCGCCACCGCGTCGGCGGCGGTCAGCCCGAAGTCGGCGCCCCGGGCGGCCGGCACCCATGCCGTGCCGGTGCCCAGCGCCAGCAGCGGGTGCATCGAGTACGCCGGGGTGAAGCCGAGCGCGCTGCGCCCCGGACCGCCGAACGCCTGCAGCAGCTGCTGCTGGATCTCGTTGGAGCCGTTGGCCGCCCAGACCTGCTCGACGGTGAGCCCGTGGCCGAGGTACGCCGCCAGGTCGGCGCGGAGCGCCACCGCGTCCCGGTCCGGGTACCGGTTGAGGTCGCGCAGCTCCGCCGCGACGGCCTTGCCGATCGCCTCGACCACCGGCTCGGGCACCGGGTACGAGTTCTCGTTGGTGTTCAGCCGCACCGCGACGTCCAGCTGCGGCGCCCCGTACGGCGTCAGGCCCCGCAGGTCGTCGCGGAGCGGCAGGTCGTCCAGGCTGGTCACGCCAACCCCCGGGGGAAGCGGACGCCGACGGCCTGGCCGTGCGCCGGCAGGTCCTCCACGTTCGCCAGGGTGACCACGTGCGGGGCCACCTCACGCAGCGCGTCCTGGCTGTACTCCACGAGGTGGATACCGCGCAGGAAGGACTGCACGGACAGCCCCGACGAGTGCCGGGCGCAGCCGCCGGTGGGCAGCACGTGGTTGGAGCCGGCGCAGTAGTCGCCGAGCGACACCGGCGACCAGGCGCCGACGAAGATCGCCCCGGCGTTGCGGACCCGCATCGCCCACTCGCGGGCGTCGACGGTCTGGATCTCCAGGTGCTCGGCCGCGTACGCGTCGACCACCCGCAGCCCGGCGTCGAGGTCGTCGACGAGGACGACGCCGCTCTGCTCGCCGCTGAGCGCGGTGCTGACCCGCTCGGCGTGCTTGGTGGCCGGCACCTGCCGGGCCAGCTCCCGCTCCACCGCGTCGGCCAGCTCGACCGACGGGGTGACCAGCACGCTGGCGGCGAGGGGATCGTGCTCGGCCTGGCTGATCAGGTCGGCGGCGACGTGCGCGGGGTCGGCGGTGTCGTCGGCCAGGATGGCGATCTCGGTCGGGCCGGCCTCGGCGTCGATGCCGACCACGCCGCGCAGCAGCCGCTTGGCGGCGGTGACCCAGATGTTGCCCGGGCCGGTGATCATGTCGACCGGGTCGCAGTGCGCGCTGCCCTCGGCGTCGACCGCGGCGCCGTACGCCAGCATCGCCACCGCCTGGGCGCCGCCGACGGCGTACACCTCGTCGACGCCGAGCAGCGCGCAGGCCGCGAGCACCCGGGCGTCGGGCAGGCCGCCGTTGTCCTGCTGCGGCGGGCTGGCCACCACCAGCGACCGCACCCCGGCCGCCTGGGCGGGGACCACGTTCATCACCACGGTCGACGGGTACATCGCCAGGCCACCGGGGACGTAGAGCCCCACCCGGTCGACCGGCACCCAGCGCTCGGTCACCGTGCCGCCGGGGACGACCTGGGTGGTGTGGTCGATGCGCCGCTGGTCGGCGTGCACCTTGCGGGCCCGGGCGATCGACTCCAGCAGCGCGGCGCGCACCTCGGGGTCGAGCGTCCCCTCGGCCTCGGCGATCGCCTCGGCCGGCACCCGCAGCACCTCCGGGGACACCCCGTCGAACCGCTCGCTGGCCTCCCGGATCGCCGGGTACCCATGCTCCCGGACCGCCTCCACGAGCGGGCGGATCCGCTCGACCGCCACGGAGACGTCGAGCTGGGCACGGGGCAGCAGGCGGCGCGGGTCACGGACGCCGCCGCGCAGGTCGATCCGATTCAACACCCTTGCGAGTCTAGGCGGCCCAGCGCCGGTGGGCCCGCGCCGCCCGTACCCCGGGAGGCGTGAGCCGAGCCACGCTCCAGGAGTCCGGTCGGGCTAGGCTCGACGCGTGACTGCGCGGCTGCCGGTGTTCCCGCTCGGAACGGTGCTCTTTCCCGGACTCGTGCTGCCGTTGCACATATTCGAGGAGCGCTACCGCGCGCTCGTGCGCCACCTGGTGGGGCTCCCCGAGGGGGCGCCCCGCGAGTTCGGCGTGGTGGCTATCCAGGCCGGCTGGGAGGTCGCCCCCGGGCCGGGCCGGGCGACGCCGGGCGGCGGCGAGGTGACCCTGCACGAGGTGGGCTGCACCGCCGAGCTGCGGCAGGTCACCGAGCTCGACGACGGGGGCTTCGACATCGTCACGGTGGGCCGGCGACGGTTCCGGATCGCCGAGGTGGACGACGCCTCCGCGCCGTACCTGACCGCCGAGGTGGAGTGGCTGCCCGAGCCGGGCGGCACCGACGACATCGCCGAGCTGCTGGCGGCCCGGGTGATCGCGGTCTTCCGGCAGTACCTGGGGCTGATCCGGCCCGACCCGGAGGAGATCTCCGAGCAGCTGCCGGAGGACCCCACCGTCCTGTCCCACCTGGTCGCGGCGACCGCCGCGCTCACCGTCGCCGACCGCCAGCGGCTGCTGGCGATCGACGACACCGCCGCCCGGCTCCGCGCCGAGCTGCGGCTGCTCAACCGCGAGGCGGCTCTGCTGCGCCAGGTGCGGGCGGTTCCGGTGCCGCTGTCGGAGCTGGCGTCGCCTCCGGCACCCAACTGAGGCCGCCGGGCTCGGGCTCCGGGCGCAGCGACGGCCACCGCGACCAGCCGGCCAGCAGGGTGTACGTCACGGCCGCGGCGAACGCCGGCAGCAGCAGGTCCCCGAAAGGCACCGGCAGGAAGCCGAACACCCACTCGATCCCCCCGGCGCGCAGGTCCGCCGGTTTGGCGAAGGCGGTCCCTTCCGGGGCGCTCTCCAGCAGCCGCTGGTAGCCGGAGAGCCCGACCCGGCGACCGACCTGCCAGGCGACCAGCGCCGCGCCGAGCGCGCCGAGGGCCGCCCCGGCCAGCACGGCGGGGCCCCGGCGGCGGCGCAGCACGATCCAGAGCCCGACCGCGGCGAGCAGCCCGAAGCCGAGCCCGAGCAGGCTGAACCAGCCGTCGGCGGCGATCGGCTGCTCCGGCTGCGGCTGGGCGTAGACCGCCCCCTCGGCGGTCTTGAGCACCGGGGTGTCCGGGGCCAGGGCGGCCCAGAGCAGCCCGAGCGGCACACCCAGAACGGTCAACCCGAGCAGGGTGGCGAGGGTCGCCAGGAGGGTCCCGCGGACCCGGTCGCCCGGCTGCTCGGGGAGGCCGGCGTAGGCCGGGGGCCAGGACGCGGCCGAGCCCGGCCCGGCGGCCGGCGGCGGCCAGGAGCCGTCGGGGGCGGGCCAGGAGGCACCGCCCGGCGGGTCCGGCTGGGCCGGCGCGGTGGGCCCGGCGGGCGACGAACCGGTCTCGGACGCGCCGGAGAGCGGGGTCCAGCCGTCGTGCGCCGGCCCGGCCGTCGGGCCCGCGGGCGGGGCGGGGCCGGCGGGCGCGGCGGCACGATCCGGCTCGTCGGGACGGTCGACGGGCCGGTACGGATCGGGGGTGTCCGGACTCACCCGATGATCCTCTCAGGCGGGGCGGCGACGCGGGGCTCGGGAGGCCGGACACCCGCTCAGCGGGCGAACGGCTCCAGCATCACCGCGGCGGCGCGCAGCCACGCCTGCCGGGTCTCCGGCTGGAGCTGGTGGTACTCGATCGAGGAGCCGGTCTCCAGCGCCGGGTCGTACGGCACCACGGCGACGGCCCGGGTCCGGGTGGCGAAGTGCCGCTCCAGGTCGTCCTGGAGCTGGGAGCGGCCCGGCGTCGGGCAGGAGATCAGGGTGACCGCGTTGTCGGCCAGCTCCCCCATCCCCTCCTCGTGCAGCAGGTCCAGCATCCAGTCCGCGCTGAACGCGGCGTCCTCGCGCGGCACGGTGGTCACCACCAGCTGGTCGGCGGCGTGCATGACGGTGCGCCAGTTGGCGCTCTCCACGTTGTTGCCGGTGTCCACGCAGACCACGTCGTGGGTGCGGCGCAGCAGCTCCAGCACCCGCTTGACGGTGAACTGGTCCAGCCGCTGGGCGAACCGGGGGCTCTCCTCACCGGCCAGCACGTCGTACGAGCCGTCGGAGGCGTGCCGCAGGTAGTCGTCGAGGGACTCCAGCAGCTCGGCGCCCTCGCGGATCTCGATGTGCGCCAGGTCGCTAATCAGGTGGCGGATCGTCCGGGCGTGCCGGGCGCTGCCGGCGCGCAGCCCGAGGGTGCCGCGCAGCTCGTTGTCGTCCCAGGCCAGCACGCCCCGCCCGCGGACGCTGCCGACGGTGGCCGCGGCGAGCACGGTGGCGGTGGTCTTGTGCACCCCGCCCTTGGGGTTGGCGAAGGCGAGCACCCGGGGCGTGCCCAGGTCGCGACGCAGCACGGCGGCGGCCCGCTCCTGCTCGTCCTGCGGGGCCTGCGGGCGCCACTCGATCCGGGCCGGCTCGATCCGGGCCGGCGGATAGCCCCGGTCGGCGGTCACCGCCGGTGGGTACGCCGGTTCGGTGCGGCGGGCCGGCTCCGCCGGGTACGCCGGTTCGGCGGGGCGCACCGGCTCCGGCGGGTAGACCGGCTCCGGCCGGTACGCCGGCTGCTGCGGGTACGCCGGCTCGGGCGGGGCGTAGCCGGGCCGGTAGCCGTCGTCGAGCAGCGGGGCGTACCGCGACTCGACCGGTGGCGGCGGCTCGTGCCGGTAGCCGTTGTCCAGCAACGCGTAGCGGGACTCCACCGGCGGCTCCGGCGGGTAGCCGGGCTCGGCCCGGTAGGACGGCTCCGGCTGGTACGCCGGCTCGCTGCGGTAGGGCGGCTCGGGCGGGTACGACGGCTCCATCCGGTACGCCGGGTCGACCCGGTAGGTCGCCTCGGCCCGGTAGCCGGGTTCGGTGCCGTAGCCCGGCTCGACGGGCGGGGGCACGGCGGCCGAGGCGCGCCCGGACCAGCCGGCGCCCGACCCGCGCCGCGGCAGCGGCTCACGCGTCGGGGGCGGCTCCTCGGCGCGGCGGTCGGCCTCCGGCTGCTCGCCGGCGCGGCCGCCGAGGCGGGCGCGGTCGAGCAAGGCCCGCCATCGCGGTGCCGGTTCGGCCGACCGGCCCCAGCCGGTCTCGGTGCCGTCCAAGGCTCGCCCTCCCGCGCCATCGATCTCCGCCTGACAGGCTACGAACGAAACCCTATTCGGACCACACCTGTCCCCGCACATCCCCCGGGGGCAAAACTCACCCGCCCGGGGCGGGTCGCGCGCCACCGCCGGTGTCCGGCGAGGTCGGAGGGGGTGTCGGCCCCTGCGGGGCGATCGATCCGGCGGGTGAGGGATCGATCACGTCCCGTGCCTGTTCCGACGAAACGCCCATCGTCGGCCCGGTCGGGTCCAGCGCGGTGTCGGCCGGCGGCCGCACCACGTCCCGCTGTTCGGGCAGCGGCGGGATGACCACCGCCCGGTCCAGCCGGCGCAGCTCCGGCGCCGGGTCCACCGCCCGCACCCCGGGCCGGGCGGCCAGCGTGCGCAGCACCGCCGCGTCGGCACGCACCACCGCGGCGTAGACGCACCCGCACCCCGCCCGGTACGCCCGCGCCTCCCCCACGGCCACCTCCGCGCCGGTGGCGTACACCCGGTGCAGCTCACCCTCGGCGGTGGCGGCGCGGGCGCGCTGGTCGGCGGCCTCGCGCTCCTTGCGCTCGGCCACCGTCGCCATCGCGGCGACCACGTCCTGCGGCAGCAGCTGCGCCGCCAGGCGGACCACCTCGGTCTGCCGGTCGGGCAGCGGCACCCGCGCCACCACCTCGGAGACGGGGGCGTCCGCGAGCACCCGGGGCAGCTCCTGCGGGGCGAGGTAGGAGGTGAACGAGACCAGCGCGTACGTCCCGGACGGCGACCCGGACGGCGGCAGCGCGGCCAGCTCCGCCGCGGCGGCCCGCACGTACCCGGGAATGTCGTCGCCGGGCCGGACCCCGACCCGGGTGACCTCGCCGACGGTCCGGTCGCCGACCGGCTCGTCCCGGCGGCCCGCCCACCCGGCGGTGAGCAGCACCGCCCCCACCGCGGCGATCGCGGCCCACCACAGCCACCGGGGGCGGGCACGGTCCGGCCGGCCCACCGGCGGTGTCGGCCGGTCGGCCGGTGGCGGTACGGCGGCGCTCACCGGCGCGGGCCCCCTGTCGCTCGGCTCGGTGCGGTCAGTCGCGCAGGACCGTCAGCGCCCGCGCCAGGTCGTCGGGGTACTCGCTGACGAAGGTCACCTCGTCGCCGCTGCGCGGGTGCAGGAAGCTCAGCGAGCGGGCGTGCAGCCACTGCCGGCTCAGCCCGAGCCGGGCCGACAGGGTGGGGTCGGCGCCGTAGGTGATGTCGCCCACGCAGGGGTGGCGCAGCGTCGAGAAGTGCACCCGGATCTGGTGGGTGCGGCCCGTCTCCAGCCGCACGTCCAGCAGGCTCGCCGCCGGGAACGCCTCGAGGGTGTCGTAGTGGGTGATGCTCGGCTTGCCGCCGGAGACCACCGCCCAGCGGTAGTCGTGGTGCGGGTGCCGGTCGATCGGGGCGTCGATGGTGCCGCGCGACGGGTCGGGGTGCCCCTGCACCACGGCGTGGTAGCGCTTCTCCACCTCGCGGTACTTGAAGGCCCGCTTCAACGCGGTGTACGCCTGCTCGCTCTTGGCCACCACCATGATCCCGGTGGTGCCGACGTCGAGGCGGTGCACCACGCCCTGCCGCTCGGCGGCGCCGCTGGTGGAGATGCGGTGCCCGATCGCGGCGAGGCCGCCGATCACGGTCGGCCCGGTCCAGCCGGGGCTGGGGTGGGCGGCCACGCCGACGGGCTTGTCCACCACCACGATGTCGTCGTCGGCGTAGACCACGTCCAGGCCCGGCACCGCCTGCGGCACCACCGTCGGCGGCGCGACCGGGGCGGGCAGCGTGACCTCCAGCCAGGAGCCGGCCTTCACCTTGTGCGAGTTGGGCCGCGCCACGCCGTCGACCAGCGCGTCACCGGCGTCGATGAGGGCCGCCGCGGCGGTGCGGGAGAGCCCGAAGAGCCGGGACACCGCCTGGTCCAGGCGCATGCCGTCGAGCCCGTCCGGGACGGGCAGGGAACGCTGGTCGCCGCCCCCGGCGGCGAAGGCGGAGGTCATGCCCGCCCCCGGGGCTCGGCGCCGGCGGTGTCCTGGTCGCCGGCCGGGGCGTCGTCGGTGGCGCGCTCCGCGCCGAGCCGGCTGCCGTCGCGCTGGCGGCCGGTCAGTTCGAGCAGCACGGCGAGGATCACGCCGGAGACCAGCGCGCTGTCCGCCAGGTTGAACACCGGCCAGACCTGGCCGTACGGGTCGAAGAGGCTGACCATGTCCACCACGTGCCCGACGAAGTGCCCCGGGGCGCGGAAGATCCGGTCGGTGAGGTTGCCCAGCGCGCCGCCCAGCACCAGGCCGAGCGAGACCGCCCACGGCAGGGACCGCAGCCGTACCGCCATCCAGACGATCCAGCCCACCACGCCGATGGTGATCAGCGGGAAGATCCAGGTGTGGTCGGCGCCGATGCTCCAGGCCGCCCCGCTGTTGCGGGTCAGGGTCAGGTAGACGGCGCCGCCGAGCAGGCGTACCGGCTCCCGGTCGTCGAGCGTGATCAGCGCGAGGTGCTTGGTGAGCAGGTCGGCCAGGAGCGCCACGAGGGCGATGGTGGCCAGGACCACGACCGCCTTGCGGCGGGGCGTACCGTCGCCCGGCTCAGTGGTGCCGGATCCGCCGGTCGGTGCTGTGGTCATCGACTCCCCATCGACTCCTCGGCGACGGTGCGGGTGCACCGTCTCGCGATCACCGGGGAGCGGACGTCAGCGCCGCTCCTCCAGCTGCTTGCAGGTCACGCAGAGGGTCGCCGACGGGAAGGCGGCGAGCCGCTCGACCGGGATCGGGTTCCCGCACCGCTCGCACCACCCGTAGCCACCCTCGTCGAGGCGCTCCAGGGCCCGCTCGACCTGCGTGATCCGTTCCCGGATGCTGTTGGCGAGAGAGATCTCCTGCTCGCGCTCGAACGTCTTGGTGCCGGTGTCGGCCTGGTCGTCCCCGGCCGAGTCGGTCAGCCGGTCGCGCTGCAGCTCGGTGATCTCGCTCAACGTCTGATCGTACTCGGCTCGCAGCTCGTCCCGACGGGCCGCCAGGGCCGCCCGGATCTTCTCGGTCTCCGCCGCGCTGCGGGTGGCCTTCACCGCAGGCTTGCGGCCGGCGGTCCTGGTGTCGGCTGGCTTCGCCATCGTCAGCTCCCTCAGCCGCATTGCGCGGCGGTCGGCGGTGTCCGGACAGGGGTCACCGGCCTGGCGTCCCCCACGTAACAAAACGGGCGCACGGCAACGAGGGCCGCGCACTCCGGAGGTTGGCAAGAATACGGAACGTACAGGCGTCCGACAACGTGGCGCACCGTCGTGCCGCTATTCAGCCCCTAGTAAGCCCTAATTGGGGCAAAGGGAACGCTAGCAGATCACCCATCCCGATCCTCGCCGTACTCGCCAAACCACCTGGCCAGTCGACCCCGCCGGCTGACCGCGCGCAGCCGCCGCTCGACCTGGTCCCGCACCCCGGCCGTCGCCACGATCAGCATGCTGTCGCCCGTCTTGAGCCGGGTGTCCGGGCCGGGCACGAAGCCTGACCCGTCGCGCAGCACCAGGGTCACCGAGGCGCCCACCGGCAACCGCAGCTCGTCCACGTGCACGCCGGCCAGCCGGGAGCCCGGCGGCACCTCCAACTGCAGCAGGTCCGCCCGCATCCGCTCCAGCGGCGCCGTCTCCACCCGGATCTCGGCCGGCTCGGCCGGCGCGGTCACCCGCAACCGGCGGGCCGCCGACGCCAGGGTGCCCGCCTGCAACAGGGTGAAGATCACCACCAGTACGAAGACCACGTCGAAGAGCCGGTCCGCCCCCGGCACCCGTTGGGAGAGCGGGATGGTGGCCAGCACGATCGGCACCGCCCCGCGCAGCCCGGCCCAGGACAGGAACGCCTGTTCCCGCAGGTTGACCCGGAACGGCAGCGCGGCGACCAGCACCGACAACGGTCGGGCGAGCAGCAGCAGGGCCAGGCCGGCGACCACGGCCGGCAGCACCGCCGCGTTCAGCCGACTCGGCGTGACCAGCAGCCCGAGCAGCACGAACAACCCGATCTGGGCCAGCCAGGCCAGGCCGTCGGCGAAGCCCAGGATCGCCTGCCGGTGCGGCAGCCGGGCGTTGCCGAGCAGCACCCCGGCCACGTACACGGCGAGGAAGCCGGAGGCGTGCAGCACCGCACCGGCCGCATACGCCAGCACGGTGAATCCGACGACGGCGATCGGGTAGAGCCCGGACGAGGGCAGCGCCGCGCGGCGCAGCGCGAACCGACCGGTCAGCCCGGCGGCGAGCCCGACCGCCGCGCCCACGCCCAGCTCGTAGCCGACCAGGAACACCTCGTACCACCACGGGTGGGCACCCTCGCCGTCGCGGGAGAGGAGCACCACCAGGATCACCACCGGGGCGTCGTTCATCCCGGACTCGGCCTCCAGGGTGGCCACCAGCCGGGGCGGCAGGCGCAGCCGGCGCAGCGTGGCGAAGACCGCCGCCGCGTCGGTGGAGGAGAGCACCGCGCCGTAGAGCAGGGCGAGCCGCCAGTCCACGCCGAGCAGCAGGTGCACCGCCAGGCCGACGACCAGGATGCTGACCAGCACGCCGACCGTGGAGAGGGCGGCGGCCAGCCCGAGCACCGGGCGCAGCATGCTCCACCGGGCGGTCAACCCGCCCTCCGCGATGATCACGATCAGCGCGCAGAAGCCGAGCACCCGGGTCAGCTCGGCGTCGTCGAAGTGGATGCCGAGCCCGGCCTCCCCGATCGCCACCCCGAGCGCCAGGTAGACCAGCAGACTCGGCACGCCCAGGCGGGTGGAGAAGCGGACCGCGCCGACCGCCACCAGCAGGACGGCGGCGCCGAGCAGCAGCGCGAGGTCCATCCCCGGCGTCACGGGTCACCGACCCGCAGCGCCCTCACCCGTCCGATCCGTCGCGCAGCCGGCGGAGTACGTCGGTCAGCCCGGCGCTCGGACGCTCGACGGTGAAGAGCTTGTCCCGGCTGGCCGCGCCGGTGCGCAGCGACACCGCGGCCGGCCGTACGCCGAGCGCCCCGGCCAGCGCCTTCCGGGCCGCCTCGGTGGCCCGCCCGTCGACCGCCGGCGCGTTCACCGCGATCACCAGGGCGGGGCCGTGCGGGCCATCGAAGCGGCCGCCGACCCGGGCCCGCGAGGCGCCGGGCTTGACGCGTACCGCGACGGTGAGCGGATCTCCGGTGGGCATCGACGCGACTCAGCTCGGTCGGGCGTCGGCGAGCAGCGTGGTGTCCGGCGCGCAGTCCGCGCACGGGGTGAAGCCGAGCGAGACCGCCTCGGAGACCGGCAGCGGCTCGTCGTCGCGGCCGAGCAGGTGGGGACAGGAGGAGAGGTGGTAGCGGGGGCGGCCGTCGATCACCCGCACCTCGGTATCCAGCCGGGCCACCCACGCGGCGTCGGCCGGGGACACCTGCTGGACCTCCGGTTCGTCGTCGACCGGCGCGGCCTGCTCCCCCGCCCAGGCGTCGGACTGCGCGCCGCGCCAGGACCGGCCGGGCGCGGGGCTCACCGACTGCCACGGGCCGGCGTCGTCCACGTCGCGGGATCGCCCGGCGGCCGCGGGGGCCTCCCACGAAGGGTCCGGCGCGCGGCGCGCGGCCCCGCTCTCCGGCTCCCACGGGCTCTCGGCGTGCGGCTCCCACGGCTCGGCGGCACCGGTCACCGGCGGCTCGGGCGGTTGCCGCCACCCGTCGCCACCGGTGCCGCTCGTCGGGGGAATGTGCTGGACGGGGATCTCCGGCTCCACCGGGGCGTAGGGCTCCGGTGGGGCGGTGAAGCGGGGCGCACCCGCGAAACCCCGTCCCGCGCGCGGCCCGGGTCGGTCCGTCGTCGCCCTGGCGGCGGCCACCTGGCGGGCGCCCGCGACCAACGCGACGGCGGCCAACAGGCTGGCCGCGATGGAACTGATCAACAGGGTGCTGGAGCCGTCGGCGAGACCGACCACCAGCAGGACGACCGCGACGAGGATGAGCAGCAGACTTGCGACTATCACGGCTCACCCCCGCCGCGTCGTGTCAGGTGTGCGCGGTCGGCGGACCGTCGGGCGACGGCCGCCGACCGTGGATCAGCGACCGGCTTCGAGAGCGCCGGAGCGACCGCCGCCGTACGAGCCGGCGAGGCCCGCGGCAGCCAGCCCGTTGCCGGTGGCGGCACGGCTGCCCTCGGCGCGGGTCATCTCGGCCTCGAGGCCTTGGCCCCGGCCGTCGAGGTCCCGCAGCTGGCTCTCCAGGTACGCCTTGAGCCGGGTGCGGTACTCGCGCTCGAACTGCTTGAGTTCCTCGATGTGCTTCTGCAGCGCGGTGCGCTTGGCGTCCAGGCCGCCCATGGCCTCCTGGTGCCGCTGACGGGCGTCACGCTCGAGGGCGTCGGCCTTGGCGCGCGCCTCGCGGGTGACCTCCTCGGCCTTCGACCGGGCCTCGGAGAGGAGCTGGTCGGCCTCGCGGCGGGCGTCGGAGACGTGGTCGTCGGCGGTGCGCTGGGCCATCATCAGCACCCGCAGCGCCTGCTGCTCGCCGTCGCCACCGCCGGCCGGGCCACCGGTGGACCGGACCTGCTCCAGCTCGGCCTGCATGGCCCGGGCGGCCTGCTCGGCCGCGGCCTTGTCGCGCTGCACCCGGTCGAGCTGGGCCTTGACGTCGTTGAGCTCCGCCGCGAGACGGGCGTCGCCGCCGGGGCCGGCGGGTGCGCCACCACGGCCGCCGCGCTCCACCTGGGCGCGCAGCTCGTTGTTCTCCTCGATCAGACGGGCAAGCTCACGCTCGACCTCGTCCAGGAAGGCGTCGACCTCCTCCTCGTCATACCCCCGCTTGCCGATCGGCGGCTTTTTGAAGGCGACGTTGTGGACGTCGGCCGGGGTCAGCGGCATCGAAACTCCTCGGGTCAGTTGCGGCCGCGTAGCGGGCTGGGCCACCGGATGTTCATCCGATGATCAACCGCTTCAACACGAACTCCATCAGCACGAACAGGATAACCAGGAGCACAAGGGAGGCCAGGTCGATGCTCACGGTACCAATTCGCAGTGGAGGGATCACACGCCTCAACGCCTTGAGAGGCGGATCAGTGACGCTCCACACGGATTCCAGTCCCGCCGATGCCCCGCGCCCCGGTTGCCACCGGCGACCGTACTGGAGGACGGCGCTGAGGACGAATCGGGCCAACAGCACAATAAGGAAGAGGTACAGCAACAGGTACAGCGCTTGGAGCACGATCGACAACACGGCAGGCGACGTCCCTCGGTCGGGCGGACTTAGCTCAGGCTGAAAAAGCCGCCCTCAGCGATCTTGGCCTTGTCCTCCGCGGTGACCTGGACGTTGGCCGGTGAGAGCAGGAACACCCGGTTGGTCACGCGCTCGATCGTACCGCGCAGCCCGAACGCCAGCCCGGCGGCGAAGTCCACCAGGCGGCGGGCGTCGGCCTCGTCCATCTCGGTGAGGTTGATGATCACCGGTACGCCGTCGCGGAAGTGCTCGCCGATGGTGCGCGCCTCCCGGTAGGTGGTCGGGTGCAGCGTGGTGATCTGGTAGCGCTGCTCCTCCTCGGCCACCACCGCACGCTCCCGCGCCTGGCTCTGCGGAGCCAGGGCCAGGTTGTCCCGGGTGTGGTAGGTCAGCGCGCCCGAGGTCTCCCCGGCGCCCGAGCGGGTGATCGACCGGACGCTGGACCGCTCGACCCGCTCCGGCCGGTCGTCGTCGGCCCGCTCGGCCTCCGCGGCACGGCTCGCGCCGCGCTCGCTGAGCCGGCCCCGCTCGCCGAGCCGCGGACGCGGCGCCGGCGGCTCCTCCGAGTCGTCCTCGTCGTCGTCGGCGAACTCCTCCGAGTACCGGCTCGACCGGTACCGCGACTCGCGGTAGGCCGGCTTGTCGTAGCCGTCGTCGTAGGCCCGCTCGTCATCTTCCTCGACGAGACCGAGCCAGACCCCCGCCTTGCGCAGTGCACCCATCCCGCGCCCTTCCGTCCGCCGTGCGGCACGCACCCCCGTGCCGTGTCGCTTGATCACGAATGGACAATCCATGCCCACCGGATCGGAGCGGCAATCCCCCGACAGGCGGTTCGCGGCCGCCCGCCGTGCCCCCGACAACGGGACGCCGTTCCTGAAACAACACTGATGTAATTTGCTTCTATCGCGGTCAGGCTACCGCAGCGTGGGACGCATTCCGAGCAACGCGCTGCCGACGCGGACATGTGTCGCGCCGTACCGGATCGCCTGTTCCAGGTCCCCGCTCATTCCGGCGGAGAGCGCGCCGGCCTCGGGGTGCCGTTCGCGGAAGCGCGCCGCCACCTCGGCGAGCCGGGCGAACGCCCGCTCCGGCTCCCAGCCCAGCGGCGCCACCGCCATCAGCCCGGCCAGCCGCAGGCCGCCGGCCCCGGCCAGCGCCTCGGCCACCGGGCCCAGCCCGCGGTCCGGGTCGGCCGAGTCCGGCAGCGCGCCACCGCGCGCCGGGTCGCCGTCGATGCTGACCTGCACCAGGGCGTCCAGCGGCCGGTCCCGGCCGGCGGACGCGGCGGCGTCCAGGGCCCGGGCCAGCCGGACGCTGTCCACCGAGTGCACGACGTCGGCGTAGCGGACCACCGAGCGGGCCTTGTTGCGTTGGAGCTGGCCGATGAAGTGCCAGCGGGGGCTCACCCCGGCCGCGGCCACCTCGGCCGCCTTGCCGGACGCCTCCTGGTCGCGGTTCTCCCCCACGTCGGTCACCCCGAGGCCGGCCAGCGCGACCACGTCGCCGGCCGGGTACGTCTTGGTGACCGCGATCATGGTGACCTCGGCGCGGTCGCGTCCGGCGGCGGCGCAGGCGTCCGCGATCCGGGCCCGCACCCGGGCGAGCCCGGCCGCGAGTTCGGCGCGCCGGTCGGGCCGCACCGTGGCTGGTTCGTCGGTCATCGGCGGAGCTCAGGAACCGTTCTTGAGGAAGTCGGGCACGTCCACGTCGTCGAAGAGCACCCGGCGCGGCGACTGCTGCGGGGCCGGCATGGTGGCCGGCGGCGTCACCGGCTGGCTCTGCGGCGCCGGCTGGTTCTGGTTGGTCTTGCGCGGCGCCTCGGCCGCCTTGTACGCCGGCGCGCCGCCGTCGAAGCCGGCCGCGATGACGGTGACCCGCACCTCGTCGCCGAGCGCGTCGTCGATGACCGCTCCGAAGATGATGTTGGCGTCCGGGTGGGCCGCGTCGGTGACCAGCTGGGCCGCGTCGTTGATCTCGAAGAGACCGAGGTCGGAGCCGCCGGCGATGGAGAGCAGCACGCCCCGTGCGCCGTCCATGCTCTGCTCCAGCAGCGGGCTGGAGATGGCCGCCTCGGCCGCCTCCACCGCGCGGTTCTCACCGCGGGCGCTGCCGATGCCCATCAACGCGCTGCCGGCGCCGCTCATCACGCTCTTGACGTCCGCGAAGTCCAGGTTGATCAGACCCGGCGTCGTGATCAGGTCGGTGATGCCCTGGACACCGGAGAGGAGCACCTGGTCGGCGGTGCGGAAGGCGTCCATCATGGAGATGTTGCGGTCGCCGAGCGCCAGCAGCCGGTCGTTGGGGATCACGATCAGGGTGTCGCACTGGTTGCGCAGTTCGTCTATGCCGGACTCGGCCTGCACCTGGCGGCGCTTGCCCTCGAAGGAGAACGGCCGGGTCACCACGCCGATGGTGAGCGCGCCGAGCTTGCGGGCGATGTTGGCCACCACCGGCGCGCCGCCGGTGCCGGTGCCGCCGCCCTCGCCGCAGGTGACGAAGACCATGTCGGCGCCCTTGAGCACCTCCTCGATCTCGTCGCGGTGGTCCTCGGCGGCGTTCTTGCCCACGTCCGGATTGGCGCCGGCGCCGAGGCCCCGGGTCAGCTCCCGGCCGACGTCGAGCTTGACGTCGGCGTCACTCATCAGCAGCGCCTGTGCGTCGGTGTTGATCGCGATGAACTCGACGCCCTTGAGCCCAACCTCGATCATCCGGTTGACGGCGTTGACGCCGCCGCCACCGATGCCGACGACCTTGATGACCGCCAGGTAGTTGTGCGGAGGTGTCATCTCCGGTCCTTCCCTTCGAGATTGGCATCGCCCCGACCGGGTATGGCGTGGCCAGACCGGCGGTCGACGACAGCTGTCACCACAGAGGATCAGGCTTAAACCCTCACCCTCTACTAGAGGCTTACAGTTATGTCAACCACTGATCCTCTTCGGGGCAACGTAAGCGCCCCCACGCCGAGAGCCAAGGACCCGCCCGGCGTGTCGCCGCCCCAAGCGGGACGGGTCACGTTCCGATGCGGAATCACTTGAAGGTCACCACGTCAGGCGCGCTGACGTCGATCGTGTCGGCTTTGCGACCCAGCAGCGCGGTGGCCACCCGCGCCTTGTCCGCTCCCCGGGTCGCGTCACCCCAGACGATCGTCCGGTCCGCCCGGAGGGTGAGGCTGATCCGGGCCAGACCCTCCACAGTGAGCGCGGTGAGTTCCGCGCGCAGCTGCGGGGTGAGCACCGCCAGCACCTCCAGCGCGGCCCGGGTGCCCGGGTCGTCCGGGCCGGGGGTCGCCAACCGGACCACCGGCAGGCCGTCCGGGGCACGCGGCACCGTCCGGAACACCACCCCGTCGGCGTCGAAGACCACGAACTGCCCGTCCCGGGGCACCGCGGCGACCCCGGTCCGCTCGACCACGGTCACCACCAGGGTGCCCGGCCAGTCCCGGGTGACCGTGGCCCGCCGCACCGGGGCCAGTGCGCCGATCCGCCGGCCGGTCGCGGCCAGGTCCACCCGGGCCAGCGGGACGCCGTCCGCCACCCCCGCCGCCTCCCGCACCTCGACCGGAGTGACCAGCTCGGCGCCGACCACGCGCACCTCGCGCACCCCGAACAGCCCGGTGCCGAGCACCGTCCAGGCGATCAGCGTGGCCACGGCGAGCACCGCGGCGGCCACCGCCCAGGGCAGGGCCGCGCGCATCCGCCGCTGCCGCGCCCGGGCCATGAACCGTCGGGTGGACGGCGGGACCGCGTCGCTGCCGGCCCGGACGAGCTGCCAGCGGCGCACCGGACCGCGCCGGGGGCCGCCGCCGTCCGTGCCGGCGGTACGGCCCCGCGCCGGGCCGGGGCTCATCCGGCGGCGGAGGCCGCGCCGTCCGGGTCGACGGCCGTGCCGAGGACCGCCTCGTCGGCGGGACCGGTGGAGGCCCGCGCGGTGAGGGCGTCGAGCAGCTGGTCACCCATCAGGGAGATCGGCGGGGCGCCCATGGTCACCACCACGTCGCCGGGGCGGGCCCGGCGGGCCACCTCGACCGGAGCGTCCTCCCACGAGTCGACGAACACCTTGTGCGCGGCGTCCAACGGCACCACCTCGAGCAGCGCCGCCGACCCCTCGCCGGGCTGGCGCAGCTCGCCCGGCCCGAAGACCTCCAGCAGCACCACCTCGTCGGCGATGCCCAGCGCCGCGGCGATCTCCGCCTGGAGGTCCCGGGTGCGGTAGAGCCGGTAGGGCTGGAAGACCACGATCAGCCGGCCGTCCCCGGCCACCTCGCGCAGCGTCTGCAACGCCAGCGTCATCGAGGTCGGGTGGTACGCGTACTCGTCGTAGACCAGCACGCCGTCCGCGAGGCCCTTGCGCTCGAAGCGCCGGCGTACGCCGGGGAACCCGCCCAGCGCCGCCTCGGCCGCCTCCACCGGCAGCCCCAGCAGGTACGCGGTGAGCACGGCGGAGGCGCTGTTGAGCCCCATGTGCCGGCCGGGGATCGGCAGCCGGATCTCGCCCAGCGAGCGGCCGTCGATCTCGGCCAGGTAGCGCACGCCCTGCGCGGTGGAGGCCATGTCGTCCAGCCGCAGGTCGGCGTCCGGGGAGAGGCCGTAGGTGTGCACCCGGCGGCCCTCGGCGCGCAGCGTCTCGGCCAGCCGGCGCCCGCCCGGGTCGTCGGCACAGGTGATGATGAAGCCGTCCGGGTCGGTGAGCCGGGCGAACTCGGCGAAGGTCGCCTCCAGGTTCGCCAGGTCCCCGTAGGTGTTGAGGTGGTCCGCCTCGACGTTGGTGATGATCGAGACGTACGGGCGGTAGATCAGGAACGAGCGGTCGCTCTCGTCCGCCTCGACCACGAAGTACTCGCCGGTGCCGTGGTGCGCGCCGGAGCCGACCTCGGAGATCTCCCCGCCGATGACGAAGGACGGGTCCGCGCCGGCCTGCTGGAGCACCATGGTCACCATCGAGGTGGTGGTGGTCTTGCCGTGGGTGCCGGCGACCGCCACCGTGCGGCGGCCGGTCATCGCCGCGGCGAGCGCCTCGGAGCGGTGCAGCACCCGCAGGCCGCGTCGGCGGGCCTCGGCCATCTCCAGGTGGTCCTGCGGGATGGCCGAGGAGTAGACCACGGTGTCCACGCCGTCGAGGTTGGCCACCTCGTGGGTCATGTGGATGGTGCCGCCGAGCGCGCGCAGGCCGGCCAGCGACGGCCACTCGCGCAGCTCGCTGCCGGAGACCGGCAGGCCACGGGTGAGGAAGAGCCGGGCCAGGCCGCTCATGCCGACCCCACCCACCCCGATCAGGTGGATCCGGCCCAGGTCCTCCGCGGTGAGCGTGCCGGCCGGGGTGAACTGCGCGGTGTTCATGCCAGGTACCTTCCCGTCGCGGTGGCCGGCTTCATCGGGCCACCGCCTCGTAGACGAAGTTCAGCAGCGCGACGTCGCCGTCACGCCGCCCGTACGCGGCCGCGGCGTTGCCCATCGCGGCGAGCCGGTGGGGGTCGCGGACCAGCGGGATGACCGTCCGCTCCAGCCAGTCCGGGGTCAGCTCGGCGTCGTCGACGAGCAGCCCGCCGCCGGCCTCCACCACGGGCAGCGCGTTGCGCTTCTGCTCCTGGTTGCTGTGCGGGTACGGCACGTAGATGGTGGGCAGGCCGATGGCGGCCACCTCGGCGCAGGTCATCGCCCCGCCCCGGCCCAGCATCAGGTCGGCGGCGGCGTAGCCCAGCTCCATCTCGGACAGGTAGGGCAGGGTCACGTACGGCACCGGCAGGTCGGTGGGGACCGGCACCGGCTCGTTGCGCGCGCCGATCACGTGCAGCACCTGCACGCCGTTGCGGGCCAGTTCCTTGGCGGCGCCGGAGACCGCCAGGTTGATCGAGCGGGCGCCCTGCGAGCCACCGGCGACGAAGAGCACCGGCAGGTCGGGGCGGAGTCCGAAGTGGGCCCGCGCGGCGTTGCGCATGGCGACCCGGTCCAGCCCGGCGATGCCCCGCCGCAGCGGCACGCCGACCACCCGGGCGTCGCGCAGCGACTCGGCCTGCGCGGGCTGGTGCGGGAAGCCGACCGCGATGTTCTTGGTGAACTTCATGCCGAGCCGGTTGGCCACGCCCGGCGGCACGTTCACCTCGTGGATCACGATCGGCAGCTCGCGACGCCAGGCGGCGAGGTAGCCGGGGACGGAGACGTACCCGCCGAAGCCGACCACCGCGTCGGCCTGCACCTCGTCGATCACCTTGCCCGCGGCGCGGGCGGCCTTCCACATCCGGTCCGGGGTACGCATCAGGCTCATGTTGACCGAGCGGGGCAGCTGGTACGCCGGGATCTGCCGCAGGTCGTAGCCGGCCGGCGGGATCAGCTCGTTCTCCAGCCCCTTCGGGGTGCCCAGGCAGGTGATCCGGACGCCCGGGTCGTGTCGGCGCAGGCAGTCGGCGAAGGCGAGCAGCGGGTAGATGTGCCCACCCGTGCCTCCTCCGCAGAGCACCACCGAACGCAGCGGACCCATCAGCGTCTCCTCTCGCTCGCCGTCCCGCCCCGGGTCCGGCCCTGCCGGCCGCCGCGCGGCGCGGCCTCGTCGTCCGACCGCCGCGCTCGCGACCGGGGTACGGACCCTCGGGCAGCCGGTGGCGTCGCCGGGCGGCGGCGCCGGCCGGGAAGCGGCGGCAACGGGGCCCAGAGTAGTCGGACCCACCGGGCCGGTGGACGGGCATGCAGGGCTCGGGCGGCGTCGGGCTCGGCGCGGGCGAACGAGGCGAGGATGCCGACCGCCGCCAGCGTCACGACCAGGGCGCTGCCGCCGTCGGAGATGAACGGCAGCGGCACACCGGTCAGCGGCAGCAGGCCGATCACTCCGCCGATGTTGATCACGGCCTGGCCGACCAGCCAGGCGGTGATCGCGGCGGCGGCGAGCCGGCGGAACGGGTCCTCGACCCGCCGCGCCACGCGCAGCCCGGTGTAGGCCAGCACGGCGAAGAGCACCAGGATGACGGTGCAGCCGACCACGCCGAGCTCCTCGGCGATCACCGCGAAGATGAAGTCGTTGTGCGCCGCCGGCAGCCAGCCGAACTTCAGGCTGCTCTTGCCCAGCCCGACGCCGAACCAGCCGCCGTGCTCGATGGCGTTGCGGGCCTGGACGAGCTGCCAGCAGTCGGTCTCCAGGCAGGTGGCCGGGTCGGGCGGGCTGATGAACGAGGTCAACCGGGCCAGCCGGTAGTTCTCCTCGCCGACGGCACCGGAGCCGGCGCCGAGCGACGCCACGGCCACCAGCACGCCGATGCCGAGCAGGCCCACCGCGGAGAGCGCTGCGAAGACCCGCATCCGCACCCCGGCGGCCCAGAGCAGCCCGACCACGATCGCCAGCAGGCAGAGCATGGTGCCCAGGTCGTTGTAGCCGACCAGCACGAAGAGCAGGCCGACCACCGGGAAGAGCGGGGTGGCCAGTTCCTTCCACCAGCCCAGCGCCGCGCCCTTGCGGGCGATCACGTGCGCCCCCCAGAGCACCAGCGCGAGCTTGGCCAACTCGGAGGGCTGCAGCTGGATCGGGCCGAGGTAGAGCCAGAGCAGGTTGGCCCGCAGCGGGCCCAGCGACTTGATCCGGAACAGCGAGTCCAGGGCCAGCAGCAGGTTGAGCACCAGCAGCAGCACCACGGCGGCGGCCAGCACGGGCCGGCCGAGCGAGCGGAAGGTGCTGGCGGGCAGGCGCTGGCAGGCCCAGAACGCCACGATGCCGATCACCGCGAAGACGGCCTGCTTGGTCACCGACGCCGAGGCGTCGCCGGCCTCGGCGTAGTCCTTGACGCTGGTCGCGGAGAAGACCATGGTCAGGCCGATCAGCAGCAGCAGGCCGGCGCTGGAGAGCAGCAGGTAGTAGGAGGCCAGCGGGCGGGCCAGCAGGCCGCGCAGCGCCGCCAGGCCGCCGGCGGCATCCAGGCCGGAGACCACCGCCGGCGGATCGGCGGTACGCCCCGCGCCCGCGACCCGCCGCGCCTGGGTCTGATCCGTCGTCGTCGTGCCGGTACCGCCTCGGTCCTCCCCCACGAGCCCATCATCGCCGTTTCGCCGGGCCGGTTCCCGCCGTTCGGCCCGGTCGGCGTGTCGGAATGCGCGACGGGGGCCCCTCGGCTATGAGGGACCCCCGTCGCGGGGCGTCGCGGCCCGGGCGTTCCCGGGTCCGGGCGGTGCCGGCCTGCGCGGCCCGGCGTCCGCGGCTCAGCCCATGCTGGCCAGGAAGTCGCTGTAGAACAGGCCGAGGGCGATGGCGACGCCGATCCCGGCGATGATCCAGAACCGCACCACGATGTTGACCTCGCTCCAGCCGGCGAGCTCGAAGTGGTGCTGCAGCGGCGACATCCGGAACACCCGCTTGCCGGTGGTCCGGAAGGAGATGATCTGGATCACCACCGACATGGTGATGATCACGAACAGCCCGCCGATGATCGGCAGCAGCAGGATCGTCCGGGTGGACATCGCCATGCCGGCGATCAGGCCGCCCAGCCCGAGCGCGCCGGTGTCGCCCATGAAGATCCGGGCGGGCGAGGTGTTCCACCACAGGAACCCGACGCAGGCTCCCGCCGCCGCCCCGGCGATCAGCGCGATCTCCAGCGGGTCCCGGACCGCGTAGCAGTAGTTGTCCGGGTTGGCGGTGTAGGTCGGGTCGGCGCACCAGTGCCGGTACTGCCAGAACGCGATCAACGCGTACGCGGCCAGGACCATCACCGAGGCGCCGGTGGCGAGGCCGTCGAGGCCGTCGGTGAGGTTCACGCCGTTGGTCGCGGCCATCACCACGAAGATGATGACGATCACCGAGGCGATCTTGCCGATCTCCAGCGCCGGGATGTCCCGGATGAAGCTGAGCGTGGTGGCGCCGACGGTCTCGGTGTTGGTGGCCGCGCCGCTGGCGTCGGTCATCGTGCTCGGGAAGTAGAGCGCCACCACCCCGAAGATCGCACCGACCAGGATCTGCCCGAAGAGCTTGCCGCGCTTGTTCAGGCCGCCGCTGTGCCGCTTGCGGACCTTGAGGAAGTCGTCGATGAAGCCGACCGCGCCGGAGAAGACCATCAGCCCCAGCAGCACCAGCGCGGTGATCGTCGGCTCGACCTGGGCGATCTGCGCGTCCGGCAGGGTGGTCAGGGCGAGGTGACCGGCGACGTACGCGATCACCGTGGCCAGGATGAAGACCACGCCGCCCATCGTCGGCGTGCCCTTCTTGCCCTGGTGCATCGCCGGGCCCTCGGCCCGGATCGGCTGGCCGGCCTTGAGCCGGGTGAAGACCTTGATCGCGATCGGGGTGCCGAGCAGCGAGATCAAAAACGCCACGCCGACGGCGATGATCACCGCCCTCATGCGGCGTCCCCGTTCCCGGTGGCGCCGGCGCGCAGGGCGTCGGCCACCTCCCAGGTGCGGTACCGGGAGCCCTTCACCAGGACCACATCGCCCGGTCGTAGCTCGCTGCGCAGCACCTCGACGGCCGCCGCCTGATCGGTGAGCAGCACCGACTCTCCTCCCCAGTCACTTACCGCTGTCGCGCCCTCGTGGATCGGCGCCGCCGGCTCGCCCACCACGAGCAGCCGGTCCACACCCAGCTCCGCCGCGAGCCGGCCGACCTCCCGGTGCCCGTCGCGTTCGAAGTCGCCCAGCTCGGCCATGTAGCCGAGCGCGGCAAAGATACGCCCCTCGCGGCGCAGGCCGGCAAGCGCGCGCAGCGCCACCGCCATCGACGCCGGGTTGGCGTTGTACGAGTCGTCGATCACGGTCACCCCGTCGGGCCGGTCGAAGACGTCCATCCGGCGGGTGGAGACCAGCCCCAGCTCGCCCAGGGCGACGGCCACCTCGGCCGGCGACATCCCGAGTTCGCGGGCCACCGCCGCGGCGGCCAGCGAGTTGGAGACCTGGTGCCGGCCGGTCAGCCCGAGCCGCACCGGCGCGCTCCCCTCCGGGGTGATGAGGGTGTACGACGGCCGGCCCCGGTCGTCCAGCGACACGTCGACCGCCCGGACGTCGGCGTGCGCGGCCTCGCCGTACCGGACCACCCGAGCGCCGGTGCGCGCCGCCATCGCGTCGACCAGGGGGTCGTCGGCGTTGAGCACGGCCAGCCCGTCGGCCGGCAGCGCCTCGACCAGCTCGCCCTTGGCCAGGGCGATGTTCTCCACCGAGCCGAACTCGCCGATGTGCGCGACCCCGACGTTGAGCACCACGGAGATCCGCGGCGGCACCACGTCGCACAGGTAGCGCACGTGCCCGATCCCGCGGGCGCCCTTCTCCATCACCAGGAAGCGGGTCTCCGGCGTGGCCTGCAACGCCGTGTACGGGTGCCCCAGCTCGTTGTTGAACGAGCCGGGCGGGGCCACCGTCGGGCCGAGCCGGACGGTGAGCTGGGCGATCAGGTCCTTGGTGGTGGTCTTGCCCGACGAGCCGGTCAGCCCGATCACCGTCAGCTGCGGCAGCCGGTCCACCACCGCGCGGGCCAGCCGGCCCAGCGCGGTCAGCGCGTCGCCCACCAGCACCATCGGCACCCCGGGCACCTCGCGGGTGCCGAGCACCGCCACCGCGCCCGCGTCCACCGCGCGGGCCGCGTAGTCGTGCCCGTCGACCTTCTCCCCGGGGAACGCGACGAAGAGCGCCCCGGCGGTGACCTTGCGCGAGTCGAACTCGATCGGGCCGGTGACCCGGGCGTCCGGGTCGGCGCCGACGAGACGGCCGTCGACGGCCGAGGCGACCTCGGCCAGGCTCAGCGGGATCACCGTCGGCCCGCCAGGTCCCCGAAGCGGGCGCCGAGCGCCTCCGCCAGCTCCACCCGGTCGTCGAAGGGGTGCACCTCGCCGCCGACCTCCTGGCCACGCTCGTGGCCCTTGCCGAGCAGCGCCACCACGTCGCCGGGCTCGGCGAGCCGGACCGCCTCGGCGATGGCGGCCCGTCGGCCCGGGGCCTCGATGATCCGGGCGGCGGTGCCGGCCTCGTACGCCCCGGCGAGCACCTCGGCCCGGATCGCGGCCGGGTCCTCGGTGCGCGGGTTGTCGTCGGTCACCAGCACCACGTCGGCGCCCCGGGCCGCGGCGGCGCCCATCACCGGCCGCTTGCCCCGGTCCCGGTCCCCGCCCGCGCCGATCACGCAGATCAGTCGCCCCGCGCTCAGCTCGCGCAGCGCGGCCAGGGCGGCCACGATGGCGTCGGACTTGTGCGCGTAGTCGACCACGCCGCGCACCGGACCGGCCGCGCTGACCAGCTCCAGCCGTCCCGGGACGCCGCCGCACGCGGCCACCCCTTCGGCGGCGGTCGCCGGGTCGACCCCGGCGGCCACCAGGCTGGCGACGGCCAGCAGCGCGTTGGCCACGTTGTGCCGGCCGGGCAGCGCCACCCCGGCGGGCAGCACCAGGCCGTCCGGGCCGTGGATCGTGAAGCGCTGGGCGTACCCCTCGCCGCCGACCTCGTCGGCCCACCAGGTGGCCGCGTGGTCGCCGGCCGCCGAGTAGCTGACCGTGGCGGGCTTGAACAGCGGCCGCAGCGCCGGGTCGTCGAGGTTGAGCACCTCCACGGCGCAGCGACCGTCGAAGAGCCGCGCCTTGGCCGCGAAGTAGTCGGCCGAGTCGGCGTGGAAGTCGAGGTGGTCGGAGCCGAAGTTGGTGTAACCGCCGACGGTGAACCGGACCCCGCCGACCCGCCCCATCGCAAGGGCGTGGCTGGAGACCTCCATCACCACCGCGGTCACCCCGCGCTCGCGCGCGGCGGCGAGCATCGCGTGCAGGTCGGTCGCCTCCGGAGTGGTCCGCACGCTGTCGATCACCAGGTCGCCCAGCCGGGTCTCCACGGTGCCGATCAGGCCGGTGGTGTGACCGGCGGCGCGCAGGCCCGACTCCACCAGGTAGGCGGTGGAGGTCTTGCCGGCGGTGCCGGTCACCCCGATCACGGTCAGCCCCGCGGTCGGGTCGCCGTAGACGGCGGAGGCGAGGTCGCCGAGCACCGCCCGGGGGTCGGGGACCACCAGGGCGGGCAGACCGGCCGCGGTCACCGCGGCCTCGCCGGCCGGGTCGGTCAGCGCGGCCACCGCGCCGGCGGCCGCCGCGGACGCGGCGAACTCCGCGCCGTGCCGGCGGGCGCCGGGCAGCGCGGCGTACAGGTCGCCGGGGCGAACCTCCTGGCTGGCGTGGGTCGCCCCGGTCACGGTCACGTCGGCCGCGCCCTCGGGCGGCGCGACGGCGAGCCGGGCGGCGAGGTCGCCGAGCCGGACTGCGGGCACGGTACGGGGACGTGGATTGCCGGGCACGGCGTCAGACCCTACCCGGTCGTCCGGTCCGGACCGAACAGCGCGCCTGAATGTCCGCCCCGGGAGTCGCGCCCACCGGGCCCGGCGCGGCAACTGCCTGCTGGCGTGGCCGGGACACGGTGACATGGACGCCGGACCCTCCGCAGCCGGGCGGCAGGTGACGAGCCGGGGAAGCGGGTGTCGGCCACGGCCCGACGAGCGCACCGCTTCCCGGACACCCGGTGCCATTTCCGACGCGGCGTGAGCCGAGAGGACGATTCGTCGTGGTCGGCTGCCGGCGGACCGGCGGAATGCCGCACCGGAGATTCAACGGAAGCGACGACACCCGACCCGGCGGCCCCGACATCCGGGCGATTTCCGCTGCGGGGATGCCCATTTCCGCCGCTCTCGTGACCGTCACCGGCGAACGGCCACGCCGCAGCCCCGCCGACTCGCCACCGGGGGAGCCGGACAGTGCCGCACGTCCCCGCGCCGCCCCATCCACGCCCCGGTTACCCATTGACGAAGGCAACTCGCCGCTCATCCGGGAAAGACGACGAATTTCGGCGCGGGGCCACCCGCGGGGGGAACCCGGGAGTGACGCAGGGCGAAACTCATCATGTCGCGGAAAGACTGGGTCGCCACCGGACGGCCGGCGGCCTGGGGGTCGTACACGAACACGGCGATCACATAGCGGGGCTTCTCCGCGGGCGCCATGCCGATGAACGAGGCGACCTCCCCGGGCTGCCGCACCCCGTTCACGAGCCGGAAGCCGGTGCCCGTCTTGCCGGCGACCCGGTAGCCCGGAACCGCCGCCTCGACGCCCGTGGCGTCCTCGACGGTGGTGACCGCCTCCAGCATCCGCCGCAGCGCGGCGGCGTTGGCCGGGCTGAGCACCGGCCGGGTTACCGGCGCGGCGGCCGGCGTGCGCTTCCCGTCCGCCCCGCTGACCACCTCCTTGATCAGGTGGGGCTGGACGTACGTGCCGTCGTTGGCGATGGTGGCGTACGCGGCGGCCATCTGCAGCGGCGTGGCGTCCACGCTGTGCCCGATCGGCACCGACCCGTCCGACGACAGGCTCCACTCGTCGGCGGGCAGCAGCCGCCCGGCGGCCTCCCCCGGCATCCCCTCGCCGGTGGGCTGCCCCAGCCCGAACCGCTTCTGGTAGTCGATCAGCCGGTCGCGGCCCAGCTTGTCAGCGATCTCGATGGTGCCGACGTTCGAGGAGTAGGCGAGCATGCCGGGCAGGGTCATCCGCCGCCCGTTCGCGCTGTGCGTGTCGGCGAAGACGGTGTCGCCCTTGGTGATGGTGTTGGCGACGGGCATGACGGTGTCCGGAGTGATCACGCCCTCCTGCAACGCCGCGCCGAAGGTGATCGCCTTGTGCACCGACCCCGGCTCGACCACGAAGCTGGTCGCCGCGTCCTCCCGGTCGGTCGGCCGGCTCGGCCCCGGGTTGGCGGCGTTGTAGCTGGGGTGGCTGGCCTGGGCCAGCACCTCACCGGTCGCCACGTCCAGCACCACGGCGGCGCCCACGCCACCCCGGGTCTGCGCCATCCGCCGGCCGAGCACCTGCTGCACCTGGTACTGCAGGTCCCGGTCGATGGTGAGCACCAGGGAGCTGCCCGGCTTGGCCGGGGTGGTCTGGCTGTAGCCGCCGGGGATGGGCGCGTCCAGGTCGCCCTGGCCCGCCTCGTAGACCCGCCGCCCGTCCTTGCCCTGGAGCACGTCGTCGTAGCGCGCCTCCAGCCCTTCCAGGCCGTTCATGTCCTGGCTGACGAAGCCGACCAGGTTGGCGGCGAGGTCCCCGCCGGGCACCTCGCGCCGCTCGTCGCGGTGGGTGCCGATGCCGGCGAGGTCGAGCGCCTCGATCTGCTTGGCCTTCGGGATGTCGACGCCCCGGGCCAGGTACTGGAACTGCGACTCGCCGCCGCCGGGCAGGCCGCGCCGCTGCATCTTCTCGGCCAGCTCGGAGGCGGGCACGCCGAGCAACGGGGAGAGCAGCCGCGCCGTGGTCGCCCGGTCCTTGACCTGGGTCGGGTCGGCGAAGACGTACCGCGCCTCGACGCTGCGGGCCAGCGGGGCGCCGGTGCGGTCGACGATCGCGCCGCGCGGCGCGGGCAGGTCGACGCGGGTGAGCCGGTTCTCGACACCCGCGCCCGCGTACGCCGGGGTGTCCACCGCCTGGAGGAAGACCAGCCGGATGCCGATGGTGACGAAGAGCGCCAGCACGAGCATGGTGCCCAGCCGCAGCCGGCGGCGCGGCTCGGCGAGCTTCGGCGGCCGGCGCGGCTTGTGGGAGGGGCGTCGGGTCGCCGGGCGCTCCGGCCGGCGCGGCGCGCGCCCACCGGCCCGACGGCGCGGCGGCGCCAGCTCCTCCTCGTCGTCGTCGGACCAGGCGGGCCGGGACGGGACGGTGCGGACGACGCCGGCCCGGGCGGCGGGAGCGGCCTCGCGCCGCCCGCCGCGCGCCGCCGCCCGACCACCGTCGAGCACCTGCAACGCGGGACGGAACGGGTCGCCGGAACGGCCGGCCCGGGGGGTACGCCGCTGGCCGGTCCGCTCCTCGCGGCCGGCCCGCTCTTCGCCGCTCTCCCGGATGGTCCGGCCCCGGGGGGTGTACGCCCGGGCGTCGGAGATCCCGCCGATTCCCGGCTCCCCGGCGCGCGGATCGCCGCCCCGGCCGGCCCGGGACGGGCCGCGCCGGGAGCCCGTGGTGGGGTCCCGGCGCGGTTCGTCCGATCTCGGCGGCACTGCTATCCCCCGCTGCCCTGCTGGCTGGTGATCGCCGGCTGCCCGTTGGCGGGCTGCGGCACGCCGATCATCCGGCCGTCCGGCAGCCGGATGTAGGCCGGCTCGCCGGCCTCGACCAGGCCGAGCTTGCGGGCCTCGGCGGTCAGGTTGCCCGGCGCCTTGGCCTCCTCGATCTGCTTGTTCAGCTGCTGCTCGTCCACGTCGAGGCGGGCCTGCTGCTGCTGGAGCTGCTGGAGCTTGAAGGCGTTCTCGTTGATCTTCGTGTTGACGGTGAGGATGCCCAGCACCCCGCCGACGACCAGCACTACGATCAGCGCCGCGAACGGCGCCCGCGGCACCCGCACCGGCGGGGGCGGCGCGACGCGCAGCCGGGGCCGGGCGGCCGTGGTGTCGGCGACCTTCTCGGCGGGCCGCAGCGCGGCGCTGCCCTGGATCGGGAACTCGCGCGCCCCCCGGGCGCGAGTCTCCCCCTGCCGGCCGGCGAGGTCCGCCGGCTTCCCGCCGCGCGTGGTGCGCTGCGTCGCGGTCCGGCCCCCCGACCGCGGTGCGCGCTGCCCGACGGCCTCCCGGCCGTCGCGCTTGTTGACGTTCATGTTCCCTCCCCCTCTTCGTCCGTCCCTCTGCCGTCCCCCGGCGCCGACCCACGGTCCACTGTGGAACCCGGTGTCGACCCCGTCCCCGGTTGGTGCATCGCCCTGACCCGTCGGCGGTACCGTTCGCGGTCGGTCCGCCCCTGCTGCACGGCAGCCGGATCGAGTCGTTCCGCGGCCCGCAGCCGCACCGAGGCGGCGCGCGGGTTCGCGGCGACCTCCGCCTCCCCGGGAAGCTCGGCACCCCGGCTGAGCAGCCGGAACGTCGGGCCCGACCCGGGAAGTTCCACCGGGAGGTCGACCGGGCCCTTACTGCGGACCCGGTCGGCGAGCGCCTGCTTGGTGAGCCGGTCCTCCAGCGAGTGGTAGGACAGGACCACCATGCGGCCGCCCACGTTGAGCGCGTCGAGAGCGGCCGGCAGCGCCGTCTCCAGCGCTGCCAGCTCTCTGTTTACCTCGATCCGTAAAGCCTGAAACGTTCTCTTAGCCGGGTGTCCCCCGGTTCGTCGGGCTGGTGCCGGAATGCTCTCCCTGACCAGCTCGGCCAGCCGCGCCGAGGAGGTAATCCGGCCCCGCTCGCGCTCCCGGATGATCGCCGAGGCGATCCTCCCGGCGAACTTCTCCTCGCCGTAGACCCGCAGCACCCGGGCCAGGTCCGGGTGGGAGTAGGAGTTGACCACCTCCTCGGCGGTCACCCCCCGGGTCTGGTCCATCCGCATGTCCAGCGGCGCGTCCTGGGCGTACGCGAACCCGCGGTCGGGCGCGTCCAACTGCAACGAGGAGACCCCGAGGTCGAACAGGATCCCGTCGATGCCGGTGTAGCCCAGCCGCTCCAGCACCCCGGGCAGCTCGTCGTAGACGGCGTGCTCCAGGTGGATCCGGTCGGCGAAGCGGGCCAGCCGGACCCGCGCGTGGGCGAGGGCCTCGGTGTCCCGGTCCAGCCCGATCAGCACCGTGTGCGGGTGCCGTTCCAGCACCGCCTCGGCATGCCCGGCCAGTCCCAACGTCGCGTCGACGTGCACCGTCCGGCCGCCCCGGTCCAGCGCGGGGGCCAGCAACTCGAGACACCTCTCGAGCAGCACCGGCACGTGCGTGCCGCGAAGCTCCCCCATGTCGACCCCCACTGTTGAGACGTTCCGTTCGGTCCTGCGACCCTGCTCGTCGGACGACGCCGTGCCGTCGTACCGCCAGATCCCCATCCGCTCCCGCTTCGCCTCCCGGGCCGCGGGCCCCGGAGACTGATCGTGCGCCTGGCACCGGGGAAGGGGTGCCAGGAACTCGAAAGCGGCTGGAGATCTCGCAGTACGTCGGGCGTCGTCGCGCCCTACAGGCCGCCGGGCAGCACCCCCTCCTCGATGTCGGCGAAGTCGTCTTCGCTCTCGGCGAGGTAGGTCTCCCAGGCCGCCTTGTCCCAGATCTCCACCCGGGTGCTCGCCCCGATCACCACCAGGTCCCGGTCGAGTGCGGCGTACGACCGGAGGTGGGCCGGGATGGTGACCCGCCCCTGCTTGTCGGGGACCTCGTCGTGCGCGCTCGCGAAGAAGACCCGGCTGTAGGCCCGGGCCGCCTTGTGCGTCATCGGCTGCGCGCGCAACTGGTCCGCGATCCGCTGGAACTCGGGCGTGGGGAAGACGTAGAGGCAGCGTTCCTGCCCTTTGGTGATCACGACACCCCCCGCCAGCTCGTCCCGGAACTTCGCCGGAAGGATCAACCGGCCTTTGTCGTCCAGGCGCGGAGTGTGGGTGCCGAGGAACATCGGCCCTACCCCCTCGCCCTTTAGCGGCGTTCGCGGCGCCGCTGACCCCCCGGGCCGGTGGGCCCTCCCGGCCTCACCATCGCGCCCCACTCTACTCCACTTCCCTCCACCTGCAACCAGAAACGCCCGCGTGGCGCGCCGCCGCCCCGCGCAAAAGCGCACGTCAGAAGGGGTGGAGCAGAGTGGAGGGCCGGAGCGCCCCCGGCGCCGCGTCCGCTACCCGACATAGCTCGACTCCGTCCGGCGGAGCGCGGCGCGACCGGACGCCCGAGCGGAACCGGCCGAACGGTTCGCCGTCCGCGGCGATCTGGCGGCCGTACGGGTCCGGTAACCTCGCTCGGGTGACGGACGCGAAGATGCCCCTGCGGGCAAAGGTGGCCAGCTCGGTGTCGCGGACCGCCGCGGCGCTGTCGCGGGCCGCCGGCCGAGGTGACGGCTCGGTGATCGGCGGCTGGATCGGGCTGAAGATCGACCCGGACCTGCTGGCCCACCTCTCCGCTGGCCGCGCCATCGCGCTGGTCTCCGGCACCAACGGCAAGACCACCACCACCCGGCTCGCCGCCGCCGCCGTCGGCGTGCTCGGCCGGGTCGCCACCAACTCCTTCGGCGCCAACATGCCGACCGGCCACACCTCCGCGCTGGCCAAGGCGGGCAGCACCCCGTACGCGGTGCTAGAGGTGGACGAGCACTACCTCGCGCAGGTGCTGGAGGCCACCGAGCCGCACGTCGTGGCGCTGCTCAACCTCTCCCGCGACCAGCTGGACCGGGCCAAGGAGGTCGCCATGATGGCGCAGCTCTGGCGCGCCGCGCTGGTCCGGCACGCCGACGTGCGGGTGGTGGCCAACGCCGACGACCCGATGGTGGTCTGGGCGGCCACCCCGCCGGCCGACCCGGCCCGCGGGGTCAACCCGCCGCACGTCACCTGGTTCAGCGCCGGCCAGCGCTGGCACGACGACTCCTGGGTCTGCCCCGAGTGCGGCTCCACCATCCAGCGCTCAGGAGAACAGTGGTGGTGCACCGGCTGCCCGCTGCGCCGGCCCGAGCCGCAGTGGATCGTGGAGGACGACGGGGTCCTGGACCCCACCGGCGCCTGGCACAAGGTGACCCTCCAGCTCCCCGGCAAGGTCAACCTCGGCAACGCGGCCACCGCGCTGGCCGTCGCCGCCGAGTTCGGGGTACGCCCCGTCGACGCGGTCTCCCGGCTGGGCACGGTCACCTCGGTCGCCGGCCGCTACGCCCAGGTCGACCGGGACGGGCGCAACATCCGGCTGCTGCTGGCCAAGAACCCGGCCAGCTGGCTGGAGGCGTTCGACATGGCCGACGTGGCGCCGACCCTGCTCTCCATCAACGCCCGCGACCCCGACGGGCTGGACACCTCCTGGCTCTTCGACGTCGACTTCGCCCCGCTGCGCGGCCGGCAGGTGCTGATCACCGGCGACCGGGCGTACGACCTGGCGGTCCGGCTGGACGTCAACGGCGTGCCGTTCCAGCACGTGCGGACGTTCGACGACGCCGTCCGGGCGGTCCCGCCCGGCCGGCTGGAGGTCATCGCGAACTACACCGCCTTCCAGGACATCCGAGCGGAGTTGGACCGTGTCAACTGAGAGCCTGCGCATCGTCTGGATCTACCCCGACCTGCTCTCCACCTACGGCGACCGGGGCAACATGCTGATCCTGGCCCGCCGGGCGCAGCTGCGCGGGATGCCGGTCGAGGTGCTGGAGGTCCGCTCCGACCAGCGGCTGCCCGCCACGGCCGACATCTACCTGATCGGCGGCGGCGAGGACGGCCCGCAGGCGCTCGGCGCCCAGCGGCTGCTCGCCGACGGCGGCCTGCACCGCGCGGTCGCCCAGGGTTCGGTGGTCTTCGGCGTCTGCGCCGGCTACCAGCTCCTCGGCACCTCCTTCTTCGCCAAGGGCACCAAGTGCGCCGGGCTGGAGCTGCTCGACCTCTCCTCCGACCGCGGCCCGACCCGGGCCGTCGGCGAGCTGGCCGGAGAGATCGACCCGCGGCTGGGCGTACCGGCCCTGTCCGGGTTCGAGAACCACGGCGGGCGCACCCACCTCGGCCCCGGCGTCTCGCCGCTGGCCCGGGTCACCGCCGGGGTCGGCAACGACGGCGCCACCGAGGGCGCGTGGCGCGGCAAGCTGCTCGGCACGTACTCGCACGGGCCGGCGCTGGCCCGCAACCCGGCCCTGGCCGACCTGCTGCTGCGCTGGGCCACCGGGGTGCACCAGCTCCCGCCGCTGGACGACACCTGGGCCGACCGGCTCCGCTCCGAGCGCCGCGCTGCGGTGGCCGTCGCCGACCGGGCATGATCCACGCCGTCCGGCGGCTGCTCGGGCAGCCGTCGGCGCGACGCTTCGCCCTGCTGCTGCTCCTGCTCGCCGGCTTCGCGGTGCTGCTGCTGGTGACGCCCCGGCCCGACATCGCCCGGCTGCCCCGGCTCGCCGACTCCCTCGGCGGGTACGCCCCGGTCGCGGCCATCGCCACCGGGGCGCTGCTGCTGGTCGCGCTGGTCCCCCGGACGTTCGTCACGCTCGCCGCCGGCGCCATCTTCGGCCCGCTGGAGGGCGCCGCGTACGCGCTCGGCGCGGCCCTGCTCGCCGCGGCGCTCGGCTTCAGCGTCGGCCGGGTGCTGGGCCGGGAGTTCGTGGCGGAACGGGTCCGGGGCCGGCTGGCCCGGCTCGACCGCTGGTTCGCCCGGCAGAGCGTGGTCGGGGTGATCACCGTCCGGCTGCTGCCCATCGCCGGCTTCGGCCTGGTCAGCTACGGCTACGGCACCACCGGCGCGCGGGTGCTGCCGTTCCTCGCCGGCAGCGTGATCGCCTCCGCCCCCACCGCCTTCGGCTACGCCGCGATCGGCGCGGCGGTCAGCTCGCCGGGCGACGTCAATTGGTACGCCGCCGCCCCCGCCAGCCTCGGCCTGATCGCCAGCCTGGTGCTGATCCGCCGCTGGTGGCGGGCCGAACGGCAGCGCCGGCTCGGCGTGCCGGAGCCGCGACCGTGACGGGTCGGCACCGGCCGCCACCCCGCGCCGAGGAGGTGCTGGCCGGCGGGTTCATCGCCGAGGTGGTCCGGATCGGCGACACCGTCCGCCGTACTCCCCCGGCCAACGCCGGGTTCGTCACCGCCCTGTTGACGCACCTGGAACGGATCGGCGCGCAGGTGGCACCGCGTCCGCTGGGCACCGACGAGCGGGGCCGGCAGGTGCTCAGCCACCTCGCCGGGCGGGTGCCGTGGCGGGAGCGGGAGGACGCGACCTTCTTCTCCGACGCCGCGCTGACCCGACTGGCCGAGCTGATCCGGACCCTGCACGACGCCTGCGCCGGCACCGATCTGGCCGGGGGCGCGGAGACGGTCTGCCACCGCGACCTGTCGCCGAAGAACACGGTGTACCGGGACTCTCCCGCCGGGCTGCTGCCGGTGGCGTTCCTGGACTGGGACCTCGCCGCGCCGGGCCGCCGGGTCGACGACGTGGCGTTCGCCGCCTGGCACTGGGGTGAGCTGGGCGAGGGCGCCGACCCGGCCGAGCTGGGCCGGCGCTGCCGGCTGCTCTGCGACGCCTACGACGCGGCCGCCGCCGGACCGGATCCGGTACCGCTCCCCCGGGGCGAGCTGGTCACCGTCATGCTCGACCAGATCGAGGGCACCTGGCGGGGCATCGACGCCGGCGCGGACCGGGACGAGCCCGGCATGCGCCGGCTGCGCGCGGCGGGCGCGGTCGACGGGGTACGCCGCTGGCAGGACTGGCTGCGCACCCACCGGCGCACCGTGGAGTCGCCCCTCCACGCCTGACGCCCTCTGCGCCGCCCGCTGGATTTCGCCCCGGCGTGTCGCAGCCTGCAGTGAACATGGCCGACGAGCGACATGACTGTGAGGCATATTTATGCCTCACAGTCATCGCGCTCGTTCCGGCGTGCGCCACCACGGAGGTCACGCTCAGTGTCCCGGCGTTCCGGGTGGCGATCCCCGCTGCCGGTGCTCGCCGCCAAAGTGACCGATGGCCGGCGCGGCCGCGCCTGACCGCTGCTGGGCGGTGGGTCATTCCGACGGGTGGACCAGCCGCGCCTCGTAGGCGGCGATGACCAGGTGGACCCGGTCGCGGGCGCCGAGCTTGGTGAAGAGCCGGGCGACGTGCGCCTTGGCGGTGGCCACACTGATGAACAGGTGGGCGGCGATCTCGGCGTTCGACATGCCCCGCGCGACCAGGGTGAGGACCTCCCGCTCCCGTTCGGTGACGCCGGGCAGCGCGCGCGGGCGGGGCACCGGCCCGGGCCGCCGGGCGAACTGGGCGATCAGCCGGCGGGTGACCCCGGGGGCGATCAGCGCGTCCCCGGCGGCGACCACCCGGACGGCGTTGAGGATGTCGTCCAGTGCCATGTCCTTGACCAGGAACCCGCTGGCGCCGGCCCGCAGCGCGGCGTGCACGTGGTTGTCGTCGTCGAAGGTGGTGAGGACCAGCACCCGGCTCGGGCCGCCGGCCGCGGTGATCGCCCGGGTGGCCTCGATACCGTCCGTCCCGGGCATCCGCAGGTCCATCAGCACCACGTCCGGCGCGACCTCACGGGCCAGCCGGACTGCCTCGGCACCGGTCCCCGCCTCGCCCACGACGTCGATGTCGGGGGCGTCGGCGATCAGCACCCGCAGGCCGGCGCGGACCAGCGGCTGGTCGTCGGCGAGCACCACCCGGACGGTCACCGGTCCGCCTCCGGCACCGGCAACCGGGCAGTCACCCGGAAGCCACCCTCGGGGCGCGGCCCGGCGCGGAACCGCCCGCCGAGCAGGGCGACCCGTTCCCGCATGCCGACGATGCCGTGCCCGTCGCCGGCGACCGGCCCGCCCCGGCCGTCGTCCACGACGTCCACCATCACCTCGCCGGGGCCGTGCTCCACGGTCACCCGGCACCGGTCGGTGCCCGCGTGCCGGACCACGTTGGTGAGCGCCTCCTGCACGATCCGGAAGGCGGCGAGGCCGAGGTCGGCCGGCACCTCGACCGGCCGGCCACGCCGCCGCAGGTCCACCTGGACGCCCGCGTCCCCGGCGGCGGCGACCAGCCGGTCGAGGTCGTCCAGCCCGGGCGTCGGGTCCAGCGACGCCGGCTCCGCGTCCGGCCGGCGCAGCGCGCCGAGGGTACGCCGCAGGCCGGCCAGGGTGTCCCGGCTGGTCGCCTCGATGGTGGCGAGCGCCGCGCGCGCCTGCGCCGGTTGGGTGTCGATGACCCGGGCCCCGACGCCGGCCTGGATGGCGATGACGCCGATGCTGTGCGCCACCATGTCGTGCAGCTCGCGGGCGATGCGCAGCCGCTCGGCGGTGACCGCCTCGGCGGCGGCGTGCGACCGCAGCGCCTCGGCGTGCCGGCGTCGGGTCCGGATCGAGTCACCGACGGTCCAGGCGGCCACCACCGCCAGCACCGAGAGGGTGGCCCGGGCGACCGGGTCGGAGCCCAGGTTGAGGAAGCCGGCGCCGACCTGAACCAGGAGCACCACCGCGGCGGCGGGCAGCGACACCCGGCGCGGCCGGGTCGCGGCGACCACGCCGAGCGCGGCGTCGACGGCGAGGAACTGCAGCCGGAAGACGTCGTCGAGGTAGCCCTCGTCCCCACCGTGCACGGTGCCGCTGGCTAGGGCCGCCCCGGCCAGCATGAGGCCGAGGGCGATCAGCGGCCGGCGCCGCAGCAGCACCGCGGGCAGGGCCACCACCAGCGCCGGCACCGCGTACCGCACGGGGATCCACAGCTCGCCGAACCCCAGGCCCTCGCTGCTGTACCCGACCGCCGGGGCGTAGAGCCAGAGCACCGGCAGGGTGGCCACCCCCGCCCAGGCGAGGATCGCCCGCACGGCGGAGGCGGCGCGCGGCCGGAGCGGGATGGCGTACACCCGGACACCGTAGCCACCCGCACGCCGCCCGGACATCGGCCCACGGGCGTACGCCCCGGGGCGCGTGCCGGACCGCGGATGTGTCCCTCGGCACGACGACCGGCCGCCCGCCGCGCGGCAGCGTGAACCGCATGATCGAGCTACGTGACCTGACGAAACGGTACGGCCGCACGACGGCCGTCGACCGGCTCACCCTCACCGTCCGGCCCGGGCACGTGACCGGGTTCCTCGGGCCCAACGGCGCAGGCAAGTCCACCACCCTGCGGCTGGTCCTCGGCCTGCACCGGCCCACCAGCGGCACGGTCACCGTGGACGGGACGCCCTTCGCCGACCGCCCGCGCGGGCTGCGGCACGTCGGCGCGCTGCTGGACGCCGGTGACGCGCACGGCGGGCGCAGCGCGCTGGCGCACCTGTCCGCGCTGGCCCGCAGCAACGGCATCCCCCGCGCCCGGGCGGTGGCGGTACTGCGGGAGGTGGGGCTGGCCGACGTCGCCCGGCGGCGGATCGGCGCCTTCTCCCTCGGCATGCGGCAGCGGCTCGGCATCGCCGCCGCGCTGCTCGGCGACCCGCCGGTGCTGCTCTTCGACGAGCCCTTCAACGGCTTGGACCCGGAGGGGGTGCGCTGGGTGCGGGCGCTGTTCCGCCGGTTGGCCGCCGAGGGCCGCACGGTGCTCGTCTCCAGCCACCTGATGAGCGAGATGGAGCAGACCGCCGACCACCTGGTGGTCATCGGCCGGGGTGAGCTGATCGCCGACGAGAGCCTGGCGGGGTTCGCCGCCCGCGTCGGCCCGGCCGGCGTCACCGTCCGGACACCGGACCCGGCGGCGCTGACCACGGTGCTGCGCGCCGAGGGCGGCGCCGTCCGCGCCGGGGCGGACGGGTCGCTGGTCGTCGGGGGCCTGGCCGCCGCCCGGATCGGCGACCTGGCCTGCGCGGGCGGGATCCCGCTGCACGAACTGGCCCCGCACACCGTCTCCCTGGAGGAGGCGTTCATGGACCTGACCGCCGACCGCGTCGACTACCCCGCAGGAGGCCGCCGATGAGCACCGCCACCCGCCCCGCCCGCACCGCCCACCGCACCGCCGCACCGCCGGCCCGGTTCCGCGACCTGCTCGCCGCCGAGTGGATCAAGCTGTGGTCGCTGCGGTCGACGTACGGCTCGCTGGCGGTGATCACGGTCTCCGCGCTGCTGTTCAGCGCCCGGGCCGCCCTCGCCGACCACCGGAACTGGCCGGACTACTCCGCCGAGCGGCGCGCCTTCTTCGCACCCGTCGGCGACGCCTTCCCGGAGGAGGGGTGGCTGTTCGTGGTGCTCGCCGCCGGCAGCGTCGGCGCCGTGATGATCGCCAGCGAGTACGCCAGCGGGCAGATCCGCACCACCTTCGCGGCCGTACCCGCGCGGCGGTCGGTGGCCGCCGCGAAGGTGGTGGTGCTCGCGGCGGTGATGACGGCCGTCGGTGCGCTGGCCTCGGGCGGCGCGTTCTGGCTCTCCCAGGCGATCCTCGCCGACCGGCACGCCGGCGCGTCGATCGCGGATCCCGGCGCGCTGCGCGCGGTGGTCGCGTCGGCGCTGCTGGTGCCGGTCTGCGCGCTGGCCGGGCTGGGCATCGGCGCCCTCGTCCGGCACACCGCCCCGGCGATCGTCACCACCACGGCGGTGCTGCTCCTGCTGCCGCTGGCGTTCGACACGCGCCACCGGTGGACCGCCGCCGTCAACCACGCGCTGCCGGTCCCCGCCTGGGAACGGCTGGTGGAGATCGTCCCGTTCCCGAACTACGACGGCTGGGTGGCCACGATCCCCACCTCCTGGACCGTCTTCGCCGGCTGGTCCCTGACCGCCACCCTGGCCACCCTGATCGCCCTCCACCACCGCGACCCCTGACCCGGCCCAAGATCCGCTTACGTGCAGAGAAAGAGTGGCTGTTCCGCGCGGAACAGCCACTCTTTCCCCGTAAAACCGCGAGCTCGCGGCCCGAAGGTCAGGCGACGACGGAGACCATGCGGCCCTTCACGACGATGACCTTGCGGGGTTCCTTGCCGGCCAGCGACGACGCGACCGCGTCCAGGGCCGCCGCGCGGACGGTCTCCTCGGACGCGTCGGCGGGGACCTCGACCCGGCCGCGGACCTTGCCGTTGATCTGCACCGGGTACGTCACCGTCTCGGCGACCAGCAGCGCCGGGTCGGCGGTCGGGAAGTCCGCGTACGTCAGCGAGGTGTCGTGCCCCATCCGCCGCCACAGCTCCTCGGCCACGTGCGGGGCGAACGGCGCCAGCATCAGCACCAGCGGCTCGGCCACCTCGCGCGGGGTCTGGGCCAGCCGGGTCAGCCCGTTGGTCAGCTCGATCAGCTTGGCGATGGCGGTGTTGAACCGGATCGCCTCCATGTCGCCACGGACCCCGTCGACCACCTTGTGCAGCAGCCGCCGGGTCGCCTCGTCGGCCGGGGCGTCGGTGACCCGCAGCGCGCCGGTCTGCTCGTCGACGACCGCCCGCCAGACCCGCTGCAGGAACCGGTACGACCCGACGACCGCCCGGGTCTCCCACGGACGGGACACCTCCAGCGGGCCCATCGACATCTCGTACACCCGGAACGTGTCCGCGCCGTACGCGGCGCACATCTCGTCAGGGGTGACGACGTTCTTCAGGGACTTGCCCATCTTGCCGTACTCGCGGTTGACCTCGGTGTCGCCCAGGTAGAAGCCGCCGTCGCGCTCGGTCACGTCCTCGGCCGGCACGTAGGCGCCCCGGGCGTCGGTGTACGCGTACGCCTGGATGTAGCCCTGGTTGAACAGCTTGCGGAACGGCTCGAACGACGAGACGTGGCCCAGGTCGTACAGCACCTTGTGCCAGAAGCGGGCGTACAGCAGGTGCAGCACGGCGTGCTCGGCGCCGCCGACGTACAGGTCGGTGCCACCGCAGTCGCCCTCGCCGCGCGGGCCCATCCAGTACCGCTCGTTCTCCGCGTCGACGAAGCGCTCGGAGTTGGTCGGGTCCAGGTAGCGCAGCTCGTACCAGCAGGAGCCGGCCCACTGCGGCATCACGTTGGTCTCGCGGGTGTAGCGCTTCGGCCCGTCACCCAGGTCCAGCTCCACCTCGACCCAGTCGCGCCGGCGCGACAGCGGGGTCTCCGGGTTGCTGTCGGCGTCCTCCGGGTCGAAGGTGCGCGGCGAGAAGTCCTCCACCTCGGGCAGCTCGACCGGCAGCATCTCCTCCGGCAGCGCGATCGCCGCCCCGGTCTCGTCGTACACGATCGGGAACGGCTCACCCCAGTAGCGCTGCCGGGAGAACAGCCAGTCGCGCAGCCGGTAGGTGACCGCGCCGGCGCCGTGCCCGTTCGCCTCCAGCCAGGCGATGATCGCCGCCTTGGCGTCGGCGACCCCCAGGCCGTTCAGGTCCAGGCCGCGGTCGGGCGCAGCGCTGTTGATCGCCGGGCCGTCCCCGGTGTACGCCTTGCCGTCGAAGCCCTCCGACGGCTGCACGGTGCGCACGATCGGCAGCTCGAAGACCTCGGCGAACGCCCAGTCCCGCTCGTCCTGGGCGGGTACCGCCATGATCGCGCCGGTGCCGTAGCCGGCCAGCACGTAGTCCGCGATGAAGATCGGGATCTGCCCGCCGGTGACCGGGTTGACGGCGTACGCCCCGACGAAGACGCCGGTCTTCTCCTTGGTCTCGGCCTGCCGCTCGACGTCAGTCTTGGCCGCCGCCGCCTTGCGGTACGCCTCCACCGCCGCGCGCGGGTTGGCGTGCCCGCCGGTCCAGGCGTCCCTGGTCCCCTCCGGCCAGGCGGCCGGCACCAGCGCGTCGACCAGCTCGTGCTCCGGCGCCAGCACCATGTAGGTGGCGCCGAAGACGGTGTCCGGGCGGGTCGTGAACACCCGGATCGGCTCCCGCTCGGTGGGGAAGTCGATGTGGGCGCCCTGGGAGCGGCCGATCCAGTTGCGCTGCATCAGCTTGATCGGCTCGGGCCAGTCCAGGGTGTCCAGGTCGTCCAGCAGCCGGTCGCCGTACGCGGTGATCCGCATCATCCACTGCTTCAGGTTGCGCTTGAAGACCGGGAAGTTGCCCCGCTCGGAGCGGCCGTCGGCGGTGACCTCCTCGTTGGCCAGCACGGTGCCCAGCCCCGGGCACCAGTTCACCGGGGCCTGCGAGACGTACGCCAGCCGGTGGTCGTCGACGATCGCCCGCCGCTCGGCCACGCTCAGCTCGGCCCAGGGCCGCCCGTCGGGGGTGGGGCGGTTGCCGCCCTCGAACTCGGCGATCAGTTCGGCGATCGGCCGGGCCTTGCGGATCTCCGGGTCGTACCAGGAGTTGAAGACCTGCAGGAAGATCCACTGCGTCCAGCGGTAGAAGTCGGTGTCGATGGTCGCCACCGAGCGGCGCTCGTCGTGGGCCAGCCCCAGCCGGCGCAGCTGCTCCTTGTACCGCTCGATGTTCTGCTCGGTAGTGGTCCTGGGGTGGGTGCCGGTCTGCACCGCGTACTGCTCGGCGGGCAGGCCGAACGCGTCGAAGCCCATCGCGTGCAGCACGTTGCGCCCGGCCATCCGCTGGTAGCGGGCGAAGCAGTCGGTGCCGATGTAGCCCAGCGGGTGGCCGACGTGCAGGCCGGCACCCGACGGGTACGGGAACATGTCCAGCACGTACAGCTTCTCCGCGCCGGCCCGGGGGTGGTCCGGGTCGGCCAGCGGGCCGGTCGGGTTCGGGGCGTGGAAGGTGCCCTCGCGCGCCCAGATCTCCTGCCAACGGTGCTCGATCTCGTCGGCCAGGGCTGCGGTGTACCGGTACGGGGGAATGTCGCCCGCCGGTGCGGCTGCCTCACTCATGGCGTCTCCTCGCTTCGCTCGTCGCCGCCGGCCGCGCCACGGCCGGGCTGGGTGCTGACCTCGCTCGGCGTGGTCATGGGTCGGGTATGGGGAGTGGATCCCTCCCGGTGCGGCCCGCCGGAGCGGACGGGCCGGGCCCCGCGCCGGCACTGCGCCGGCCGGCGGAGGGCACAAAAAAGCCCCTCGCGCAGGAGGGGCCGCCGTGCTGTCGCGCGTCAGCGCATCAGCACGGCCCGGTAAGAAGCAGGAAGACTCCGGCCATGATCGGCAGTGTACCCCGCCCGGTGGTCACGCACGTGGCCCGCCACCACGAGGTGGGACGGACCGGCCGGCGCCACGCGGCGGAGGCCGCGCCGCCGGTGCCCATCGTGATCATGTCCGGCACCGACAGCGACCGCCGGGTCCCCCGTCCTGGCGAATATTCGGGGCGTAACCGACCGTCTACCTGCGGGGGTCGGCGACAGCGAGAAACATGGTTAGCCTGAGAGGCCAGTGAGATTTCTGCGGCAGACGTGGCTCGGCGTCGCGAACCCAACGGCGGGTCCAGGTGCTCTGAACAGAGCTGCCGTTCCGGCGACGAGGAGGAGGCCCGTGACACAACAGACCTGGGACGAGGTGGGCGGCCTGCTGCCGCACGACGAGTTCCGCGCCGCCAGCGAAGCCATCGTGGCCAACATCGAGCAGGTCATCGAAGGCAAGACGGCGACCGTGCGCCTCGCCCTGGCCGTCCTGCTCGCCGAGGGACACCTGCTGATCGAGGACGTGCCCGGGGTGGGCAAGACGAAGCTGGCCAAGGCGCTGGCCCGGTCCATCGACTGCTCGGTCCGCCGCATCCAGTTCACCCCCGACCTGCTGCCCAGCGACGTCACCGGGGTCAGCGTCTACAACCAGGAGACGCACGACTTCGAGTTCCGCCCCGGCGCGGTCTTCGCCAACCTGGTGGTCGGCGACGAGATCAACCGGGCCTCGCCGAAGACCCAGTCGGCGCTGCTGGAGTGCATGGAGGAGCGGCAGGTCACCGTCGACGGCGTCACCTACCAGCTCCAGACGCCGTTCATGGTGATCGCCACCCAGAACCCGATCGAGATGGAGGGGACGTACCCCCTGCCGGAGGCGCAGCGCGACCGGTTCACCGCCCGGATCGCCATGGGCTACCCGGACCCGGGCGCCGAGCTGGCCATGCTGGACGGTCACGGCGCCACCGACCCGCTCCAGGAGCTGCGCCCGGTCTCCGACGCCGCCACCGTCCGCCGGCTGATCGCCACGGTCCGCCAGGTGCACGTCGCGGACGCGGTCAAGCAGTACGCGGTGGACCTGGTCACCGCCACCCGCGAGGCCCCCGACCTGCGCCTCGGCGCCTCCCCCCGGGCCACCCTGCAGCTGCTGCGCACCGCCCGCGCGGTCGCCGCGCTGGAGGGCCGCGACTACGTGCTCCCCGACGACCTGCAGGCGCTGGCGGTGCCGGTGCTGGCGCACCGCATCATTCCGACCGCCGACGCCCAGCTGGCCCGGCGCACCACCGACGCCATCGTCTCCGAGCTGGTGCACCGACTGGCCCTGCCGCAGGAGCGCAAGCGCACCCCGTACGACACGCCGCGGCCCGCCGCGGGCAACGGCCGCGGGCCGTACGAGCCGCGGAGGCCGTGACGTGCGCGACGGGCTGCGCGGCCTGACCACCCGCGGCCGCTCGTTCCTGGCGGCCGCGATCGCGGCGGCGGTCTCCGCCGCCATCCTCGGCGAGAAGGACCTGCTCCGGGTGGCGGTGCTGCTCGCCGTCCTGCCCCTGCTGGCCGCCCTCTACGTCGGGCGCAGCCGCTACAAGCTGGCCTGCAACCGGTCGCTGGAGCCGCACCGGGTGCCGGTCGGGGCCAGCTCCCGGGTGGTGCTGCGGCTGCAGAACATGTCGCGCCTGCCCACCGGCACCCTGCTGCTGGAGGACCGGCTGCCGTACGCGCTGGGCAGCCGGCCCCGGGTGGTGCTGGAGCGGCTCGGCGCGCACCAGGCCAGCTCGGTGGCGTACACGGTCCGCGCCGACGTGCGCGGCCGGTACGAGGTGGGCCCGCTGGTGGTCCGGCTGACCGACCCGTTCGGGCTCTGCGAGCTGACCCGGGCCTTCCCCAGCACCGACCATCTGACGGTGATCCCGCAGGTCACCCCGCTGCCGACGGTCCGCCTCCCCGGTGAGTACGCCGGCAGTGGCGACAGCCGGGCCCGGTCGGTCGCGGTGCACGGCGAGGACGACGCCGCCACCCGGGAGTACCGGGTCGGCGACGACCTGCGGCGGGTGCACTGGAAGTCGACCGCCCGCACCGGCGAGCTGATGGTGCGCCGCGAGGAGCAGCCCTGGGAGAGCCGCGCCACCGTCGTGCTGGACACCCGGGCGTTCGGCCACCGCGGCGACGGCCCGACCGCCAGCTTCGAGTGGGCGGTCTCCGCCGCCGCGAGCATCGCGGTGCACCTGCGCCAGTCCGGCTACAAGCTGCGGCTGGTCACCGGCTCCGGCGCCGACGTGGACGCCACCGAGGGCGCCGGCGAGGGCCTGCTCCTGGACCACCTGGCGGACGTCCGCCTCGACCAGCGCGGCGAGCTCGCCACCCTGGTGCAGCGGGTCCGCCAGCGCGCCGACGGCGGCCTGATCATCGCCCTGCTCGGGTCGGTGAGCACCGCCGAGGCGGAGCTGCTGGCCGGGCTGCGCGCCAACGGTGCGACCTGCGTCGGTTTCCTGCTGGACAGCTCCACCTGGCTCAACCTGCCGGAGAAGGCCCGCGCCGAGTCGGAGCGGGCGCACGGCGCCGCGGCGCTCGCCCTGCTCCAGGGCGGCTGGCGGGTGATCGGGGTGGACCACGGTGGCCGGCTGCCGGCGCTCTGGCCGCAGGCCGCCCGCGGCTCGCAGGGCTTCGCGCTGCGCGCGGCGCTCGCCGAGACGGTCGCCGGCGGCGTCCGATGACGGAAAGGGTGAGGTCGTGATCGCCTCCCGCAACCTCGGCTTCGTGGCCGCCGCGGCGACCCTGCTCGCCGCGGCGCCGCTGTCGTCGATCTTCGAACGCTGGACCTGGCTGATCGAGTCCGCCATCGCGGTGGCCGTGGTCGCCGGGGTGGCCGCGCTGACCCGGCTGGTCCGGACTCCCCTGTGGGGGCAGGTGCTCGGCATGCTGGCCGGCCTGCTGCTCGCCCTGACCTGGCTCTTCCCCGGCGGCACCGAACTGGTCGCGTTCCTGCCCACCCCGGCCACCCTGGCCCACTTCGGCGAGCTGCTGCAGGGCTCGTTGCAGGACATGCGCTCGTACGGCGTCGAGGTGCCGGACACCACGCCGCTGCTCTTCATCACCGTGCTCGGGGTGGGCTCGGTGGCGATCATGGTGGACGTGCTGGCGGTGGGGCTGCGCCGCCCGGCCCTGGCCGGCCTGCCGATGCTGGCGATCTACTCGGTGCCGGTGGCGGTCTACGTCGACAGCGTGCCCGCCCTGCCGTTCGTGGTCGGCGCCTGCGGCTACCTGTGGCTGCTGGTCACCGACAACGTCGACCGGGTACGCCGGTTCGGCCGCCGGTTCACCGGCGAGGGCCGCGACGTCGACGTCTGGGAGTCGTCCCCGCTGGCGGCGGCCGGTCGGCGGCTGGCGGTGGTGGGCGTGGCGCTGGCCGTGGCCCTTCCGCTGGCCGTGCCCGGCATGACCGGTGGGCTGCTGGACCAGGTCAACTCCACCGGCGAGGGCACCGGCAACGGGCGGCCCGGGCAGGGCGCCAGCCCCGGCCGGATCGACCTCTTCGCGGCGCTCAGCGGCCAGCTCAACCAGAGCGAGGTGGCCGAGATGGTCAAGGTGACCACCACCGAGCCGAGCCCGTTCTACCTGCGCTTCGGCGTCGCCGACGAGCTGCGGCCGGACGGCTTCCGGGTGCGCCCGCCCAACGGCCGGCGGGTCGACCGGGACCTGCCCGCCCCACCGGCCCGCCAGGGCGCCGAGCAGCAGCGGTACCGGGCCACGGTGGAGGTCACCCGCAACCTGGAGATGCCCCTGGTGCCGGTCTACTCCGACCCGGTCAGCACCGACGGGCTCAACGGCAACTGGCTCTACGACGCGAACCTCGGGGTGGTCTTCTCCAACCGGGACAACTCCCGGGGCAAGCGCTACTCGTTCGAGTACGTCCGCTCGACCTTCTCCCCGGCGGCGCTGCGCAAGGCCCGCTCCCTGCCGGCTGAGCACCCGATCGCCGTGCAGCAGACCCGGCGGCCGGCGGTGCAGCAGGTCGACCTGCTGGTGTCCCGGCTGGTCGAGGGGAAGCGGAGCGACTACGACAAGGTCCGGGCGATCTACGACTACTTCTCCCGGGACAACGGCTTCAGCTACTCGCTGAGCACCAAGGGCGGCACCAGCGGCGAGGAGATCGTCGACTTCCTCACCAACAAGGTCGGCTACTGCCAGCAGTACGCGGCGGCGATGGCCTGGCTGGTGCGCTCCGCCGGCATCCCGGCCCGGGTGGCGTTCGGCTTCACCAACGGCACCGGCGCCGGCAGCGACACGTACGTGCTGACCAACCGCAACCTGCACGCCTGGACGGAGGTCTACTTCGACCAGATGGGCTGGGTTCCGTTCGACGCGACCCCGGCGTACGCGGTGCAGGGCGCGAACCGCTCGGCCTGGGCCCCGGACAGCGACGCCCCGGATCCGGAGCCCTCGGAGACCACCGCCCCCGGCACCTCCCCCGACGACCCCGCCGCCACGGCCGGGCCGGAGCGGGAGGACGCCGCCGACCGGGAGATCGACGCCGGCTTCGACGCCGCCGGTGGCGGGCCGACCCGGCGCGCGCCGAGCTGGCCCTGGTGGACGGCGGGCGCGCTGCTGGCGCTGGTCGCTCTGCTCTGCGTGCCGGCGCTGCGGCGGATGGCGCTGCGGCGTCGCCGCCACGGCCGGCCGGCGCCGGCGGTCACCGCGGCGGGCGCCGCCGCCGGGCCGGACGGGGCGGGCGCCGGGGCGCCCGGCATGGTCGTGCTCGGCGCCGACCACGACCGGGCCCGCGCGGACGCCCACGCGGCCTGGGACGAACTGCTCGACACGCTGGTCGACTACCGGGTACGCGTGGACCGCACGGAGACGCCCCGGGCGACCGCCGAGCGGCTGGCCCGCGAGGCCGTCGGCGACGACAGCGCCGCCGCGTCGGCGGTACGGCTGCTCGGCCGGGCGGAGGAGCGGGCCCGCTACGCCCGCGATCCGCTCACCGGGGAGCCGTTGCACCCGGCGTTGAAGGCGGTCCGGGGCACCCTCGCCGCCCGGTCGGACCGGCGCACCCGGTTCCTCGCGGCGGTGCTGCCGCCGTCGGTGCTGCTGCGCTGGCGGCTGGCCGTGGCGGACTCGTCCTCCCGGTTGGTGGCCGGTGGCGGGCGGACCCGCGCCCGGCTGCTGCGCTGGAGCCCGCGCCGGCTGCTGGCCAACCGCTCCGCCCGCCGCGCCTGACCCACGGCTCCGCCCGGGCACCGTCGGTGCCCGGGCGGAGCCATTGTCAGATCCGCTGCCTGATCGCGGAGACGGGCCACCAGGCCCCGACACCTTTTCTGGCTCACACCGAGGACGATCGGGACCGCATCGGGCGTGGGTCGGCAACACGTCGGATCGGCCTTCGACCGGGGGCCGGACGTGCAGGTACGACGGAGGTGACCGGAGCGCGTCCGGCGCCCACCGTCGTGGCGACGCCCACCCGCCTCAACGGCGGTGGGCGTTCAGCGATGTCCCTCCGGGCGCTGCCGCCACCGGTCCTCCATGCGGTCCAGCAGCGACGGCCGTCGACCCCCCGCGCGCCCGCGCGGACGACGGCGACTCGTCGTGCCACCCACCACGTGCAGGTCGGGTGACTGCGACCGGCGATGCGACTGCACCGCGTAGCCCAGGGCGGCCAGCATGACGACGAAGCCCGCCACTGCCAGCGGCGGAGTCTTGATCACCGCGCCGTAGACCAACAGGGCCAGGCCGACGACGACCACACCGGCAGCGACGAGCAGGCGACGCCGCGCGTGGAAACGCGGGTCGCTGGCGCGCACGGCCGAGGCGAATTTGGGGTCCTCGGCAAGCGACCGCTCGATCTGCTCGAACAGCCGCTGCTCGTGCTCCGAGAGCGGCACGGCACTCCTCCCCGGTCACGTTGGTCGGCCCGGTCGGGCCGACAGACCGTAGCAGCCAACCGGCTGCTTGCCGTCAAGTCTACGAGGGGTCTCGCGCGTCGGAAAGCGGGACGACCTACGGCCGGGTCGGATTTTCGCCTCGACGGGGATCACGCCGGCCGAGCAGACTGGCCGGACCTATGACGGACCGCCCGAAACGGGCAGCAGCGGCGTCGGCGGCAGCTTCCGCCTCCCGCCAGCCGCGCTCGGGCGCGCCGAGAGTCAACTGCCGCGGCGTCTCCGTCGCCCCGGCCAACCCCTCCACCCGTACGCCGACGAGCCGGACCCGCTCTCCCGGGTCGAGAACGGTGTAGAGCCCCCAGGCGGTGTCGAAGATCTCCCGGGCCACGTCGGTGGGCACGCCGAGGGTGCGGGACCGGTTGACCGTGCGGAAGTCGGTCAGCCGCACCTTGAGCGAGACGGTCCGCCCGACCTGCCCCGCCCGGCGCAGCCGGGTGCCGACCTTCTCACTGAGGGCGAGCAGGGTACGGCGGATCTCCAGCGGGTCGGCGACGTCGGCGTCGAAGGTCGTCTCGGCGCCGATCGACTTCTCCACGTGCTCGGGGCTGACCGACCGGGGGTCGCGCCCCCACGCCAGCTCGTGCAGGTGGGTGGCGGACGCCTCGCCGACGGCCTTGCGGAGCATCCCGTACGGCGCCTCGGCGAGGTCGCCGATGGTGGTCAGCCCCAGCCGGCGCAGCGTCTCGGCGGAGCGCTCCCCCACCCCCCAGAGCGCGCCGACCGGCAGCGGGTGCAGAAACTCCAGCACCCGGTCGGCCGGCACCACGAGCAGGCCGTCCGGCTTGGCCCGGGTGGAGCCGAGCTTGGCCACGAACTTGGTCGGCGCCACCCCGACGGAGCAGGTCAGCCCCTGCTCGGCGGCCACCCGCGCGCGGATCCGGCGAGCGATCTCGGCCGGCGGACCGAACAGCCGCCGGGCGCCGGCCACGTCGAGGAACGCCTCGTCCAGCGAGAGCGGCTCGACCAGCGGGGTGACGTCCCGGAAGATCTGCATGACCGCCCGGGAGGCGGCCGTGTACTGCCCGAAGTCGGGCGGGAGGTAGACCGCGTGCGGGCAGAGCGCGCGGGCGCGCATGGTGGGCATGGCGCTGCGGACGCCGTACCGCCGGGCCTCGTAGCTGGCGGAGCTGACCACGCCGCGCGGCCCGACCCCGCCGACCACCACCGGGCGGCCGCGCAGCTCGGGGCGGCGGCGCACCTCCACCGAGGCGAAGAAGGCGTCCATGTCGACGTGCAGGATCGGGCTGCCGGAGTCGTCGGCGTCGGGACCGAAACGCGGGTCACCACCACCGCGCGGCAACGACTGGCTCCGACCCATTCCCGCAGGTTAGCCCGCCGGTACGACAGCCCGGCCGGTCAGCCCCGCACCACCAGCAGCGGGATGGTCAGCTCCGCCGCCGTGTCCGCCCCGTGGTACGCCACCAGCCGGGACACCATGGGCGGCTCGGAGCGGCTGGCCAGCACGGCGTACGTGCCGTGGCAGGTCACCACGACGTCGCCGACGCGCCGCAGGTGCTCCGGCGGCACCGGGCCGAACCGCCCGGCGGCCACCGCCTCCGCCCGGGTCTCGACCCGGGCGGCCGGGCCGAGCACCGCCGACCAGGCGGCCACCACGTCGTCCACCGCGCCCGGCTCGACGTGCAGGTACCGCACCCGCGGCTCGCCGGCGACGACCCGCACCCCGGCCCGCAGCCGGGGGTCGGTGTCCAGGTCGAAGCGGTGCGCGGCGGGCACGTCGAGCTGCCCGTGGTCGGCGGTGACCAGCAGCGCGGCGTCCGGCGGCAGGCCGTCGACGAGCCGGGCGAGCAGCGCGTCCACCTCGGCGGCGGCGACCCGCCAGGGTGCGGAGTCGACGCCGGTGAGGTGGCCGTGCCGGTCCAGGTCGGGGTGGTAGCCGGAGACCAGGGTCGGCCCGGGACCGGCGGCGAGCGCGGCGAGCATCGTCGCGGCCAGGGCGTCCACCCCGGCGGCGCCCCGGTAGTCGCCGCCCCGGTTGGCGGCCAGGGTCAGCCCGCTGCCGGCGAACTCGGGACGGCTCACCACGGTCACCGCGACGCCGGCCGCCCGGGCCCGCTCCCACTGGGTGCGGACCGGCTGCCAGGTCAGCGGCTCCGGGTCGCCGGTCCACTCGATGTGGTTGAGCACCCGGTCGGTGCCGGGCACCCGGACGGTGAAGCCGAGCACCCCGTGCGGCCCGGGCGCGACGCCCGCGCCCAGGCTCACCAGGCTGGTCGGGGTGGTGGAGGGGAAACCCGAGGTCAGCGGCCGGCCGACGGTGGCGGTGAGCCCGGCCAGGATCGGCGCGTACGGCGCGGCGGTCGGGATCTGGTACCAGCCGAGCCCGTCGACCAGGAGCACGGCGATCCGGCGTACCCCGGCCAGCCGGGGGGTGAGGCCGAGCAGGTCGACCGCGCCGGGCACGCCGAGCACCGCCAGCGCGCTGGGCACCACGTCGGCGAGGCTGCCGCCGCCGTAGCGGGGCGCCACCACGTCCAGCGGACCGGGCGGGGCCGGGGAGGTCATGCCGGCCGGCGGGCGAACAGGTGCAGCTGGGCGGCGAGGTCCCGGTACGGCGACCGGGCGGCGAGGGCCCGTTCCAGCTCGACCAGGGCGGTCGCCTGGCCGTCGGCCACGGCGGCGGGAAGCAGGTCGGCGAGGACGCGTACCCCGTGGATCTCCTCGACGGTGAGCCCGGCGGCGCGCAGCAGCGCGGCGGCGCCCTCGGCGTCGAAGCGCCGGCGCAGGGTGTCCCGCGGCCCGGCGGAGCCGTCCGGGGCGGCGGCGAGCGCGGCGGCGACGTCCAGGTGGCCGTTCATCGCCCGGGCCAGCACGGCGGCGGCGCGGCCGGCGACCAGCACGCTCGCCGCACCCCCGGGCCGCAGCGCGGCGGCCAGCGCGTCGACCACCGGCGTCGGGTCGTCGACCACCTCCAGCACGGAGTGGCAGAGCACCAGGTCGGCGCTGGCCGGCTCGACCAGCCCGGCCAGTGCGTCGCCGTCGCCCTGCACGGCGCGTACCCGGGCGGCGACCCCGGCCTCGGCGGCCCGGCGGGTCAGCGCGGCGAGCGCGTCGGGACTGGCGTCGACCACGGTGACCCGGTGCCCGGCCTGGGCGAGCGGAACGGCGAAGCCGCCGGTCCCGCCGCCGACGTCCAGCACGGTCAGTTCGTCGCCGGCGCGTCGGTCCAGCTCGGCGGCGAGGACCGACCAGATGACAGCGGTACGGGGGGTCAGCGGCGGCCCGGTGAACCGGCCTCGGGTGGTCTGCTCCACCCGGTCGAGCCTAGTCACCCACGCCACCGGACCCCCCGCAGGCGGTACCGCGTTGGTCAGGACTCGCCGCCGGCGGCGGGGTCCTCCTCCGCGCGGGACCGGTTGGCGTTGGCCACCGGGCCGTCGTGCACCTGGTACTCGCGCGTCTCCACGTCCTGCGCCGGCGCCCATCCGGCCGCGAGCCGGGTACGCCGGGCGTTCGCCACGCCGCCGGTGTGCATGCTGTTCGACGTCATCGCGTCTTCCCCCTTGCCGCGAGCGGGCCACTCTGCCCGCACGTGCCGGAAGTCTCCCGCCTGGCGTCCGAGGAAACCGTAATGTGGATCACTGGATCAACGGAAATCCCGGGACGCCGGGCTGACCGGTGGCTCGATGGCGTCCAGCCGATCCGCGGTGAGGCTGGTGACTCCCTCGTGCCGCTGCAACCGGCCTCGCACCACCAGGGCCGCGCTGGTGCGGGCGATCCGACGGTAGCGCTGCCACAGCCCCGGGGAGCAAGTGACATTGAGCATCCCCGTCTCGTCCTCCAGGTTGAGGAAGGTGACCCCGCCGGCGGTCCCGGGCCGCTGCCGGTGGGTGACGATCCCGCCGACCCGGATCCGCCGACCCGGCTCCACCCGGCCGAGCCGGGCGATCGGCACCGCGCCGAGGGCGTCGAGCCGGTCGCGGATGAACCGGGCCGGATGGCTCTCCGGGGACAGCCCGGTCGCCCAGACGTCGGCGACCAGCCGGTCCACCGCCTCCATCCCGGGCAGGGTGGGCGCGGCCGTCCCGGTCACCGTGCCGGGCAGCCGGCCCGGCCGGTCCTGAGCCGCCGCGCCGGCGGCCCAGAGCGCCTGCCGCCGGGTCAGCCCGAAACAGGCGAAGGCGTCCGCGGTGGCCAGCGCCTCCAAGTGCGCGGCGGTGAGCCCAACCCGCCGGGCCAGGTCCGGCATGTCCCGGTACGGCCCGTGCGCCGCCCGCTCCGCCTCGATCCGCTCGGCCACGTCGTCACCGAGGGTGCGTACGCTGCCCAGCCCGAGCCGGACCGCCGGACCGCCCAGCCCCCAGGCGTGCGGCGGCTCCCCCGGCTGGCTCCCCCACCGGGTCTCCGGCGTCGACTCCAGCACCGCCTTGGCCCCGCTGGCGTTGATGTCCGGCCGGCGGACCTCCACGCCGTGCCGGCGGGCGTCGTCGACCAGGGTCTGCGGCGAGTAGAAGCCCATCGGCTGGGCGTTGAGCAGCGCGGCCAGGAACGGTCCCGGGTGGTAGCGCTTGAGCCAGGAGCTGGCGTAGACCAGGTAGGCGAAGCTCATCGCGTGGCTCTCCGGGAAGCCGTAGCTGGCGAACGCGGTGAGCTTGCGGTAGACGTCGTCGGCCAGCTCGCCGGTGATGCCCCGCTCGGCCATCCCGGCGTAGAGCCGGTCGGCGATCTGCGCCATCCGCTCCACCGAGCGCTTGGCCCCCATGGCCCGGCGCAGCTGGTCGGCCCCGGCCGCGTCGAAACCGGCCAGGTCGATCGCGAGCTGCATGAGCTGCTCCTGGAACAGCGGCACGCCGAGGGTCTTCTCCAGCGCGTTGCGCATCAGCGGATGCGCGAAGGTCACCGGCTCCTGGCCGTTCTTGCGCCGGATGTACGGATGCACCGAGCCGCCCTGGATCGGGCCGGGCCGGATCAGCGCCACCTCGACCACCAGGTCGTAGAACTCGCGGGGCTTGAGCCGGGGCAGGGTGGCCATCTGGGCGCGGCTCTCCACCTGGAACACCCCGACCGAGTCGGCCCGGCAGAGCATGTCGTAGACCTCGGGGTCGTCCAGCGTCATGTCGCCCAGGTCGAGGGTCATCCCGATCATGTCGTAGCCGTAGTGCAGCGCGGAGAGCATGCCCAGGCCGAGCAGGTCGAACTTGACCAGGCCGACGGCGGCGCAGTCGTCCTTGTCCCACTGGAGCACGCTGCGGCCGGGCATCCGGCCCCACTCCACCGGGCACACCTCGATCACCGGCCGGTCGCAGATCACCATGCCGCCGGAGTGGATGCCCAGGTGCCGGGGGAAGGTCTGCAGCTCGTTGGCGTACGCGACCACCTGCTCGGGGATGTCCTCGACGTCGACCGACGCCACCGAGCCCCACCGGTCGATCTGCTTGCTCCAGGCGTCCTGCTGGCCGGGGGAGAAACCGAACGCCTTGGCCACGTCCCGCACCGCCGAGCGGGGCCGGTACGAGATGACGTTGGCGACCTGGGCGGTGTGCTCCCGGCCGTACCGGGTGTAGACGTGCTGGATCACCTCCTCCCGGCGGTCGGACTCGATGTCCACGTCGATGTCGGGCGGGCCGTCGCGTTCCGGGGCGAGGAAGCGCTCGAAGAGCAGCCGGTGCCGGACCGCGTCGACGTTGGTGATCCGCAGCGCGTAGCAGACCGCCGAGTTCGCCGCCGAACCCCGGCCCTGGCAGTAGATGTCCTGCTCCCGGCAGAACGTGACGATGTCGTAGACCACCAGGAAGTAGCCGGGGAAGCCCAGCTCGTCGATCATCCGCAGCTCGTGCTCCAGCTGCGCGTACGCCTCGGGGTGCGCCTCGGGCGGGCCGTAGCGCTCCCGGGCGCCCACCATCGTCAGGTGGCGCAGCCAGCTCATCTCGCTGTGCCCCGGCGGCACCGGGTACGCCGGCAGCTGCGGCGCGACGAGCTGCAGGTCGAAGGCGAGCTCGGCGCCGAACTCGGCGGCCCGCGCCACCGACCCCGGGTACGCGGCGAACCGGGCCGCCATCTCCGCGCCGCTGCGCAGGTGCGCGGTGGCGGCGGCGGGCAGCCAGCCGTCGATCTCGTCCAGGCTGCGCCGGGCCCGGACCGCCGCCAGGGTGGTGGCGAGCCGGCGCCGGCTCGGGGTCGCGTAGTGCACGTTGTTGGTGGCCACCGTGGGCAGCCCGGCGGTGGCGGCCAGCTCGGCGAGGGCGTCGTTGCGGTCGGCGTCGACCGGATGCCCGTGGTCGGTCAGCTCCACCGCCACCGTCTCGGCGCCGAAGAGGGCGGTGAGCCGGTCCAGCTCGCGGGCCGCCGCGTCGACGCCCTCGGTGAGCAGCGCGCCGGGCACGTGCCCCTTGCGGCAGCCGGTGAGCACCAGCACGTGGTCGCGCAGCTCGGCGGCGACCTCCTCCAGCTCGCCGTAGACCGGGCGGCCCTTCTCCCCGCCGCGCAGCTGGGCACGGGAGATGGTGGCGGCCAGCCGGGCGTACCCCTCGTGGCCGTGGGCGAGCACCAGCAGGTGCGCGCCGTGCGGGTCGGGTTCGCCGTTCTGCGGACCGGGCAGCCCGAGGGAGAGCTCGGCGCCGAAGATCGTCGGCAGGTGCAGCGCGCGGGCCGCCTCGGCGAAGCGGACCACGCCGTAGAAGCCGTCGTGGTCGGTGACGGCGAGCGCGGTGAGCCCCAGCCGGGCGGCCTCCTCGGCCAGCTCCTCCGGGTGGCTGGCGCCGTCGAGGAAGCTGAAGTTGGTGTGCGCGTGCAGCTCGGCGTACGGGACCGTGCCGTCCGGGGAGGGCAGCTCGGGCGCCTCGTACTGCTGGCGCTTGCGGCTCCAGGCCGGGGCGTCACCGCCGTCGGCGTCGACCGCGAGCGGGTCGACCACGTGCAGGTGCCGCTCCTCGCGCGACCGCCCACCCCGCGGCCTCCCGCCACCGCCCGACCCGTCGCCGCCCGACCCGTCGCCGGCTCGCCCGGAGAGCACCCGTTCCAGCTCCGACCAGGGCAGCTTGGGGTTGTGGAAGCTCATCTGATCGCCCCCGCGGGCGACCGGGTCCCGACGACCGGCTCCACCGACGGAAGGGTCGGTGAGCGATATGTCTGAGAGTCATGAATATGCCTGACAGTCATGTCGCTCACCGGGGCATCCGCCCCCGACACGGAGCGGACCAGCCGGTCGGGCGCGCCGGCTCCGCGAGGGAACCACCCCGGACCGGACGGGACCGGCTCAGTCATAGATCGCCTCCACCAGCCACTGGCCGGCCTCGACCGCCAGCAGCAGGGCGGCGCCGTCGGCCAGGCAGACCTGGAACCGGGCCCGGCGCCGCGCCTCGGCCGGGGCCCACCAGCGCTCGTCCACCGGCCACGGGCCGGCCCAGCCGACGATCTCGACCGGCCGGGCCGTACCGACGGCCAGCCGGGCCGGCGCGGCGCTCACCGTCAGGCGGGCGCTGACCACGACCGGCTCACCCGCGGCGTCGTGCACGGTCGCGGTGAGCGGGGTGGGCAGCACCACGGCCGGTGCGGGCGGCGGCAGCCGCCCCGGCCACGGCGGGACGGCGCTCCCCCCGCCGGCGGTGCCACCGGCACGGCCCGCACCGGCGGCCCGGCCGGCGCCCGTGGCACGGCCCGCACCGGCGACCCGGTCGGCACCCAGGGCCGGCTCGCCGGGCAGCGGCGGCGGGCCGGGGCGGGCGGGGAGCCGCTCGTCGCCCCAGGGAACCAGGTGGGTCTGGTCGGCCGGGGAACGACCACCGCCGAGCACGGCGGTGACCACCGCCTCCGGGCCGAGGATGCCCTGCACCCGGCTCAACGCCCGGTGCGCCCGCTCCCGCTCCTCGCCGGTCTCGCCCCACAGGCCGGGTTGCAGCCCCGACCGGGCCAGCACCCCGTCGGGGACCAGCCGCAGCCGGACGATCCCGGCGGTCGGCCGGGCCGGGCGGGCGCCGGCCCGGCCGGTGCTGCCGGAGAGCCAGCCGTCGAGCTGCCAGCGGACCCGGTCGGCGATGGCCGCGGCGGTGAGCAGGCCGTCGTGCCGCCAGACCCGGTGCAGCTCCTGGCCGTGCGCGGTGACCGCCTCGATGCCGAGCCGGGTGCAGGCCAGCCCGTACCCGGCGAGCCGGTCGTGCAGCCGCTCGGCGAGCGCGCGGGCGGCGAAGGCGGCCGCGTCGACCCGGTCGAGCGGCTCGTCGTGGTCGGCGGTCACCGCCAGGTCGACCGGGGGCTGCCGGACGGCCAGCGGGCGGTCGTCGCGCCCGGCGGCGAGCCGGTGGGCCAGCGCCCCGTCGAGGCCGAACCGGGCCAGCACGTCACCGCCGGGCAACGCCGCGAAGTCGCCGAGGGTACGCACGCCGAGCCGGCGCAGCAGGTCGGCCAGCGCGGGCCGGCCGAGCGCCTCGACCGGCAGTTCGGCCAGGAACTCCGGCGTCCCGCCCGGTGGCACGACCCGGCCGGCGCGCGCGGCCAGCCCGGCGGCGAAGACCCCGTCGGCGATCCCGACCTGGCTCTCCACCGCGCAGGCCTGGGCCACCTGCTCGATGATCCGTTCGGCGGCCGCCTCCTCGCCGCCGAGGTAGCGGCTGGGGCCCCGGGCGGCCACCGCGCAGGCGCCGGGGCGTACCACCTCGACGCCGGCGACGACCTCCTCGACGGCGGCGACCACCGGTTCGAAGGCGCGGGCGTCCCGCCCGGGGTCGTGGTCGACGACGGTCAGCTGCGGGCAGCGTCCCTGGGCCTCCCGTCGGCGCAGGCCCCGCCGCACCCCCTCGGCGCGGGCCTGCTCGGAGCAGGCCACCACCCGGTTGGCGTGCAGCACGGCGACCGGGCCGGTGGCCGGCACCCCGTCGACGATCTCGGCGGCGATGACCGACCAGTCCGGGCACCAGAGCAGCAGGGTGCGCACCGGCGTGCCGGTCACGCCGACCCGACCACGGTGAGCGCGCCACGCCGGGACCGGCCGACGCCGTCCGCGGCCGCCGGCCGGGGGATGACGCGGGTGAGCCCGTCGCCGGGCAGCCAGACCTTGATCTCCTTGGGCCGGGCGGCCGCGCCGCGCCCGCGCGCCGACACGGTCACCTCGCGGCGGCGCAGCCGGCCCCGGCCCGCCCCCAGCCCCTCCCAGACCCCGCGGACCACCTGGAGCGTGACGTCCGCGCCGTCCCACCGGCCGTACGGGACGAGCACGCTGCCGCGCTGCCGGGCCCGGGCGGCGAGCCGGTTGGCGACCGAGGCGGAGACGGTGTGCGGCACGGCGGTCACCACCACGTCGACCCCGTCGATCAGGGCCGCGACGACGGTGGGCCACTCCGGGCCGGGGTCGGGCACCAGGGCGAGCCGGTCCAGGGCGATCCCGACCTCGGCGGCCGCGCCGGCCCCGAAGGTCGGCACCCCGACCACCGCGCACCAGGAGCCGGCCCGGGACGCCTCAGCGAGCAGCGCCAGGACCAGGGAGGTGCCGCCGCTACGCCGGGGCTGGCCGGCGGAGACCGCGATCGTGCTGCCCCGGCGCAGCCCGCGGTTGGGCAGCAGGCCGGTCAGCTCGGGCGCCACCGGGAGCACCCGGTGGCCGCCCGCCGGGTCCGGCGCGCTCGCCGGGCGTACCAGACCGGCCAGTGCGGCGGAACCGACCACCATGCGGCCCGCCATGGACCAACCCCCCGTCGTGTTTCTCTGCTGTGGATCAGGTGTCGCTGCCGGATGGACGCCGGGTGTGCCCGGCGGGGGACCCGGGCGGCGTCGGGTCAGGCGGCCAGGCCGTCGAGGGTCGGTTGGTGGGCCAGGCCGAGCGCGGTCTCCACCACCGAGACGAACTGCTCGGCGGCCCGGAGCAGGTCGTCGGCCTCCCGGGCGCTCACCACGCGGGGTATCCCCGCCTCGGCGGCGGCCCGCTTGCCGGCGCCGGCGGCGAAGTAGGCGGCCCACTGGTCGAGCTCGGGGGCGACCGTGGAGAGCAGGACCCAGACGCTGGTGATCCGGTGGCGTCGGGTGGGGGCGGGGCGGGCGCGGGCGGCGAGCAGGGCCGCGGCCGCGCGCAGCGCCGCGAGGTGGGCCGCGGCGTAGCGCAGCCCGTCGGGGCGGGTCTGGGCGGCCTCGCTGAGCCCGATCCGGGCCACCGCGAGGAGCTGGGCCGGGGTGCGGTGCGGCAGCACGTGCGCGGGCACCGTCGGTGCCTGGGCCGGGTTGGTCGGCATGACTGTCTCCTCCGCGTGACCGGGGCGGGCGCGACGCGCGACGGAGAGGATCCGTCGGCGGGCGCCCGGAGCGGGTGGTGCGGAGGAAGACGCACCGGATGGGGGGCCGGCCGGGTGTGGACGCTTCCCCACACCACACCCGGCCGGCGGACCGGCGGGTTCGTCGTCCGCCGCCCGGGGGTCGTGGGCGGCGGACGACGATCCTGCCTTGACGGGACCGGGCTCGCGACTGCCCGGAACCCGGTGCGGTCCGCGAAACCGCACCTCTCCCGGGAGCCGGAGCCGCGAAACACCGCTCCCGGGCGTTGGAACGGGCGTACGACTCAATCGAACACTCGTTCTAACTGCTCTGACAGTACACCCTCCCTCCGACGAAAACGCAACGTGTGGCGTCCGGCGTGCCGCCGGCTCCCATCGACCGCGGCCGGGGAGCCGACGCGCCGACCTGCCGACCGGCCCCACCGCGCCGGGGCGTACCGGGAAGAATGGCGACATGCAGCCACACCCGAACGTACGGACGGTGCAGGCGGCGCTCGACGGCGCGGACGCGCGCGACGGCGCGGGCGCGCCCAGCGCGGTCCGCCTGCTGCCCGAGGCGGTCCACACCGCGGCCGCCGCCGCCGCGGCGCTCGGCGTCGACGTCGGCGCCATCGCCAACTCACTGGTCTTCGAGGCCGACGACGCCCCGCTGCTGGTGCTCACCTCCGGCGCGCACCGGGTGGACACCGCCGAGCTGGCCGTCCGGCTCGGGGTCACCCGGCTGCGCCGGGCCACCCCGGAGTTCGTCCGCGAACACACCGGCCAGGTGATCGGCGGGGTCGCCCCGCTGGGCCACCCGCGCCCGCTGCGCACCCTGGTCGACACCGCCCTGCAGGAGTACCCCGAGATCTGGGCGGCCGGCGGGGTGCCGCAGGCGGTCTTCCCCAGCACGTACGCCGACCTGCTGCGGATCACCGCCGGCACCCCGACCGAGGTGGCGTGAGCGAGCCCGCCGGGGCGGCGGCCGGCGACACCGTCCCCGAGCTGGTCACCCTGCACGTGTGGCGGGTCTCCCGGGCCGCGCTGCCCCGGGCGCTGACCCGGATGGCGCTCGACCCGCGCCGGCTGCGCGCCACGCCGGGCGTCCGCTTCGGCAAGCTGCTCGGCACCGGGACCGGCACCGGCTTCGACCCCGGCGACGCCGACCTGACCCGGTGGGCCGCGCTGACCGTCTGGGACTCCCCCGCCGCCGCCGAGGGCTTCGACGCCTCCCCGGTGGGCCGGGCGTGGGCCCGGATCGCCCGGGCGGCCGTCCGGGTCGACCTGCGCCCGGTGAGCAGCCGGGGCGAGTGGTCCGGCCGGCGCCCGTTCGGCGACCCGCCCGGCGGCCGGGTCGACGGGCCGGTGCTGGCGCTGACCCGGGCCCGGCTGCGGCCCCGCCGGGCGGCCACCTTCTGGACGGCGATCCCCCCGGTGGCCGCCGCGCTGCACGCCGCGCCCGGCCTGCTCGCCCGGTTCGGCGTCGGCGAGGCCCCGCTGGGCTGGCAGGGCACGGTCAGCGTGTGGCGCGACCCGACGGACCTCGTGGCGTTCGCGTACCGTCACCCGGAGCACCGCGCCGCGATCAGCCGCACCCCCACCGAGGGGTGGTACGCGGAGGAGCTCTTCGCGCGGTTCGAGGTGCGCGACGTGGTCGGCGACCGGACGGTGCTGGGGTGGGTCGCCGACGGCGACGCGGCAACGGTGAAGGGACACGCATGAGGTTGGTGCGGTGGACGCCGGACGATCTCGTCCGGCGGCTGGACGACGTGGTCACCGTCTACGGGGAGGCGATGAACTACCGCGCCGACCTGCTGGAGGCCCGCCGTGGCTACATCGCCACCCACGTGCGACGGCCCGGCTTCCGCGCCGTCGCCAGCCTCACCACCGACGGCCGCCTGGCCGGCTTCGGGTACGGCTACCTGGGCGCGCCCGGGCAGTGGTGGCACGACCAGGTGCACCGGGCCCTGGACGCGCGGGCCCGCCGGCGCTGGCTGACCGACTGCTTCGAGGTGGTGGAGCTGCACGTCCGGCCGCCCGCGCAGGGACACGGCCTGGGCACCCGGCAGCTGACCGCCCTGCTCACCCTCGCCGAGGGCACCACCACCCTGCTGTCCACCCCGGAGGCCGACGAGCAGACGTCGCGGGCCTGGCGGCTGTACCGGCGCTTCGGCTTCGTCGACGTGCTGCGGCACTTCCACTTCCCCGGCGACGAACGCCCCTTCGGCGTGCTCGGCCGGGACCTGCCGCTGGCCGCCGCCGAGCCGGCCGCCACCGCCGAGTCCGGCCCGGCCGTGCCGTGATCCGACAGCGGGCCCCCTGGGCGTTGCTGGCCGTCCTCGTCCTCGCCCAGATCTGCTACCCCCTCACCACCGGCGAGACCCGGGCCCGGCTGACCGTCGCCACCGTCGTGCTGGGCTACCTGCTCTCGGTCGGCCACGCCCTGCTGCGCCGCGGCCCGCGTACGGCGGGAGCGCTGGTCGCGGTGGCCACCGGCGGCGGCTTCGCGATCGAGGCGCTCGGGGTCGCCACCGGCTTCCCGTTCGGCAGCTACGACTACTCCGGCGAACTCGGCCCGAAGCTGGCCGGGGTGCCGCTGATCATCCCGCTGGCCTGGACCTGGATGGCGTGGCCCGCCTGGCTGGCCGCCGTCCGGCTGACCTCGTCCGGGCCCGGCCGGATCGCGCTGGCCGCCGTCGGGCTGGCCGCCTGGGACCTCTTCCTCGACCCGCAGATGGTGGCCGAGGGCTACTGGGTGTGGCGGGACGCCGACCCGGCCCTGCCCGGGCTGCCCGACATCCCGGTCAGCAACTACCTGGGCTGGCTGCTCTTCGCGGTGCTGCTGATGAGCGCGCTGCGCCCGCTGGCCGGGCCGTCCGTCGCGGTCACCGACTCCCGCGACGACCCGATGTTCGCGCTCTACCTGTGGACGTACTTCTCCAGCGTGCTGGCCCACGCGGTCTTCCTCGACCTGCCCGCCTCGGCGCTCTGGGGCGCGGCCGGCATGGCGGCGGCCGCGGTGCCGCTGGCGGTGACGCTGCTCCGCGCCCGCCGGCACGGCGACGACGGGCGGGCACCCCGCCGGCCGGCGCGTCCCGGCGTCGACGCCACCGCATGAGCGGACGCAGCAGCGGGGAGCGCGCGCGGCAGCCTCACGGCGCCCTCGACCGCCGGGCGGCGACGGCATGACTGCCGCGCTCCTCGGCCTGGTCCTCGCGCTCGCCGCGCTGACCGCGCACACCGCGGTCAACGCGGGCCGGTGGCTGCGCCGCCCCGCCGGCGGGCCGGTCGAGGTCACCGAGGCGGTGGCGGTGCTGCTGCCGCTGCGCGACGAGGCGGCCCGGCTGACCGGCTGCCTGCGGTCGCTGCTCGCCCAGCAGGGGGTGCCACGGCTGCGGATCGTGGTGCTCGATGACGGGTCGACCGACGGCACCGCCGACGTGGTCCGCGCGGTGGCCGGCGACGATCCCCGGGTCACCCTGCTCACCGGGGTCACCCCGCCGCCGGGCTGGCTGGGCAAGCCGCACGCCTGCCACCAGCTCGCCGGCCGGGTCGGCCCGGACGCCACCGCCCTGGTCTTCGTCGACGCCGACGTGGTGCTCACCCCGTACGCCGTCGCGGCGGCGGTCACCGAACTGCGCGCCGCCGGGGCGACGCTGCTGTCGCCGTACCCCCGGATCCTGGTGCGGACGGCGGCCGACCGGCTGGTGCAGCCGCTGCTGCAGTGGTTGTGGCTGACCTTTCTGCCGCTGCGGGCGATGGAACGCTCGCCGCGGCCGTCGCTGGCCGCCGCGGGCGGGCAGTTCCTGGTGGTGGACCGGGCCGCTTACCAGCGGGCCGGCGGGCACGCCGCGGTGGCCGACAAGGTCCTGGAGGACATCGAGCTGGCCCGGGCGGTCAAGCGGTCCGGCGGGCGGATCGCCCTGGCCGACGGCTCCCGGCTGGCCGCCTGCCGGATGTACGAGGACTGGCCGCAGCTGCGCGACGGCTACACCAAGTCGCTCTGGGCCTCCTTCGGCCGCCCGAGCGCGGCGGCGCTCGTGGTGACCCTGCTGCTCCTGCTCTACACCGCGCCCCCGCTGGCCACCGTCGCGGCGCTGGCAGCCGGCGCGCCGACGGTGGCCGCGCTCGCGGCCGCCGGCTACCTGCTCGGGGTCGCCGGGCGGGTGCTCAGCGCCCGGGCCACCGGCGGCCGGGCCTGGCCCGACGCGCTGACACACCCCGTGTCGGTCGTGGTCCTCGGTTGGCTGACCCTGCGGTCGTACCATCTGCGGAAGCGGCGACGTCTGTCCTGGCGGGGCCGCCCGGTCAGCTAGGAGGACGCGGCATGGCGCGGATCGTGGTCGTCGGCGCCGGGGTGGGCGGCCTGGCCGCCGCCGCCCGGCTGGCCGTCACCGGACACGAGGTCACCGTCTTCGAACGGGCCGCCACCGTCGGCGGCAAGCTCGGCCGGTACGCGCACGACACCCCGGCGGGTTCGTTCCACTTCGATACCGGCCCCAGCCTGTTCACCCTGCCCCAGGTCTTTCACGACCTGTTCGAGGCGACCGGGGCCAAGCTCGACGAGTACCTCGACCTGGTGCCGCTGGACCCGATCGTGCGGCACGTCTTCCCCGGCGGCGGGCCGGCGCTGGACTCCTGCGCCGACCCGGCCGAGTTCGCCGCCCGGATCGGCGCGGCCCTCGGCGACCGGGCCGCCGCCGACTGGCAGCGGCTCTGGCGCCGGGCCGCCCGGGTGTGGGAGGCCTCGCACCGCGACATCCTGCGCCGGGCCGTCGGCTCGCCACGCGACCTCGCCGCGCTGGCCTGGCGGCTGGGCGACCTGGCCGCCATCGGTCCCGGCCGCAGCCTGCGCGGGCTGGGCCGGTCGCAGCTGTCCGACCCGCGGCTGCGGATGCTGCTCGACCGGTACGCCACCTACACCGGCGCCGACCCGCGCCGCGCCCCGGCCGCGCTGGTCGCCGTCCCCTACGCCGAACTGACCTTCGGCGGCTGGTACCTGCGCGGCGGGCTGGGCACCCTGGCCGACGCGCTGCTGTCGCGCTGCCTGGACCTCGGCGTGGTCGTGCAGACCGGCGCCACGGTCACCCGGATCGACGCCGCGGGCGGCCGGGTGCACGGGGTACGCCTCGCCGGCGCCACCGCGCCCGTCCCCGCCGACGTGGTGGTGGCCAACACCGACGCGCTCACCCTCTACCGGGACCTGCTGCCCGCCCCGCGCCGGCTGGCCGGGCTGACCGACCGCAGCCTGGCCGGCTTCGTGCTGCTGCTCGGGGTACGCGGCGACTCCGGGCTGGCCCACCACAACGTGTTCTTCCCCCGCGACTACGACGCCGAGTTCGACGCGGTCTTCGGCGACCCGGGGCGGGGCGTACGGGCCCGGCCGGCGGCCGACCCGACCGTCTTCGTCACCGTCGCCGACGACCCGATGGTCCGCCCGGACGGGCACGAGTCGTGGTTCGTGCTGGTCAACGCCGCGCGCCACGGCACCGCCGCCGGGGCGGTGGACTGGCGCCGGCCGGGGCTCGCCGAGGCGTACGCCGACCGGATCCTCGACGTGCTCGCCGAGCGGGGCGTCGACGTCCGCGACCGGCTGGTGTTCCGGGAGGTCCGCACCCCCGCCGATCTGGACGCCGCCACCGGCGCGCCGGGCGGCACGATCTACGGCACGGCGGGCGGGCTGCTGCGCCCGGCCAATCGGGGCCCGGTGCACGGGCTCTGGCTGGTCGGCGGCTCCAGCCACCCGGGCGGCGGCCTGCCGATGGTCACCCTCTCCGCGCAGATCGTCGCCGAGGAGATCGGCCCGGCCTGGTAACGCGCGCCGTCCGAGGCCACCTCTGACGCACGGTTTGCGGCGTGTCGGGGTGTCCGGCGACGGAGTCACCCCGACACGCCGCAAACGGTGTCGATCATGGCGGCCTGTCCGGCCGGGGCGGGGCGGCGAGGGGTCAGCCGGCGTCGATCAGGGCGCGGCGCACGGTCGACAGCAGTTGCCCCAGGCCGAAGCCGGCCAGCAGCACCCAGACGGCGATGGCCATGGTGATGGTGCCGGCGGCCAGGTCCGGGTCGATCAGCCCGGTCAGCCCGGCCAGCAGCAGCCCCACCAGGGCCACGCAGACCCGGGTGGGGCGCTCCCCCACGGTCACCGCGCCGATGTCGCGCATCCCGGCGGCGACCGCGCGGGCCCGGACGTACTCGTGCAGCCAGGACAGCGCACCGCCGGCGACCACCAGCGCGCCCGGCGCGCCGACCAGCCAGAACGCGGTCAGCCAGGCGATCTCACCGAGCCGGTCGGCGACCGAGTCGTAGACGTAGCCGAGCCGGGTGGTCCGGCCGGTGGCCACCGCCACCGCCCCGTCGACGCTGTCCGCCACCGCGGCGAGCAGCACGAACAACGCCCCCAGCAGCGGCCCGTTCACCGACCGTACGGAGAACAGCGGCACGCAGAGACAGAGCAGCACCCCGGCCACGGTCACCGCGGTCGGGCCGACCCGGAGCCGGCCGAGGATGTACCCCACGTGGTAGGCGAAACGCAGCCAGGCCCGGACCACCGGCGCGGCGGCGCGCGGGTCGAAGCCGCCGTGCAGCCGGGCCCAGGCGGTCGCGTAGTCGTCCCACTTCAGCTGTGTGCCCACCATCTCCTCAACCGTCGCGGCGCGGTTCAGGTGTCGGGGTGCGGGCGTTCACACCCGGGCGCCGGCCTGGAGACTGCGCCAGACCTCCCGGGTCGCGGTGGACCGGTTGAGGGTGATGAAGTGGATCCCCGGCACCCCCTCGTCCAGCAGCCGGGCGCACATCTCGCTGGCCTGCTCGATGCCGAGCCGGCGCACCGCCTCCGGATCGTCGGCGACCCGCGCGAACCGTTCGGCGAGGGCGGGCGGGAACGGTGCCCCGGACAGCTGCACGGACCGCTCGATGGTGCCGATCTGGGTCACCGGCATCACGCCGGCCAGGATCGGGGTGTCGCAGCCGGCGGCGGCGACCCGGTCGCGCAGCCGCAGGTAGTCGTCGGCGTCGAAGAACATCTGGGTGATCGCGAACTCCGCGCCGGCCCGGCACTTGCGGACGAAGTGCGCGGTGTCGCTGGCGACGTCGGCGGAACGCGGGTGCTTGTACGGGAAGGCGGCCACGCCGACGCTGAAGTCGCCGGCGTCGCGGACCAGCCGGACCAGTTCCTCGGCGTAGAGCACGCCCTCGGGGTGGCGGACCCACTCCCCACCCGGGTCGCCCGGCGGGTCGCCGCGCACGGCGAGCACGTTGCGCACCCCGACGCCGGCCAGCCGGCCGATGACGTTGCGCAGCTCGGCGACCGAGTGGTTGACCGCGGTCAGGTGGGCCATCGGCAGCAGGGTGGTCTCGGTGGCGATCCGCTCGGTCACCGCCACCGTGGTGTCCCGGGTCGACCCGCCCGCGCCGTAGGTGATGGACACGAACGAGGGCCGCAGCGACTCCAGCTCCCGGATGGCCTGCCAGAGCAGCCGCTCGCCCTCAGCCGTCTTGGGCGGGAAGAACTCGAAGGAGAAGGTCGGCTGCCGGTCACGGATCAACGCCCCGATCGCCGGCTGGGGATTGGGGAGGACGGAGGGAAGACCGAGCGCCACGTCCTGACTCTAGCGGGCACCGGCCCGCGTACCCACGATCTTCCCATCGTGGCATCGACAGCCGTCGGCGTACGGCGGCGGGCCGGTCGGCGCGGCGACGCACGGCGGGTCCGGCCCGCCGTCGTACCCCCGGGGTAGACAGGAACCAGCGCGGGTGGCGCCGGTCGGGGCCGGTGCCCGGGGGCACGCGCGGGGGTCAGCACCGACCGACGGCGCGCCGGTCCCGTCCTGCCGGACGGCCGGCTCGCCGCGCCGACGCCCGACCGGAGGACCGATGACCCCGCCCGACCCCCGCCTGCTCGGGCCGCTGATCGCCCAGCTGCGGCTGGCCCGCGGCTGGAGCCAGCAGCGGCTCGCCGCCGAGCTCTGCGCCGCCTCCGGCGCCCCCACCGTGACTCGGCACGAGATCTCCCGCTGGGAGCGCCAGGCCCGGTTGCCGGGCGACCGCTGGCTGCACCGGCTGGCCCTGGTGCTCGACGCGCCGGCCGGGCTGCTGGTCGAGGCCGCCGGGCGCAGCCGGCACCGCGGCCCGGTGGGCGCGGGCGGATCGCGGTCCCGGTCGGCCCTGCTGGCCCTGGCCCAACGCTGGGTGGCCGACCCGCACGCGCCGCTGCTCGTCGCACCGGCGGTGGTGGACCGCGCCGCCGACGCGGGCGTACCCGGGCGGTCCGAGCCGGGCGGGCCGCCCGGCCCCGGCGAGCTGGCCGAACTGCGCCGGCTCGACGACCTCAGCGGCGGCGCCGACCTGGCCCCGGCCGGGGCGTACCGGCTGCGGCGGGCGGCCCGGGCGCTGGCCGGGGCGGGCCCTGCCGAGCGGCGGCGGCTGCTGCCGGTGCTGGCCGAGACGGCCCAGCTCGCCGGGTGGCTGCACGCCGACGCCGGCGATCCCGCCGCCGGGCTGGACGCCTACCGGCTCGGGCTACGGGCCGCCGCGGCGGCCGGTGACCCGGCGCTCGCCGGGCACGTGCTCGGATCGGCCAGCCACCTGCTGGCCGGGGCCGCCGACCCGGAGGGTGCGCTGCTGCTGGCCCGCACCGCGTACGCGGGGGCCCGCCGCTCGGCCGGTCCCGGGCTGCGGGCGCTGCTGCTGCACCGGGTGGCGCTGGCGGCCGCGCTGGGCGGGCGGACCCGGGCCGCCCGGCAGGCCCTCGACGCGGCGCGACGCGCAGGCGGCGCGATCGAGCCGGCCGCCGAGCCGCCCTGGCTCTACTGGCTCGACGGCGCCGAACTGGCGGCGATGACCGGCCGCACCCTGGTCGCGCTCGGCCGGCCCCGGCCGGCCCTGCCGCTGCTGCGCGCGGCCCGGCGGGCCGGCCGACCTCGCCGGGCCGCGGTCTACGGCGGCTGGCTGGCCCGCGGCCTGCTCCAGCTCGGCGAGGTGGAGCAGGCCTGCGCGGTGGCCGGGGCCGCGCTGTTGGACGCGGTGCGCGCCGGGTCGGCGCGGGCCGCGACCCCGCTGGCCGAGCTGGAGCGCCGGCTGGCCGCGCACGGCGGGGAGCCGGCGGTACGCCGCTACGCCGCGCTGCTCGCCGACGCCCGCGGCTTCCTGCCCCGCGGCCCGGTCACCACCCCCGTCCGGTCGTCGGCGGGGCGGCGGGCCGGGCCGCCGGGCGGGTCGGGTGCGACGCGCCGACCCGGTGGTGGCACGCGGCCAACGCCGACCGGCTAGCGTCGGTACGTGACCCACGCAGCTCCCGTCTCTCCCGTCGACCGCGCCGGCCTGCGTCAGCGCGTCGACAAGGCCCTGGCCGAGTTCCTGGCCAACCAGCGCACCTGGATGACCGGCGTCGACGACGCGTTGGTGCCCGTCGCCGAGGCGATCGAGGCGTTCGTGCTGGGCGGCGGCAAGCGGCTGCGCCCGGCGTTCGCGTACTGGGGGTACCGGGGCGCCGGCGGGGTCGACTCCGACCACGTGGTGACCGCCCTGGCGGCGTTGGAGTTCGTGCAGGCCAGCGCGTTGATCCACGACGACCTGATGGACCGCTCGGACACCCGTCGCGGCGAGCCGGCGGTGCACCGGCGGTTCGCCGCCCGGCACCGCGCGGCCGGCTGGGGCGGCGACCCGGACGGGTTCGGCGACGCCGCGGCGATCCTGCTCGGCGACCTCTGCCTGGTCTGGTCCGACGAGCTGCTGCACTCCGCCGGCCTGGAGCCGGGCACGGTGGCCCGGGCCCGGCCGGTCTTCGACGAGATGCGTACCGAGGTCACCGTCGGGCAGTACCTGGACGTGCTGACCCAGGCCATCGGGGACACCTCGGTGGAGCGGGCCAGCAAGGTGGCCCGGTACAAGTCGGCCAAGTACACGGTCGAGCGGCCGCTGCTGCTCGGCGCCGCGCTGGCCCAGGCGTCGGCGGACGTACGCACGGCGTACTCGGCGTACGGGCTGCCGCTGGGCGAGGCGTTCCAGCTCCGCGACGACGTGCTCGGCGTCTTCGGCGACCCCGCGCAGACCGGCAAGCCGGCCGGGGACGACCTGCGCGAGGGCAAGCGCACCTATCTGGTGGCGGCGGCCGTGGAGGCGACCGACGACGCCGGTCGGGAGTTGCTGCTCGGCCAGCTGGGCGATCCGGAGCTGGACGAGGCCGGGGTGACCCGGCTGCGGGAGCTGATCACCGCCAGCGGGGCGCTGGCCCGCACCGAGCAGCGGATCGTCACCCTCACCGACGCCGCACTGGCCGCCCTCACCACCGTCGACCTCGACACCGAGGCCCGCCAAGCCCTGGTCGACCTGGCCATCGCCGCCACCCGCCGCGCCGACTAACCCCCTCCCTCCCCTCCCCTCCCCTCCCCGGAACCCCGGCGATCATGAAGTTGGCGGCAGTCAGGAGATCCACGACTGCCGCCAACTTCATGATCAACGCGGAGACCCTGGGGGCGGGGGGCGCGGGGGTGCGGGGGTTAGAAGCCGAGGGCTTGGGCGCGGCGTTTGACCTCGCGGGCGTGGTCGCCGCCGAGGGTGGCCGCGGCGGTGCCGCCGGTGAGGGTGTCGTCGGGCTGGTAGAGCCAGCGCATGGCGGCCTCGTCGTCGTAGCCGGCGTCGGCCAGCAGGTTCAGCACGCCGGGCAGGTGCTTGAGCACCGTCTTGTTCGCCACCAGGTCGGCGGGGATCCGGCGGACGCCGTCGCGGCGGACGGCGATCAACTCGCGGTCGCGGATCATCTGGTGGATCTTGCTGATCGGCAGGTCGAGGCGCTCGGCCACGTCGGGCAGGGTCAGCCAGTCGGCCGGGTCGGTCGGGCCGGCGAGCGCGGCGCCGGAAGCCTGGTCGGCGGGTACGGAATCGGTCACCCGACAACCCTGCCACGTCGTCCCGGGCGGGGTGCACCGGCACCCCGGTTGGCCTGCGGAAGCGCGGCGGGACGGATCGGATCGGCCACCGGCTGTAGCATCCTGTTCAACCTTCACCCTCTGGACACATAGACTGCCTGCCGATGGACACACAGGTCGCCGACACGTTGCTGGGCTCGCTGCTCGACGGGCGCTACCGCATTCGCGGGCGCGTCGCGCGCGGCGGCATGGCGACCGTGTACACCGCCACCGACGAGCGCCTGGAGCGCACCGTGGCGGTCAAGATCATTCACCCGACCCAGGCGCCGGAGGCCCGCAGCCGGGCCGCCGGGTTCATGGCGCGGTTCACCGACGAGGCGAAGACGATCGCCCGGCTGACCCACCCGAACGTGGTGGCGGTCTACGACCAGGGCAGCCACGGCGGGCTGCCGTACCTGGTGATGGAGTACGTCCGCGGCCGCACCCTGCGCGACGTGCTGGCCGAGCGGCGCCGGCTCAACCCGGACGAGGCGTTGGCGATCATGGAGCAGATGCTCGCCGCGATCGCCGCCGCGCACCGGGCCGGGCTGGTGCACCGGGACGTGAAGCCGGAGAACGTGCTGGTCGCCGAGGCGCCCACCGGCGGCGTGGCGAACCTCGTCGACAGCGTGGTGAAGGTCGCCGACTTCGGCCTGGCGCGCGCGGTCGAGGCCAGCTCCGAGGAGGAGAACGGCAACCAGCTCATGGCGACCGTCGCGTACGTGGCGCCGGAACTGGTCACCGAGGGGCACGCCGACCCGCGCACCGACGTCTACTCGGCCGGCATCGTGCTGTTCGAGATGCTCACCGGGCGGGTCCCGTACGACGGGGACCGGCCGGTGGACGTGGCCTGGCAGCACGTCGACCGGGACGTACCGGCGCCGTCGACCCTGGTGCCCGCGCTGCCCAAGGCGCTCGACGACCTGGTCGCGCGGGCCACCCGGCGCGACCCCGGCGCACGCCCGACCGACGCCGGCGCCCTGCTGGCCGAGGTGCAGGTGGCCCGGGACGACCTGGGCAACCCGAACACGCACACTGCCGTGCTGCGCCCGGTGGGCGACGAGAACTCGGCGGTGGCCCAGCCGACCATGATCGTGGCGGCGGTCCGCCCGGCCGAGCGGCCCACCTGGGCCCGACTGCCCGACGGTGGCCAGCAGCGGCACCGCCGCCGGGCCGCCCCGGAGCCGGACCTCAAGGCCCGGTTCGCGGCGCTGCGCACGCAGGTGATGGGCAGCCCGCGCGGCCGGCTCTCGGTCGCCGCCGCGGTGGTGGCGCTCGGCCTGCTCGCCGCGATGGGCGGCTGGTGGGTCGGGGTGGGCCGCTACACGGTCGCCCCGGAACTGGTGAGCCTGAGCAAGGCCCAGGCCCAGGCGCAGGCGGACAAGGCCGGCTTCACCCTGGCCTACGCCGAGCCCCGCTACGACGAGCAGACCCCGCGGGACAGCGTCGTGGCGCAGGAGCCGGTCTCGGCTGCCAAGATCCTCAAGGGCGGCACCATCACGCTCACCCTCTCGCTGGGCCCGGAGCGGTTCCCGGTGCCGGACGTCGTGGGCAAGGAGTTCGAGCTGGCCGAGGCGGAGCTGACCGGCGCGAAGCTGGTGGTGGCCAAGGGCACCCCGCGCTACGACGACGACCTGCCGGCCGGGGTGGTGCTGGCGACCGACCCGAAGATCGGCGCCGAGGTCAAGCCGGGCACGAAGATCACCGTCATCCTGAGCAAGGGGCGGGCTCCGATCACGGTGCCGAACCTGCTCGGCAAGAACCTCGCCGAGGCGCGGGCCACGCTGGCCCAGCTCGGCCTGGTGCCGACGGAGACGTACAAGGACTCGGACAAGCCGAAGGACGAGATCCTCGGGCAGAGCCCGGCCAACGGCACCGGGGTCGAGAAGGGCGCCCAGGTCCGGCTCGAGGTCAGCAAGGGCCCGGCCCAGGTGATCATGCCCCGGGTCGTCGACCTGCCGTGTCCGCAGGCCAAGCAGCAACTGGAGAGCCAGGGCTTCCCGGTGACCGTGCAGTTCAACCCGAACGGGATCGTCCGGTTCCAGAACCCGCCGGAGAACTCCCCGGTGCCGCCGGCGACGCCGGTCACGATCGGATGCCTGTGACCAGGCGACCGGTCGGCTCGCACACCCCCACCTCGGGCGGCCTGGCCCGGGCGGCCCTGCCGTACGTCGACGCGGCCGGCTCCGAGGTGGTGCAGGTCTACGTCTCCAACTCGCGCGGCTGGGCACTGCCGGCCGGCGACCCGGCCCAGGACGCGCTCTTCGCCGACGGCTGCGCCGAGCGGGGCGTACCGGTCTTCATCCACGCCTCGCTGCTGGTGAACCTCGGCTCCCCCACCGCAGCGACCGTGCAGCGGTCGGCGGAGACCCTGGCGCACGCGCTGCGCCGGGGGCGGGCGATCGGCGCCCAGGGGGTGGTGTTCCACGCGGGCAGCGCGGTCGACGCCGGGTACGCCGAGACCGCCTTGCGGCAGGTTCGCGAGACGCTGCTGCCGCTGCTGGACGAGGCGGCGGCGGCCGGCGGGCCGATGCTGCTGGTCGAGCCGAGCGCGGGCGGGGGCCGCTCGCTGGCCTCCCGGGTGGAGCAGTTGGGCCCCTACCTGGACGCGGTGGAGCGGCACCCGGGGCTGGGGGTCTGCTTCGACACCTGCCACGCCTGGGCGGCCGGGCACGACCTGGCCGCCGAAGGCGGCATGACGGCGACCCTGGACACCCTGGTGGCGACCGTGGGGGCGGACCGGCTGCGGCTGGTGCACGCCAACGATTCCAAGGACCTGTGCGGTTCCACCCGGGACCGGCACGAGAGCATCGGCAAGGGCAGCATCGGCGAGCCCGCGTTCGCCGAGCTGATGGCCCACCCGGCCACCGCCGGCGTCCCCGTGGTGGTGGAGACCCCCACGGAGAAGCACGAGGGCCACGCCGCCGACATCGCCACCCTCAAACGCCTCCACCCCTGACCCACCCGGCCCCGCCGCCCCACCCCACCCACCCGCACCGCCCGGGTTGATCAAGAAGTTTGCGTCCGCCCGGAGCCGGAACCTGACGCAAACCTCTTGATCAACGCACCGAGCCCCGGGCCCGGGGTGGGCGCGGGGCTCGGGTGCGGGAGCGGGTCAGGCGCGGAGCAGGCGGGTGAGGATCTCCACGGCGCGGTCGATCCCGGCGTCGTCGACGTCCATGTGGGTGACCAGGCGGGCGGTGCGCGGGCCGAGCACCGAGACCAGCAGCCCCTCGGCACGGGCGGCGGCGGCGAGGGCCTTCGCGTCCAGCGGGTGCTTGGTCAGGTCCAGCGGGACCAGGTTCGTCCGGACCGGCGCGGCCAGCACCCCGAACGGGGCCACCGCCTCGGCCAGCCGAGCGGCCTTCGCGTGGTCCTCGGCGAGCCGGGTGACGTGGTGGGCGAGCGCGTACCGGCCGGCGGCGGCGAGGACGCCGACCTGGCGCATGCCCCCGCCCATCCGCTTGCGGAGGAACCGGGCCCGCTCGATCTTCTCGGCGCTGCCGACCACCAGCGAGCCGATCGGCGCGCCGAGCCCCTTGGAGAGGCAGACCGACAGGGTGTCGAAGAGCGCACCGTACCCGGCCAGCGGCACCCCGTCGGCGACGTGGGCGTGCCAGATCCGGGCGCCGTCGCAGTGCAGCGCCAGCCCGTGCTCGTCGGCGACCCGGCGCAGCTCGCGCAGCGTGGCCAGCGGGATCACCCCGCCGCCGCCCCGGTTGTGGGTCTGCTCGACGGCGATCGCCCGGGTCGGCACCGCGAAGTAGCCGTCGGGCCGGACCATGCCGGCGACCATGTCCGGGTCGATGTCCGCGCCGACCGCCGGCCAGGTCCGCGAGGAGATCCCGCCGTACGCGGCGGCGGCGCCGATCTCGTACGTGACCACGTGCGCGTCGGCGTCGCAGAGCAGCTCGTCGCCGGGGGGCACGACGAGCTGCAGGGCGATCTGGTTGGCCATCGAACCGGTCGGGGCGAACAGCGCCGCCTCGTGCCCGAAGAGCGCGGCGACCTCGGCCTCCAGCGCGGCGACGGTCGGGTCCTCGCCGTAGACGTCGTCGCCGACCTCGGCGGTGGCCATCGCCTCCCGCATCCCGGCGGTGGGCCGGGTCACCGTGTCGGACCGTAGATCAACGATCATGTCTTCGCTCGCGACTGCGGGGCTCGCAAGCTCACTCCTCACGCTCGCACCCTCAGCCACGCAGCATCTCCGCCACCAGGAAGGCCAGCTCCAGCGACTGCTGGGTGTTCAGTCGCGGGTCGCAGGCGGTCTCGTACCGATCGGGCAGGTCGAGGTCCTCGATGCCCTGGGCGCCGCCGAGGCACTCGGTGACGTCCTCGCCGGTCAACTCGACGTGCAGGCCGCCCGGGTGGGTGTCCAGGCCGCGGTGCACCTCGAAGTAGCCGAGCACCTCGTCGACGATCCGGTCGAAGTGCCGGGTCTTGTAGCCGTTGGACGACTCGTGGGTGTTGCCGTGCATCGGGTCGCACTGCCAGACGACCTTGGCGCCGGCGGCGGTCACCTTGGCCACGATCGGCGGCAGCGCGTCGCGGACCTTGTGGTTGCCCATCCGGCTGATCAGCGTGAGCCGGCCGGGGACGTTGTCCGGGTTGAGCTTCTCGCAGAGCTCGATGGCCTCGTCCGGGCTGGTGGTCGGGCCGAGCTTCACGCCGATCGGGTTGGCGATGCGGGAGATGAAGTCGATGTGCGCCCCGTCGATCTGCCGGGTCCGCTCGCCGATCCAGAGGAAGTGCCCGGACAGGCCGTACGCCCGGCGGTCGGAGACCCGGGTGAGCGCCCGGTCGTACTCCAGGGCCAGGGCCTCGTGGGAGCAGTAGAGGGTGACGGTGCGCAGCGCCTCGTCCTCGGTCATCCCGCAGGCGCGGATGAAGGCCAGCGCCCGGTCGATCTCCCGGGCGATCGCCTCGTAGCGCTCCCCGGCCGGAGAGTTCTTGACGAAGCCCTTGTTCCAGTCGTGCACGGCGTGCAGGTCGGCCAGCCCGCCGGCCAGGTACGCGCGGAGCATGTTCATCGCGGCGGCCGAGTTCGCGTACGCCCGGATCATGCGCTGCGGGTCGGCGATCCGCGCCTCCGGCGTGGCCTCCAGCGCGTTGATCATGTCGCCGCGGTACGCGGGCAGGCCGCGGGCGTCGGTCGGCAGGGACCGGGGCTTGGTGTACTGGCCGGCGACCCGGGCGACCTTGACCACCGGCAGGGACGCGCCGTAGGTCAGCACGATCGCCATCTGGAGCAGGGTGCGGGCGTTGGCCAGCAGGTGGCTCTCGGTGTTGTCGGCGAAGGTCTCGGCGCAGTCGCCGCCCTGCAGGAGGAAGGCCTTGCCCTCGCAGACCAGCGCGAGGCGCTGCCGGAGCTGGTCGACCTCGTAGGGCGCGACCACCGAGGGAACGACGTCGAGCACCTTGCAGACCTCGGCCACCTGGGCCGGGTCGGGCCAGGGCGGGGTCTGCGCCCGGGGCAGTTCCCGCCAGCGGTCCAGGCCGAGGGCCGCGTCCTCGGCGGAGTCGACGGTGGGTCGGCTGGTCTGCAGCCCGGGGCTGCTCACGGCGGGGTAGCTCAGCTGATGCCACTCATGGCGCATGAGAGAAAGCGTACGGCGACGGCCGGGGCGACCCGCCGTCGAGGGTGACGGTTCCGGCAGATGGGAGGGTCAGGGGCTGACCGACGGCTCCGGGGTGTTCCCGCCGGGCGCTTCGCCCGAGATGCACCAGTCGGCGCCGCTGCGGGTGACGGTGAACAGCAGCGGCCGGGTCAGGTCCCGCGTGCCGACCGAAACGGTCACGGAGGCGCTGACCTCCTGCCCGCGCGGGCCGGAGCGCACGTCGGTGATGGTCGCCTTGGGCACCTCGAAGTGGTCGGCGAAGTCACCGTTCGGGCCGGTGGCCGCCGCGTCGAAGGCCTCCTGCATCGGGGCGCAGAGCTGGCTGCGGCCGGCGGCGACGTCCTTGGCGGTCATCGCGTCGAGGTAGGCCTGCACCCGCTCGCGGGACTTGCTGGCCGCCTCCTCGGCGGGGGCGCGCCCGACGGCGGGGCCGGAGCCCGCGTCGTCGTCCCCGCCGATCCCGCAGCCGAGCAGGGACAGCGGCAGCAGTGCCAGCGCGGCGACGCCGGCGGCGCGGTGCCTCGGGCGCATGGGTCCTCCCCTCGCTGCGGACATCGCAAGATGCCGAGCGGCGAGTCTGTCACATCGACGACGTTGCATAGCACGCCGTCATGCCCATGACCTCGGGCAACATCCTTCACAATTGTGGACGGGCGATGAAGCCGCCGCCCCTGGCAGCGCAGGAGGTGACCCCCATCCTTCCCGTGGCGTCGGTCGACACCGCGTGGCTGCCCTCGGCCGAACGGTTCGACTTCTGGCAGGACCTGGTCGCCCGGGAGTCGGTGCCGGCCCGGATCAGCAGTGACCACGCCGCCGACTTCGCCGCCTCGGCCCACCTGGTCGACCTGGGGGTGGTCCGGCTCGGGGTGTGGCGGTACCCCTCCCTGGAGCTGCACCGCACGCCCCGGATGATCCGCAGCACGGACCCCGAGCTGTACCAGCTCGCCCTGCCGCTGTCCGGGCACGGCGAGCTGGTACAGCAGCGCCGCCAGACGCCGTTCGCGCCCTCCGGCTTCGCCTTCGTCGACACCGTCCGCCCGCACGGGTCGTCGCACCGCCCGGACGGAGCCGCCGTCGGCCCCCTGCATACGGTGACAGCGCTGGTGCCCCACGCGGCGCTGCCGCTACCGGCGCACCGGATCGAGGAGCTGCTCACCACCGAGCTGCCCGCCGACACCGGGATGGGGCTGCTGCTGGCCCGCTTCCTGCGCCAGGTCACCGACCACCCCGAGCAGTACGCGTCGGCGGACGCCGCCCACCTCGACCAGGTGGCGCTGGCCCTGATCGCCGGCACCCTGGCCGACCGGCTCGACGACGCCCGCGCCCTGCCGGTGGACGTCCGGGCCACCGGCCTGCGTACCCGGATCGAGGCGTTCGTGCGGTCGCACCTGGCCGATCCGGAGCTGGACCCCGCCGCGGTGGCCGCGGCGCACCACCTGTCGCTGCGCGCGCTGCACCGGCTCTTCGAGGGCAGCGGCACCACGGTCGCCGGTCTCATCCGCGCCCGCCGCCTGGAGCGCTGCCTGCGCGACCTGGCCGATCCCCGGCTGCGCGACATGGCCGTGCACGAGGTGGCCGCGCGGTGGGGATTCCGCGATCGGGCCCACTTCAGCCGGGCCTTCCGCGCCCGGTACGGGATGTCGCCCCGCGAGCACCGGGAGCGGACCGCACGGCGGTGAGCGCACGCGGGGCGGGGAGGGACCGTGGGTGTCCCTCCCCGCCTTGTGGGTGGTGCGTCGGCGCTCGGCTCAGCCGAGACCGCCCTTGATGGCGCCGATCAGCTCGCCGTTGCCGGTGTCACCGGAGAGCTCCCAGAAGAAGGCGCCACCGAGGCCCTGGTTGTTCGCGTAGGTCATCTTGCCGCCGATGGTGGACGGGGTGTCGTAGCTCCACCAGTTGCTGCCGCACTTGGCGTACGCCGTGCCGGCGATGGTGCCGGTGGCCGGGCAGGTGTTCTTGAGGACCTTGTAGTCCTCGATGCCCGCCTCGTAGGTGCCCGGCGCGGCGCCGGTGGCCGTGCCGCCCGGTGCGGTCTGGGTGACCCCGGTCCAGCCCCGACCGTAGAAGCCGACGCCGAGCAGCAGCTTGCTGGCCGGGATGCCCTTGGCCTTGAGCTTCTGGATCGCGGCGTCGGAGTTGAAGCCCTGCTGCGGGATGCCGGTGTAGGAGTAGAGCGGGGAGTGCGGGGCGGTGGGGCCCTGCGCGTTGAAGGCGCCGAAGTAGTCGTACGTCATCGGCATGATCCAGTTGAGGTACGACGAGGCTCCGGCGTAGTCGGTGGCGTCGATCTTGCCGCCGTTGCTGCCGTCCGCGGTGATCGCGGCGGTGACCAGGGCCGACGAGCCGAACTTCGACCGCAGCGCGCTGACCACGTTCTTGAAGGCGTTCGGGCCGCTGGTGTCGCAGGTGAGACCGCAGGCGTTCGGGTACTCCCAGTCGACGTCGATGCCGTCGAAGACGTCCGCCCAGCGCGGGTCCTCGACGAGGGCGTGGCAGCTGTCGGCGAACGCGGCGGGGTTCTGCGCGGCCTGGGTGAAGCCACCCGACCAGGTCCAGCCGCCGAAGGACCAGATCACCTTGAGGTGCGGGTACATCTTCTTGAGCTTGCGCAGCTGGTTGAAGCTGCCGCGCAGCGGCTGGTCCCAGGTGTCCGCCACACCGTCCACACTGTCGGCCGCGGTGTACGCCTTGTCGTAGTCGGCGTAGCTGTCACCGATGGTGCAGCGCCCGCCGGTGGTGTTGCCGAAGGCGTACAGGATGTGGGTCAGCTTGGCCGCGGACCCGCTGGTGTGGATGTTCTTGACGTGGTAGTTGCGGCCGTAGACGCCCCACTCGGCGAAGTAGCCGACGATCTTCTTGCCCCCGGTCGGCGGGGTGGTGGGCGGCGGGGTGGTCGGCGGCGGCGTCGTCGGCGGAGTGGTGGTGGGCGGCGTCGTGGTCGGCGGCGCGGTGGTGGTCGGCGGCGGCGTGCCGCCCCCGCCGCACGGCGCACCGTTGATGGTGCAGTTCAGCGGCGCCTTGTACGCCCCGGTGCCGTTGTAGCCCCAGCTGAAGCTGGCGCCGGGGGCGAGCGGGCCCGCCCAGCTCTTCTTGACCGCGACGTAGTGGTTGCCGCTGCTGGTGACGTCGGCGTCCCAGGAGCTGCTGATGGTGGTGCCCGCCGGCAGGTCGAACTCGATGCGCCAGGTGTCGACGCCGGCGCTGGAGCCGTTGGCGACGGTCACCCGGGTCTCGTGGCCGGTCCCCCAGTCCTGCGCCTTGGCGAACGTGGCGGTCACGCTGCCGGCGCCGAACGCCGAGGTCACCGGCACCGCAGCGACGGTCAGCGCGACCACGGCGCCGGCCCAGAGGGCGCGGCGGAGCGATCTGTTCATGTGGCACCTCCTCCAACAGTTAGGAAACTTTCCAGAAGATGGGGAGACGCTACTCACGCTGTCATCACTTCGTCAAGATGTGCATTTATCGATTTGTCGTGGGCCGCGACGGGACGCCGGCCGGGACGCGTAGCCTCGCGGCATGACCGTCTTCGACATCGAGATCGACGCCCTGGCCGGCGGCCCGGCCGACCTGGCCGCGTACCGGGGCAAGGCGCTGCTGGTGGTGAACGTGGCCTCCCGCTGCGGCCTCACCCCGCAGTACGCCGGGCTCCAGGAGCTGTACACCACGTACGCCGACCGGGGTCTGGTCGTGCTCGGGGTGCCGTGCAACCAGTTCGCCGGGCAGGAGCCGGGCACGGCCGACGAGATCGGCGACTTCTGCCAGGTCAACTACGGCGTGACCTTCCCGCTGACCGAGAAGGTCGACGTCAACGGGCCGGCCCGGCACCCGCTCTACGCGGAGCTGGTCGCCACCCCCGACGCCGAGGGGCACACCGGGGACGTGCGGTGGAACTTCGAGAAGTTCCTCGTCGCGCCGGACGGCACGGTCGCCGCCCGGTTCGCCCCCACGGTCACCCCGGACTCCGCCGAGCTGCGGGCCGGCATCGAGAAGGTCCTGCCGGCCTGAGCCGCCCACCCGGCGGTGGCACCGGCCCGGGTCGCGTGGCACCGGCCACGGTGGTCAGCAGACGAGACCGCGCCGCCCACCGGTCGGTGGGCGGCGCGGCGCGGTCGACGAGGCGGTGACCCGTCAGCCGGCCGCCGAGCGGAACACCGGGTAGTAGCCGCCGGACTGGCCGGCCGCCGTCGGGTGGTACGAGATGCCGATGTTGACGTAGTTCAACGCGTGCAGCCACTTCTCCCCGTAGCTGCACAGCTGGTGCCCGACGAAGATCGACCGTACGTCGGCGAAGGTGAAGCCGGCGGCCACGGCGGTGTTGCGGGTGATGTCGTCGACGAGGTTGATGCCCTCGTTGATCTTCGCGCGGGAGGTCGCGCTGAGCCCGACGCAGAACGTGCCGAGCTGGTAGAAGACCGGGTAGCCGACGACCACCACCCGGGCCGAGGGAGCCCGGCTCCGGATTCCGTTGTAGACGGTGGTGAGCAGGCCGGCCAGTTGCGCGCGGGCCTTGTCCTCGGCGGCCTGCACCGCGGCCACGCACTGCGTCTCGCCCTGGAGCACGCAGGTGGTCATGATGTTGGCGAAGCCGACGTCGTTGCCGCCGACGGTGACGCTGACCAGCGTGGTGCTCGCCGAGAGCGCGGAGAGCTGGGTGTTCGTCACGCTCGTGGTGGTCGCCCCGGAGCAGGCCACCGAGCGGTACGAGGCGGGCTTGACGTTGGTGTTGTACAGCGCCGGGTACGCGTTGGTGCTGCGCTGGCAGGAACCGCTCTCGGCGGTGTAGTTCCCGGCGCCGACGCCGGAGGCGTACGAGTCGCCGAGGGCGACGTACTGGTCGCTGGGGGATGCCTGGGCGGGCACCGCGAGGCCGAGCGTGACGCCGAGGGACGCGGCGAGGCTCAGGGCGAGGGTCACGAGACGGGATCTCCGCACGTCGCACTCCTGGGGGTGGGAAGTGGTGGTGAGAGATAGATATCAACGGATGCATTCCCGTCGGAAGATCACCGATTGAGCGTCAGGCGCCCATAGATCCTTACTGATACAAATCCTTGCCGGTAAGCGCGATCGGCAGTGAAGGATTCCGCCACGACGAATGCGGCGCAGGTCCGCGCGGCACCGGCCGCCGCGCGCCGCTACGCCGACAGCTGATCGTCGACGCTGCACCCTGGGCGGTGCCGGGACCGGGGAGCACCGACGCCGGGGAGCCCGGTCAGGCCGGGGAGCGCCACTCGTCGGCGAGCACCGACCAGACCTCGATGTCGATCCGCCCGGCCGGCCCCGGGTAGAGCTGCCGCAGCGTGCCGTCCCGGCGCATGCCCAGCCGCCCGGCCACGGCGATGCTGCGCGCGTTCTCGGCGTTGGTGCGCCACTCCACCCGCCGGATGCCCCGCTCACCGACCGCCCAGTCGACGATCCGGCCGACCGCGCGGGTGACCAGCCCCCGCCCCTCGGCCGCCGGCTCCAGCCAGCAGCCCGCCTCGCAGACGCCGAGCGCGGCGTCGAACGACACGAACATCACCCCGCCGACCAGGACGCCGTCGGCCCAGATGCCCCAGATGCCGCCGGCGTCACGCGCCCACAGGTCGGCGTAGCGGCGCAGCACGGCACGGGCCGAGTCGAGGTCGGTGGCCACGAAGGACGCCCCCACCCAGGGCGAGATGTGCTCCCGGGCCCGGTCCAGATGGGCGAGGAACTCCTCGGCGTGCCAGGGCGACAGCGGCCGCAGCTCGGCGGTCGCGGTCAACGGCAGGGCGAACACGGGGACTCCTCAGGACGGGGCGGGCAGGCTCAGGCGCAGGGTGGGGCCCGGGGTGTCCCGGAAGCCGAGCGAGCGGTAGAGCGGCTCGCCCGCCACCGACGCCCGCAGGTCGATCTTGCGTACGCCCCGGTTTCGGTACCAGTCCAGCAGCCCGGCCAGGCAGGCCCGGGAGTAGCCGCGCCGCCGGTACTCCGCGTCGGTGACGACGTTGAAGACGTACCCGGTGAGTCCACTGGGGTTGCCGGGGCCGCCCAGGCGGCGGTCGATGGTGCCGGTCGCGCAGGCGGCGAGCACGCCGGGCCGGTCGGGAGCGTCCACCACGAACACGGCCATCGTCTCCGCCGGGTCGGCGAGCCGCTCGCGCAGCACCTCCCGGGCGGCCGGCTGCCACGGCCCGGGCGGCGGCTCCGCCCCGTCCATCGACGCCAGCATCACCCCGCGCAGCCGGACGATCTCCGCCGCGTCCCCCGGTCCGGCCCGCCGCACCTTGATCATCCTCGGACGGTACCGCACCGTGCCGGCGCGGCCCGGCAGCCGATCCCCATCGGTCGGACACGCGGCGACACGCCCGCCCATGGTTGCGCCGAGGTCCCGCCCGCGAGACTCTACGACCCGTTCCCTTACACCTCGGAGGCGACATGTACACGCTCCGTACCGTGCTCCGCCGGCTCGTCGCCGCCACCGGGGCGCTGCTGCTCGGCGCGGCGCTGACCGCCGCCGCCGCGCCGCCCGCCCGGGCCGCCGCCGGACCGGACGTCGGGTACGTACGCCTCGCGCACCTCTCCCCCGACACGCCCGCCGTGGACGTCTACCTCTCCGCGCCGGGCGCGGCCGAGCCCCGGGTCTTCCCCGCCGTCGGCTACGGCGTGGTCTCCGAGTACCTGACCCTGCCCGCCGGGCGCTACGCGGTCGCTATGCGCGAGGCGGGCGCCCCGGCCAGCCAGCCGCCGGTGCTCACCACCGAGGTCGCCGTCGATGCCGGCGCGGCGTACACGGTGGCCGGGGTGGGCCGGCACGCCGACCTCGGCCTGCGGGTGCTCGTCGACGACCTCAGCGCCCCGGCGCCCGGGCAGGCCAAGGTCCGCGTGGTGCAGGCGTCGGTCCGGGCGCCGGTGATCGACGTCGCGGCGACCGACGGGCCGGCCATCGCCGACGCGGTCCGCTTCGCCACCACCACCGACTACCGGGAGGTCGAGCCGGGACGCTGGCGGCTGCGGCTGGGCGGCGACAACGGCCCGACCACGAATACCGAGGTCACCCTCAGCGGCGGCCGGGTCTACTCGCTGCTGGTGCTGGACGCCGAGCGCGGCGGGCTCGCCACCGAGCTGCGCGAGGACGCCCGGGGCGGGGTGGTCACCCCGGCCGGCGGGGTGCCGGCCGGGGCCGGTGGTTTGGCCGGGCGCGGGCTCGGGGCGTACCCGATGATCGCCGGCGGCCTGCTCGCGGCGGCCGTGGTGGTCGGGGCGGCGCTGCTGGTGCGACGCCGGCGGCGGCTGGTCTGGTGATCACCCGGCCCGGCTTCGCGATCCGGCGGCACCGCGACCGCCGGGTGCCGCTGGCCGCGCTGGTCGCGGCCGGCGCGGCGGCCTGCCTCGCCGCCGGCACCGGGGTCGGGCTGGCCGGCGAGGCCCGGCCGGTGCCACCGGCGAGCTGGCGGCCCGGCTGCGCCGAGGGTTGCGCCACGACCGCCGCCCCGCCGCGCGCGCCGCACGGTCCACCCACCCGGGTACGCGTCGCGCGGATCGGGGTCGACGCCGAGCTGGCGGTGCTCGGGCTGGACGCGGCCGGCCAACTGGTACCGCCGGCCGACCACGATCGGGCCGGCTGGTACGGCGGCGGCCCCGCACCGGGCGACCCGGGACCGGCGGTGATCGCCGGCCACCTCGACTCCCGCCGCGGACCGGCCGTCTTCGCCCGCCTCGGCGAGCTGCGCGCGGGCGACCGGATCGAGGTCCGGCGCGGCGACCGGCCGGTGCTGTTCCGGGTCACCGGGTCGCTGCGCACCCGCAAGGACGCCTTCCCCACCGCGCGGGTCTACGGCCCCACCCCCGGCCCGGAGCTGCGCCTGGTCACCTGTGGTGGCGACTTCGACCGGCGCACCGGCCACTACCGGGACAACGTGGTGGTCTTCGCGGTCGCCGAGGCGGCGGGCGACCCGCTGCCCCGCTCGGCGGCCGGCTGAGCGTCCGACCGGCCCGGATCCTGTTCCGCCGATCAGGACTGCGGCGGCACAGAGCGGCGGGCCCGGACGAGTGTCAGACCGGCCGGCGGCCGGCGAAGCCGCACTCGGTCCGGTGGTACCAGCGCACGTCGGTGTCCCCCTCCAGCCAGCACCAGAGCACCGCCCGGCCGTCGCGTTCGCCGGGGAAGTCCAGCAGCACCGGGGCGATGCCCTTGACCTGGATGTCGTGGCCGTTCAGCTCCTCCAGCACGGCGTGCAGCCGGGCCTCCAGCGCCTTCACCTCGGCCCGGCCGCCCAGCGCCGAAACGCCCGAGCCCGCCAGGTCGGCGCGGAGTTCGGCGAGGTCGGCGCGGAGCCGGATCAGCTCGTCGACGCGGGGACGCAGGGTGGCCACCAGGTGCCGGGCCTGGGCGAGTGTGAACACCCGGCAAGTATGGGCCACCGGGACCGCTCCCGACCGACCTGAGACCGCAGCCAGCTGGCGTGCCCCGGCTGGCGGCGGGAACGGGCCGGCTCGCGCGCCCGGTAACTCCCGGCCGGTCTCAGTCGGCCTGGGCGGCCAGCTCGCGGGCCCGGTCCCGGGCCGCCTCGAGGGCGGCCAGCAGCGCCGCGCGCACGCCGTGCTTCTCCAGCTCCCGGATGGCGGAGATGGTGGTGCCGGCCGGCGAGGTCACCGCCTCGCGCAGCTTCACCGGGTGCTCCCCGGAGTCGCGCAGCATCACCGCGGAGCCGATCGCGGTCTGCACGATCAGCTCGTGCGCCACCTGCCGGGGCAGGCCGAGCAGGATGCCCGCGTCGATCATGGCCTCGACCAGCAGGTAGAAGTACGCGGGACCGGAACCGGAGAGCGCGGTGACCGCGTCCTGCTGGGACTCGGGCACCCGGATGGTGGCGCCGAGCGGGGTGAACATCTCCTCGGCCAGCGCCAGGTGCGCGCCGGTGGCGTGCACGCCGGCCGAGATGGCGGTCATCGCCTGGTCGACCAGGGCGGGGGTGTTGGTCATCACCCGGACCACCGGGGTGCCCTCGGGCAGCCGACGGGCGAAGAAGGTGGTGGGCAGGCCGGCGCAGAGCGAGATGACCAGCTTGTCCGGCGGGACCTTGGGGCCGATCTCGTCGAGCAGGGTCGCCGCGTCCTGCGGTTTGACCGAGACCGCCAGCACCGCCGCCTCCTCGACCGCGGTGAGGTTGTCGACCACCCGTACGCCGTACCGGGCGGTCAGCTCCTCGGCGCGGGCCGGACGCCGGGCGGTGGCCAGCAGCCGCTCCACCGGCCAGCCGGAGCGCAGCAGCCCGGAGAGCATCAACTCGCCGATCTTGCCGGCGCCGATCACCGCCACGGTGTGCCTAGCCGCCACCATCCCGGCCCTCCTCCCGCCCCGCCCGTCCGGCCCGCCGTCCCGTCCGGCCCGTCCGTCCGTCCGGCCCGTCCGTCCGTCCGTCGATCTAGGGCGAATCGTCGTCTAATGATCTTCATGAACAGCGACAAGCCCTAGATCGACGGGGACGTCGACGCCGGGGCGTGGCGGCGGCGCGGCAGGGGGCCGCGCCGCCGGTCCCGACGATCAGCTGCCGAAGAAGACCTCGGCCTCGGCGTACCGCTCCAGCGGCACGGTCTTCAGCTCAGCCGTGGCCTCGGCCAGCGGCACCCGGACGATGTCGGTGCTCTGCATCGCGACCATCTTGCCCCAGTCGCCCTCGTGCACGGCGTCGATCGCCTGGAGGCCCAGCCGGGTGGCGAGCACCCGGTCGAAGGCGGTCGGGGTGCCGCCGCGCTGGATGTGGCCGAGCACGACCGTGCGGGCCTCCTTGCCGGTCTTGGCCTCCAGCTGCTCGGCGAGCCACTGGCCGATGCCGCCGAGGCGGACGTGGCCGAACGAGTCGAGCTCCTGGTTGTGCAGGATCATCTGGCCGTCCAGCGGCTGGGCGCCCTCGGCGACCACCACGATCGGGGCGTACTGGTGCTGGAAGCGCTTCTCGACGTAGCCGGCGACCTGGTCGACGTCGAACTGCCGCTCCGGCAGCAGGATCACGTTGGCGCCGCCGGCGAGGCCGGCGTGCAGGGCGATCCAGCCGGCGTGCCGGCCCATGACCTCGACCACCAGGGTGCGGTGGTGGCTCTCGGCGGTGGTGTGCAGCCGGTCGATGGCCTCCATCGCGATGTTGACCGCGGTGTCGAAGCCGAAGGTGTAGTCGGTGGCGCCGAGGTCGTTGTCGATGGTCTTCGGCACGCCGATCACGTTGACGCCCAGCTCGTGCAGCTTGGTGGCCACGCCGAGGGTGTCCTCGCCGCCGATCGCGATCAGGGCGTCGACGCCCTGCGCGGCGAGGTTCTCCTTGATCCGCTCGACGCCGTTCTCGATCTTGAACGGGTTGGTCCGGGACGAGCCGAGGATGGTGCCGCCGCGCGGCAGGATGCCGCGGACCTCCGCGATGCCCAGCGGCCGGGACAGGCCCTCCAGCGGGCCCTTCCACCCGTCCTGGAAGCCCACGAACTCGTGACCGTAAGTGGCGACGCCCTTGCGGACCACCGCCCGAATGACCGCGTTGAGACCTGGGCAGTCGCCGCCGCCGGTGAGCACGCCGATACGCATGATCTGCTCATCCTCCTGGAGCATCAGGGTGAAGCCCGGATAAGCCCCAGGATATGTGTCAGATCAGACCATCGGCGCCGTTGCCGGCCCGGGGCGGGCCGTCAGTGCGCACTGTAGTCGGCGCGGGGGTCCGCCGACACCGCGCCCCGGCCCGTCCCACCCGCCGAACCGGCTACCCGTCAGTAGCTGACCTCGTGGTTCTCCCCCACCCTCGGCGGCCTGCCGGTGACCGCCGCCTTGGCGAACCCGAGCAGGTTGACCACCGCGCCGCCCGGTGAGTCCCAGTACTCGGCGGAGCCGGCGTGCACCTTGATCAGCGTCAGCCTGGGGGTGTCCAGGCCGTCCGGGAACCAGGTCTTCAGGACCGGGGTCCACAGCCGCTCGGCCCGGGCCCGGTCGTAGCCCTCCTGCGCGGTGCCGGAGAGCGACACCCAGGCGTGGTGCTTCTGGTCGGAGAAGGCGACGTTCACCTCCGGGTTGACCCGGATCTGGCGCACCTTGGCCGAGTCGGCGTAGGCGAAGAACCACAGATCGCCGTCGAACTCGGCCTCCTGCAGCCCCATCGGCCGGCTCACCAGCCGGCCGTCCACTCCGCTGGTGGTCAGCATGCAGATCCGGGCGCGGCGGATCAGCTCGGTCACCCGGCGGCGGGCGTCGGCGACATCGGTCGGGTCACTGGACATCGGACTCTCCCTCACATCGGCTCGTCGAACCGGTGCCCAGGACAGAACGGGTCAAACCCCCGGCAGCCTCACCGGCGCGTCATCGCCCGCCAGCGCGCCAGGTTGTGCCGGGCGTCGACCAGGGCGTCGTGCCGGTCGGCGTCGGCGTCGGGCAGCTTCGGCCGACCCCGGTCGTCCCAGAGCTGACGCAACTCCTTGGTGAACCGGGGGATCTCCCGGGGCAGCGCCGGCATCGCCCCCCAGAGCTGGGCCAGCACCACGTGGTCGTAGGCGGCGTACCAGGCCCAGAGTTCGAGCTGCTCGCCCGGGCGGTCGCGGATCGGTTCCATCAGGAAGTCGTACAGGTCGTCGCGGATGCGCTCCCGGGACCGCCAGGCGCGGTCCGCCGGCGAGGGCAGCTTGTCGAGCACGTTGCGCCGCACCCAGGGCACGGCGCGGGAGTCGTCGAACTCAGTGGAGACCGCGTAGAACTCGCGGCCGTACTCGTCGACGACACCGATCGACACGAGGTCGACGATGTGCCCGTCCTCGATGAATTCGCAGTCGTAGAAATAGCGGTAGACCATCGCGTCAATCCTCGCCTACGGCCGACGGCACCCGCCGCCCGGGTGGCGTTCCCGGCCGTTCCCGGCCACCGGCCGGCGGGCGAAACCGCACCTCAGCAGGGTGACCGGTGGCCACCGGCGGCGTCACGCAGACGATTTGAGGGGTGTACAGCAAGCGACTGGACCGTCATGATCTGATGTGTACCGCTACCGGACGCCGAACCCGGTGTCAGTTCACCTCTTCAGGGGCCGTCAGGTTCACCCGGTGAGCGAGTTGTGGTCCTTGACCGGGGAGGGGTTGGGCCGTGGAGATGCGCCTGCCGGAGCCGGGTGACGCCCTCACGGGCGTGGAGATGTTCGCCGGGCTGGAGCCGGAGGTGCGGCAACGGGTCATCGCCGCGGCGGTGCCACGCACGTACCGCAAAGGCCAACTGCTCTTCGTGGAGAACGACCCGGGCGAGTCGCTGATCGTGCTGCGCCGGGGGGCGGTGGCTGTCTTCCGTACCGCGCCGACCGGCGAGCGGGCGGTGCTGTCGGTGATCCGGCCGCCGGACGTGCTCGGCGAGGTCTCGCTGCTGGACGCCTCAACCCGCTCGGCCTCGGCCGAGGCGATCGAGGACTGCGCCGCGCTGGCCCTGTCCCGGCCCGCCTTCATGGAGCTGGTGCACTCCAACCCGCGCATCCTGGACGCGGTGATGCGCTCGCTGGGTGCCCTGATCCGCCGGCTGACCGAGCAGAACGCCGACCACGTGTTCCTGGACCTGCCGGGGCGGGTGGCCAAGACCCTGGTCCGGCTGGCCGGCGAGAGCCAGGCTCCGATGATCACCATCGAGCTCAACCAGAGTCAGCTGGCCGAGATGGCCGGCGGCTCGCGGCAGAGCGTCAACCAGGCGATCGGCTCCTTCGCCAGCCGGGGCTGGCTGCGTACCGAGGGTCGCCGGATCGTGGTCACCGACGTGTCGGCGCTGCGCCGCCGGGCGGGGATGAACGACCGCTGACCGCACGACGCGGCCGGGCGCTGCTGCGCCGGCCGCGTCGCTCACCGCCGCCGGCTCACGGGGTGGTGCTGGTCGGCCCCGCCCAGTTGGTGCCGGTCGGTCCGGCCCAGTCGGTGCCGTCCTTGCCGCCACCGGACTGCTCGCTGACGATCCCCTCAGCCTGGAGCACGGCCAGCGTGGCGGCGTCGACGTCGACCGACTCCCCCGCGGAGTGGGCGACGCCGTCACCGTCGGTCCAGTCGCTCTCGAGCTTGACGTACACCATGATCTCTCCCCTTGATCATTGATGGATTTCGGCCGCCTGAATGTAGCTCCCCCAACCGGCCGGAGGAGTGTCCACAAGCCAACAGCCCGGTACCCGACAGCGGCGGCAGCGGCGATACTCGCGGTGGACGCCGGACGACGACGACCGGCAGCACACCCATCCAGTGGAGGGCGTCATCTCCGCGCAGTGTGACCGTTGTGGACGTACCGCCGCCGACGGCGACCGCTTCTGCGGTGGCTGTGGGACGGAGCTGGGCGCGCTCTGCCCGCACTGCCTGCGGCCGCTCGCCGCCGACGCGGTCTTCTGCACCTCCTGCGGAGCGCCCCGCGCCGGATCGGGGCGGCCCGTCGCCACGCCTCAGGAGGACCGTCGCCGGGTCAGCGTCCTCTTCGTCGACCTGATCGACTTCACCCCGTACGTCGAACGCGCCGACCCCGAGCAGGTCCGCGGCATGCAGACCGGCTTCTTCTCCGCCGCGAAGCGGGTCGTCGGGCAGTACGGCGGCGTGGTCGAGAAGTACATCGGCGACGCGGTGATGGCGCTGTTCGGCGCCCCGGTGGCCACCGAGACCGACGCGCTGCGCTGCGTCCGGGCCGGGCTGGAGCTGCAACGGGTGCTCACCCGCTTCGCCCCCACCGGCGCCGACGAGCTGCGGTTCCGGGTGGGCGTGGCGACCGGCGAGGCGCTGGTCGACGTGGCCGCCGCCCGCGACGGCGGGCAGGCCATCGTGGCCGGTGACGTGGTCAACACCGCCTCCCGGATGCAGTCGGTCTCGCCGCCCGGCGGGGTGCTGGTCTGCGGCACCACCCACGCGCTGACCAAGGACGCCATCCGCTACGCCGAGCAGCCGCCGGTGACCCTGCGCGGCCGTTCCTCGCCCACCGAGGTCTGGCTGGCCCTGTCCCCGGTACGCCGGCAGCCGACCGACCGGGAGCCGGACACCACCCCGCTGATCGACCGCGAACACGAGCTGGGTCTGCTGGTCAACGCCCTGCACCGGTCGTTGCGGGACCGCCGCCCCCAGGTGGTGACGCTCTTCGGCCGGGCCGGCATCGGCAAGAGCCGGCTGATCCGTGAGCTGTACCAGCACGCCGGCCGGCTGGTCGACGAGCCGCTGAGCTGGCGTACCGGGCGCTGCCCGCCGTTCGGCGAGAACGTCACGTTCGCCGCGCTGGCCGACATCGTCAAGACCGAGGCCGGCATCCTGGACACCGACCCGGCGCCCACCGCGGCGCGCCGGCTGGCCGCGGCGGTGGCCGAGCTGGTCGGCCCCAGCGAGCGGGAGCGCCTGGTCGACGCGCTGCGCCCGCTGGTCGGGCTCCCCGGCGTCGCGCTGCCCGCCGAGGAGACCGAGTCGGCCTGGCGCCGGTTCCTGCTGGCGCTGGCCGCCCGCCGTCCCACCGTGCTGGTCTTCGAGGACCTGCACTGGGCCGACGACGCGATGCTGCGCTTCGTCGAGCTGCTCGGCGCCGCCGCCCGGGAGGTGCCGCTGCTGCTGCTCTGCACCGCCCGCCCCGAGCTGGTGGACCGGGACCCGCACTGGGCGGGCACCATCACCGGCTCGGTGACGATCACCCTGCCGCCGCTGCGCGACACCGGCATCGCCTCGCTCTACGCGCACATGTTCGGCCAGGCCGCGTTCTCCGCGGACATGCTCAGCCCGCTGATCGAGGTGGCCGGCGGCAATCCGCTCTACGCCCACGAGTACGTGCGGATGCTGATCGAGCAGGGCGCGCTGCGCCAGTCCGGGCGCGGCTGGTCGCTGGAGAAGCACCTCGACCTGCCGATGCCGGAGAGCGTGCACGCGGTCATCGCCAACCGGGTGGACCTGCTCGACGCCAAGGACCGCGCGGTGCTGCTGGCCGCCTCCGTGGTCGGCGTGCAGTTCTGGCCGGGCGCGGTGGCCGCCGCGCTGGGCCAGCCGGTCGAGTCGGTGGAGCGGTCGCTGCGCCGGCTGGAGCAGCGCGACTTCGTGCACGAGCAGGCCGCGTCCACGATGGCCGGGCAGCCGGAGTTCCGGTTCCGGCACGTGCTGGTGCGGGACGTCTGCTACCAGCGGTTGCCGCGTACCGAGCGGGTCGCCCGGCACGAGCGGACGGCGGGCTGGCTGGACGCGCTGTCGCAGAGCCGGGACACCGACCTGGCCGAGGTGCTGGCGCACCACCGCTGGGCGGCCCATGAGATCGCCCGGACGCTGGGCATGCCGATCCAGCGGTACGCCGGACCCGCCCGGGCGGCGCTGCACCGGGCGGCCCGCCGCGCGTACGCGTTGCACGGGCTGGAGGCCGCGGCCAGCCACGCGGGCCGGGCGCTCGGCCTGGCCGACGACAGCGACCCGGTCGACCGGCTGCAACTGGAGCTGCTGAGCACGGAGATCTCGTTCTACCGGGACGGCAACGCGTTCCTCTCCGGCGGCGGCCCGGAGCAGTTGCACGCGCTGGCCGACCGGCTGCTCGCGCACGGCGACGACGCCTGCGCCGCGCGGGCCTGGACGCTGCTGGGCCAGGCGGCCTGGCTGCGCGCCGACCGCAGCGCCGCGGTGGCCTGCCTGGACCGGGCGGTCGCGCTCTTCGCGCCGCTGCCGGACAGCGCGCAGAAGGCGGACGCGCACGCCGAGCTGGGCCGGCTGCACATGCTCAACTACGAGCGGGACGCGGCGGTGGCCGCCGCCGAGACGGCGGCCGGGATCGGCGAGCGGCTGGGGCTGGCGGAGACCCGCACCAACGCCCGGATCACCGCGGCCACCGCCCGCTACCAGGCCGGCGACCGGGCCGGCCTGGACGAGCTGCACGCGCTGGTCGAGGCGAGCCGGGCCCAGCAGCTGCTGGCCCTGCCCCGGGCGTTGCAGAACCTCGCCTTCGCGCTGCGCGAGGAGGGCGACTGGCTGCGCTCCGACGCGCTGCTGTCGACCGCGCCGGCCGCCCGGGGCAGCGGGCAGACGTTGGCCACCAGCTACTCCGGGGAGGCGATGCGGGCGTACTTCGACGGGGACTTCGGCCGGCTGCTGGCCGCCGCCGACGCGTTCGTGGACACCCCCACCGGCGGCTGGGACATGCAGGTGCGCGGGCTGCGCTCGTGCCTGCTGGTGCTGCGGGGCCAGCCGGTGCCGCCGGCCCCGCGCCCGCTGCCGGCCGCCGGGAAGGACCGGTCGGGTCCGGACGGGGCGACGGCGATGGGCGCGGAGCGGCACCGTGACGACGTGGCGGCGGCGCTGGAGACGGCCCGCCGCAGCGGCTTCCACCGGCCGTACTGGACGATGCTGGGGATGGCCGCGCTCTGCCGGGCGTTGCAGGGCCGGCTCGACGAGGCGGCCGCGCTGGTGGACGAGCTGGCCGACGCGTGGACGGCCGTGCCGGCGCTGGCCAGCGGCGAGTGGATCGCTGCGGCGGCGTACGCGGCGACGCTGGCCGGCCGGGACGCCGCCGTGCGGGTCCGGACGATGCTGGACCAGGTCGGTCACCGCACCCCGTGGTCGGAGGCGGCGCTGCGCACGGTGACCGGGGCGCTGGCCGGGGCGGACGGCGACCACCGGCGCGCTGGCGAGCTGCACCTGGCCGGGGCGGAGATCTACGGACGTATCCCGGACGTCACCGACCGGGTGCTGGCCCTGGCGCTGGCCGCGGCGGAGCTGAGGCTGGCCGACGACCCGGCGGCCCGGGCGCCGCTGGCCGAGGTGCGCACCTTCGCCCTGCGCAACGACGCCCCGGGCCTGCTGGACCTGGCCCGTGGCCCGGTGCCGCAGGCCGGCCCCGCGCTGGCCTCCTGACCTGCCGGCCCGACCGGTCCGGCCGCCACCCGCCGGGCTCTGATCCACCCCGATTGCGGCGAGTCGGGGTGTCCGGCCGACCGGTGAGCCCGACTCGCCGCGATCCGGGGCGGTCGGCCCGCGAACCCGCCGCGGACCGGGTCGGTCGCGCGGCGGGGTGCGTCGGGGGCGCGAGCGGCCCCGCCGGTCAGGCGGCGACCGGCTCGCGGGCGACCGGCTCGGCCGGGGGCTGGTTCTTCAGCTTCGCGGCGTACATGTCGACGTACTCGCGGCCGGAGAGCTCCATCAGCTCGTACATGATCTCGTCGGTCACCGCGCGCTCGACGAAGCGGTCGCCGGCCAGCCCGGCGTAGCGGGAGAAGTCCAGCGGCGGGCCGAACCGGATCCGCACCCGGGCGATCTTGGGGATGAGCTTGCCGGGCGGCTGGATCTCGTCGAGGTTGAGCATCGCCACCGGGACCACCGGGGCGCCGCTCTCCAGGGCGAGCCGGGCCACCCCGGTCTTGCCCCGGTAGAGCCGCCCGTCCGGGGAGCGGGTCCCCTCCGGGTAGATCCCCGCGACACCGCCGGCCCGCAGCACGGTGAGCTGGGTGTCCAGGGCCGCCTGGGCGGCGCGTCCGCCGGAGCGGTCGACCGGGATGCAGCCGGTGCCGGCGAAGAACGCCTTGGTGAGCCAGCCTTTGATGCCCTTACCGGTGAAATATTCCGCCTTGGCCACGAAAGTGACTTTTCGCGGCACGATCAGCGGCGTGAAGATCGAATCCGAGAAGGAGAGGTGGTTGCTGGCGAGGATCACCGGACCGGTCTCCGGCATGTGGTGCAGCCCCTCCACCCGGGGACGGAAGATCAGCCTGAGCAGCGGGCCGAGGATGATGTACTTCATCAGCCAGTACAGCAACGGTGTCCTTCCAAAGCAGGGGTGGGCGACACCACCGTGGATTGGGTCGGCGGGCCGTCGGGGTGAACCCGGCGAACCGGCCGTCAGGTCCGTCGACGGGCGGGATCGTCGACCATGAGCCTACGAACCGGGAGCGGCACGCCACAACGCACTCCCGGAACCGGGTCCGGACGTGTCACGATTCAGGGCACGGCGTACGGGGCGCCGACACAACCGCACCGTGAGGTGCGCCGAGGAGGATGTCCGGTGTCAGCGGGTGGGGCCCGCCGGGGACGGCGGGACAACGGGCTCGACGCGAGCGAGTACGCCGTCGCGGGCGACGTCGATCCGCGCGTCGGCGAGCACCTGCTCGACGTGCTCGCCGCGGGCGGGATCGCCGCCTACCTGCAGCCGTCGGCCGATCTCAACCCGGTCACCCGCACCACCACCGTCCCGGCCCGCCCGGTCGACCGGCTCTACGTGGACCGCTCGCACCTGACCACCGCCCGGGACTACCTCACCCAGCTCGCCGAGGAGTCGACGCCGGAGCCGCCGCGCGCCGAGCCGGACGTCGACGCCGAGTGGGACCGGATCGTCGCCGGGTTCCACACCGCCCCGGTCGCCGGCAGCCACCCCTGGCCGGCCGCCGAGGACGTCGACGACGACCCGGCCGGCCGCACCGGCGCGCCGGCCACCCGCACCGACGAGGCCACCGGCCCGACCGCCACCGACGTACGGCGACTGCCGTACGCGGCGGACATCTCCGGGGTCTCGGTGGAGCGGGCACGGCCCGAGGAGCCGTCGCTGCTGGACGGCCTAGACACCTTCGGCGCCGACCTGCCGGATGACCCGGAGGAGGGTTACGTCCCGCCTCCGCCGCCGCCGCTGCCCCGGGTGTCGAAGTACGCGGTGGTCGGCGTGCTGGCGATCGTGCTCGGCTTCCTGCTCTTCCTCAACCCGGCGCTGCTGCCGGCGGACGCCTCGGTGGTGACCCTGCTCGGCTTCACCGGGATCCTGGCCGGCTTCGTCACGCTGATCTGGCGGCTGCGCCCCGGCGACGAGGACGACCAGGATCCCGACGACGGCGCGGTCGTCTGACGCCCTCCGGCCCGACCGGGCACGCTCCGCCCGCATCGCGGGACGGGCACGGCCCCGCCTCCGACGTCACAGTGGTGTAACTTACGGTCAGTAGGAATACCGCTGTCCGTCACTTCCCCCTCCGGCTGCCCGGTTGTTCCTCCCTCGCGGTGGTCGGCCCGCTGCGGATCGGAATGCCCGACATGCGACCCAAGTCCAGTTCTCTTGTGGTGGTGGCCAACCGGCTGCCCATCGACGACAGCGTGGCGCCCGACGGCGCCTGCGAGTGGCGCCGCAGCCCGGGTGGGCTGGTCAGCGCGCTGCACCCCCTGCTGCGGCACACCCCGGCCACCTGGGTCGGCTGGGCCGGCGGCACCGGCCCCGCCCCCCGGATGCCCGACATCGACGGGGTCCGCATGCACTCCGTCGCGCTCACCGCCGAGGACCTGCGCGACCACTACGAGGGCTTCGCCAACGCCACGCTCTGGCCGCTATACCACGACGCCGTCGAGCAGCCGGAGTACCACCGTCGCTGGTGGGAGGCGTACCAGCGGGTCAACCAGCGGTTCGCCGAGGCGGCCGCGGCGGTGGCCGAGCCGGGCGGCCTGGTCTGGGTGCAGGACTACCACCTGCAACTGGTTCCCGGCCTGCTCCGGGCGCTCCGGCCGGATCTGCGGATCGGCTTCTTCCTGCACGTGCCGTTCCCGCCGCCGGAGCTGTTCATGCAGCTGCCCCGGCGGGCCGAGCTGCTGCGCGGCATGCTCGGCGCCGACCTGATCGGCTTCCAGCGGGCCCAGGCCGCGCACAACTTCGCCCAACTGGTGGCGAAGGTGCTCGACCTGCCCGCCACCGACCGGCGGATCGGCGTCGACGACCGGGTGGTGCGGGTCGGGGCGTACCCGGTCTCGATCGACACGGCCGAGATGGCCGCGCTCGCCGGACGGCCCGACGTGACCGCCCGGGCCCGCCGGCTGCGCCACGACCTCGGCGACCCGCAGCAGGTGATCCTCAGCGTCGACCGGATGGACTACACCAAGGGCATCGAGCAGCGGCTCAAGGCCTACAGCGAGCTGCTGGCCAGCGGCGACGTCAAGGTCCGGGACACCGTGCTGGTCCAGGTGGCGGTGCCCAGCCGGGAGCGGGTCGGCCAGTACCAGATCCTGCGGGACCGGGTGGAACGCGAGGTCGGCCGGATCAACGGCGAGTTCGGCCGGGTCGGCGAGCCGGCCATCCACTACCTCACCCAGCCCTTCGACCGCGCCGAACTGGCCGCCCTCTACCGGGTCGCCGACGTGATGGCGGTGACCCCGCTGCGCGACGGGATGAACCTGGTCGCCAAGGAGTACGTCGCCGCCCGGATCGACGACACCGGCGCGCTGCTGCTCAGCGAGTTCGCCGGCGCGGCGGCCGAGCTGGAGCAGGCGTACCTGGTCAACCCGCACGACCTGGAGGGCCTCAAGCAGATGCTGCTCAGGGCGCTGCGGGCCGGCCCGGAGGACGTCGGCGACCGGATGCGGGCGATGCGGGCGCACCTGCACCGCCACGACATCCGGGCCTGGGCCCGCTCCTACCTCAGCGCCCTGGACCAGACCGGCTCGCTGGTCACCCGGCTGAGCGGCAGCACCGGCTGAGCCGGCCGGTCACACCCGCTGCGGGTCCTTGACCAGCCAGTCGAGGATCGCGTCCAGCGGCTCCCGCCACCGCGCGTCGAGCATCATGTCGTGCCCCATGCCGGGGAAGAGCAGCGGCGCCGAGCCGTACCGGCGCGCCGCCCGGGTCAGCGCGGCCGGCGGGACCACCCGGTCGTCCGGGCTGCCCAGCACCAGCACCGGCGGGCGGCCCACCGCCGGCTCCGCCTCCCGCCCGGCCAGCAGCTGCCACTGCGCGCGCCGCCCGGCCCGGCCGAGCCGCGCGACGTGGCGCCGGGCGTCGGCCTCGGGCAGCTCCCCGCTGAACAACTGCCGCCGGTGCAGCCGCAGGCCGCCGCCGAACAGCGCGGGCAGCGTGCCCACCGGATTGCGGCGCAGCGCCACCCCGGCCGTCGACCAGCCGCCCAGCGCCGGCGCGACCAGCACCGCGGCCCGCGCCGGGTAGCGGGCCAGCGCGTGGGTCACCACGAGCGCCCCGGCGCCGTGCCCCACCAGCACCGCCTGGCGCGGCAGGCCCGCCGCCACCTGGACCACGTCATGGGTGTACGCCCGCAGCGTCGCCTCCGGCGCCGGCTCGCTGCCGCCGTGCCCGCGCAGGCTCAGCACGTACGCGGCGAAGCCGCGCGACGCGGCGTGCTCCAGCCAGTGCTCGGCGAACGCCCAGGCCCCGTGCCCGAAGCCGGGGACGAAGAGCAGCGGCGGCCGCCCCTCCTCCAGCTCCGGGGCGACGCCCAGCACCTCCCGGCGGGCCGGCCGGACCGGGCGGGCCCACTCCCGGCCCCGCATGATCCGCAGCCGCTCGCTCATCTGCTCCGCCCTCCGTCCGCGACCGCCCGAGCCCGCCCCGCCACACTCCTCGCGCTCACCGTGCCGTCTCCGTTCGCGACTGCGGGGCTCGCAAACCCGGCTCACTCCTCGCGCTCACCGGTCGCCCTCCAGCTCGTACAGGGCGCGCTGCACGGCGCGCAGGTAGTCGGCGTGGCCCACCTCGAACCAGTGCCGGCTGCTGTCCTTGACCTTGCCGGAGTACCGCTCCCCGGCGCCGGCCTCCACCCGGGACGCGAACGCGGCGGCCCGCTCCGGGCGGCCCAGCCGGGCCTGGAGCAGCCGGGCGAAGAGCACGGTCTGCCAGTGCGACAGGGTGAAGATGCCGGAGTCCGGCTGCACCAGGCCGGCCACCGCGAGGGTCGGGTGCCCGGGGACGAAGGCGTTGAGCCAGAGCCGGGGGCGGCCCGAGGCGTCGTCGTCGCCGAGCACCTTGGGGTCGAGGAACTCGAAGCGGGGCAGGTAGCCGGTGGCGAAGACGACCAGCTCCGGGTCGATCTCCCGCCCGTCGGTGAGGGTGACCCCACCGGCGTGGAACCGGGCCAGCTCCGGCACCGGGGTGATCTCGCCGTGGCCGACGTAGTAGACCAGCTGGCTGTTGGCGATCGGGTGGGTCTCGTAGACCCGGTGGTCCGGCTTCGGCAGGCCGAACCGGGTCAGGTCGCCGACGGTCAGCCGCAGCGTCCAGTGGTAGAGCCACTGCCGGACCCGCAGCGGCACCCGCAGCGCGAGCAGCGCGTCGTTGACCTGGTCGGCCGGGCGGCCCAGGACGTACTTCGGGGCGTACCAGTAGCCGCGGCGGGTGGAGTGCCAGCAGCGGGACGCCTGCTGGGCGGCCTCGACCGCGATGTCGCAGCCGGTGTTGCCGGCGCCGACCACCAGCACCCGCTTGCCGCGCAGCTGCGCCGGGTCCTTGTAGGACGAGGCGTGCATGACCTCGCCCCGGAACTCCTCCAGCCCCTCGTACCGGGGCAGCTTCGGCGACCAGTTGTGGCCGTTGGCGACCACCACGGCGGCGTAGCGGGAGGTGCGCTCCGGGCCGTACCCGCCGGTGCTGCGGGTGGTGACGTCCCAGCGGTCGCCGGCCACCGGCTCGACCCGGACGACCTCGGTGCCGAACCAGACGTGCTGGCGCAGGTCGAAGTGGTCGGCGTAGCGCTCGAAGTAGGACAGCAGCTGGCTGTGGTGCGGGTAGTCCGGCCAGGAGTCCGGCATCGGGAAGTCGGGGAACTGGGTGAACGGCCGCGACGAGATCAGGTGGGTGCTGGCGTACACCGGGCTGCGGTCGTGCCGCCAGTTCCACGCGCCGCCGACACCGGTCTCGCGCTCGTAGCAGTCGACGCCGAAGCCGTGCTCTTTCAGGTTCTTCACGGCCGTCAGGCCGCTGGCGCCGGCGCCGATGACGCAGACCGTGTCGCCCCGGTCGGAGACCGGGCGGCCGTCCCGGCTCAGGGCGAGCGTGGTCTCCGGCTCGGGCCGGCCGTGCTCGGTGGAGGGGGGCACCGGGATATCTCCTTATGTGCGGCACGAACGCCGGTTCGACGGGCATCCTCCCCGTACCCGGAGCCGGTTGTCCAGCCCGGCGCTCCGGGCGCGGGCCGACCCGGGCCACCGCGGGGGCGGGGCCTGGGCCGACTCGCGGACGCGGTCAGCCGGTGGGCGGCAGGAGCAGGTCGGCCAGGACCGGGAAGTGGTCGCTGGCGCGGCGGGTGAGCGGGGTGTCGACCACGTCGTACCCGAGCACCGTCACCCGCGGGTCGACGAAGAGCGCGTCGATGCGCCGGCGGGGATTCGCGCAGGAGTAGGTGTGCCGGTCGGCGGCGTCGGCGGCCACCGCCGCGTCGGTCAGTCCCTCGCCGACGGTGCGCCAGGCCTCCCCGTCGGGGCCCTCGTTGAGGTCCGCGCCGAGCACCACCGGCAGCTCAGCACCGGCCAGCTCCCGCTTGAGCAGGGCGGCCTGGCCGGGACGCTCGGCCGGATCGGTGGAGAGGTGCGAGCCGGCCAGCAGGAACCGGGCGCCGCCCACGACGCACTCGGCGTACGCCGCGCCGCGCAGGTGCCGCCCGGGGGTGAGCGGGAACCGCTGGCAGCGGGTGGCCAGCACCCGCACCCGGAGGCTGGTCAGCAGCAGGTTGCCCAGCGACGGCAGGCCGCCGGCGGCGACCACCAGGCCGAAGGACTCGGCGAGGCCGGCGCAGCGCTGCCGCCAGAGGAACCGGCGGGGGGCCTCCTGCACGATCACCACGTCGGGCGCGGCCTCGCGGACCACCGCCGCCAGCGCGGCCGTGTCGTCACGCTGGCTGTGGATGTTGTACGACACCACCCGCAGTCGCACTCCGCCGCCGGGGGCCGGCGGCGCGCTCACAGCCGGCGGGCGAGGTCGGCGGCGCCGATGACGCCGGCGGTGTTGCCCAGTTCGGCGGGACGCACCTCGGCCACCGGGAGCCGGCTGCGCTGGGCCAGTGCGTCGGTGAACGAGCGCCGGGTGGGGCCGAGCAGCAGGTCGCCGGCTTCGACGACGCCACCGCCGACCACCAGGACCTGCGGGTCGAGGATCTGGGCCATGTCGGCGAGGCTGGTGCCGAGCCAGCGCCCGATCTGGGCGAACGCCTCGGTGGAGATCGGGTCGCCGGCCTGCGCGGCGGCGGTGACCATCGGGCCGGTGATCGCCTCGGCGTCGCCACCGGCCAGGTCGAGCAGGGCGGTGGCGCGCTGCGGCTCCTGCCGGGCGCCGGCCCGGGCGAAGCGGACCAGGGCGCTGCCGCTGGCGTACTGCTCGATGCAGCCGAGCCGGCCGCAGCCGCACTGGTGGCCGTCCGGGACGGTGAGCATGTGGCCCAGCTCGGCCGCGATGCCGTTGGCGCCGCGCAGCAGCTCACCGCCGAGCACGATGCCGCCGCCGACACCGGTGCCGATGGTGAACATGACCATCGAGTCGTCGGCGTCGCGGGCCGCGCCGTAGCGGAACTCGGCCCAGGCGGCCACGTTTGCGTCGTTCTCCACGATCACCGGCAGGCCGGTCGCGGTGCTGACGTACTCGCGCAGCGGCTCGTCCCGCCAGGCCAGGTTGGGGGCGAAGAGCACGGTGGAGCGGGAGGCGTCGATCCAGCCGGCCGCGCCGATGCCGACCGCGCCGATCTGGTGCCCGGTGGCCAGCTCGGTGACCAGCTCGGTGATGACGTCCCGGGTCTTGCCGACGTCGTCCGCGGGGGTGTCCCGTCGGGCCTGCACGAGAACCTTGCCGGTGTCGTCCACGACACCGCCGGCCACCTTCGTGCCACCGACGTCGACTCCGATGGTCAGCGTCACCGCTGCCACTCCCCTCTGCTGTGCTGCCCGACATCGGCCGGACCGGCCGTGCGATGTCGAATGTCCGGTGTTCAGGCCCCGTCGCCTGGTGCGTCCCCGCCCGCGTCGGCCGGCGCGCGCGAGGCGGGCACCACCGGGTGGTCGGCCGTCGGCCGGACCTGGGCCGGTGCGACCGGCCCGGCGTCGTCGCCGGGCGGGGCGGCGGCGGCCGGCACGACCACGTCCTCCGCCCGCGTGGCGGCGGACCAGACGTCCCGCTCCGGCGCCGACGGAGAATCATGCCCGGTACGGGTCGCCTCGCGCCACACGTGGTCGGCATCGGCGCCCGACCCGGCGGCGGGCCCCGGTGCGCCGGCCGGTCCGGCCGGTCCGGCCGTCCGGTCCGGGGCTTCCCCGCCCTCGGCCGGCGCGAACGCGCGCATCAGGCTGGCGATCCCGGCGGCCAGGTCACCGGCGCCGGTGGCGAGGCGCTCGGCGAATTCCGGACTCGGGTCGCGCAACGCCGCGATACCCCGACAGACCGGGCAGACGCAGCATTCGGGCGATCCGGTGGCGAATCCTCCGGCCCCCCGGCCGTCGCCGTCGGGGCGGGCACTGCCGCCACTGTGACCGAGGACACCGGAGAGAATCCCACCGAGCGGACCCCAGGGTCCGCCGCCGGGCCCGGCGTTGGCCAACCGCGCGGTGGCGAGCAGCGTGGCGACCAGCCGCTCGGCCTCTTCCCGGGCGGAACCCGGTTGCGTACCCGCCATGGTCGGCTCCTCTACCGTGCCGTCGGCTGCGACGTCACTGTGCCGCACCGGATGCTTCTACCCGGCGCTTGAGCTGCTTCAACGCCGTATCCATGATCATTTTCTCGGCCTTGCGGCGAAACATGCCGAGCATGCCCACCGACAGCTCGACCTCGAGGGTGTAGGTGACCGTCGACGTCCCGTCCGGGTTGCCGACGATGTCGTACGACCCGCGCTGGGACCGCTGCATCTTCGACGGCGCCACCAGATGCCACTCGATCCGGGACAGGTCCTCGGCGTACTCGTACGCCAGCACGTACTCGTCGGCCATCACGCCGGCGTCGATGGTGAAGTGGACCTGGCTGGCGTAGCCGTCCTCGTACTCCTCGACCACCTCGACGCGGCGCACCGCCTCGGTCCACTCGGGGTAGCTCGGAAAGTCGCAGATGACCGCCGCCACCCGGTCCGGTGACGCGCCGATGATGATCGACTGGGTGGAGGAGTCCGCCATGGGGGGGAGGCTACCCGGAGCCACCCCGGCGTGTGCCGCTCCACCCCGCCCCGGGCGGCGCGCCGGGCGCCGATGGCCGGGCGGGGCGGCGTCCCACCAGACGGGCGGGCAACCTCCCTACCTCAGTCATCTGGGCATGCGGGTAGGTTTCGACAAAGCCGATCCGCCACGGCGGCCGGCCCGGCCAGTGCGAGCACGAGGGAGTGCAGTTGCGCGAGTTCTCCGTTCCGCCGATCGTCACCGTCGGCGACGCGGCCAACCTGACCGACCCGGTCTGGGACAACGCCGAGGCCGCGCCGGACGCGGTGCAGTTCGTCCGGCCCGCCACCCCCGGCGGCCCGCCGCGGGTGGACGTGACCTGCCGGCAGTTCCGCGACGAGGTCGTCGCCGTGGCCCGTGGCCTGGTCGGCGCCGGCATCAACCCGGGTGACCGGGTCGGGCTGATGAGCCGCACCCGCTACGAGTGGACCCTGCTCGACTACGCCATCTGGGCGGCCGGCGCGGTGACCGTGCCGATCTACGAGACCTCCAGCGCCGAGCAGGCCGCCTGGATCCTCGCCGACTCCGGCGCGGTCGCCGTCGTGGTGGAGTCCAACGCGCACGCCACCCTGGTCGCCGGCGTCCACGACCGGCTGCCCGAGCTGCGCCAGGTCTGGCAGATCGAGCTGGGCGGGGTGGACGAGATCGTCGCGGCCGGTGCGTCGGTCGACCCGGATGAGGTCGAGCGGCGCCGCAAGGCGGTCCACGCCGGTGACGTCGCCACGATCATCTACACCAGCGGCACCACCGGCCGGCCCAAGGGCTGCGTGCTGACCCACCGCAACATGTACGCCGACATCGCCAACGCCGTCCCGGTGCTGCCGAACCTGTTCCGGCCCGGCGCGTCGACCCTGCTCTTCCTGCCGCTGGCGCACGCCTTCGCCCGGCTCATCCAGATCGGCGTGGTGCAGGCCCGGGCCACCATGGCGCACTGCGCCGACACCAAGAACCTGGTCGGCGAGCTGCAGGAGTTCAAGCCGACCTTCGTGCTCTCCGTGCCCCGGGTCTTCGAGAAGGTCTACAACGGCGCCCGGCAGAAGGCCGAGGCGGCCGGCAAGGGCAAGATCTTCGACCGGGCCGAGCAGGTGGCGATCGCCTACAGCGAGGCGCTGGAGACCGCCGACGGCCCGAGCCTCGGCCTGCGCGCCCAGCACGCGTTCTTCGACAGGCTGGTCTACCGCAAGCTGCGCGCCGCGCTCGGCGGCCGCTGCCGCGACGCCATCTCCGGCGGCGCGCCGCTCGGCGCCCGGCTCGGGCACTTCTTCCGGGGCATCGGGGTGACCATCTGCGAGGGCTACGGCCTGACCGAGACCTCCCCCGCCGCCGCGGCCAACCTGCCCAACGCCACCCGGATCGGCACGGTCGGCCGGCCGCTGCCCGGCGTCACCATCCGGATCGACGACGACGGCGAGATCCTGATCTCCGGCGACCTGATCTTCCAGGGCTACTGGCGCAACGAGGCGGCCACCGCCGAGGCGATCACCGCCGACGGCTGGTTCCGCACCGGCGACCTGGGCCAGATCGACGACGACGGCTTCGTCAGCATCACCGGGCGCAAGAAGGAGATCATCGTGACGGCCGGCGGCAAGAACGTCGCCCCGGCCGTGCTGGAGGACCAGGTCCGGGCGCACCCGCTGATCAGCCAGTGCGTGGTGGTCGGCGACCGGCAGCCGTTCATCGCCGCCCTGGTCACCGTCGACGAGGAGGCGCTGCCGAAGTGGCTGGCCTCGCACGGCCTGCCGGAGGACACCCCGGTCGAGCGGCTGCAGGAGCACGAGGCGCTGCGCACCGAGATCCAGGTCGCGGTGGACCTGGCCAACCAGTCGGTCTCCAAGGCCGAGGCGATCAAGGTCTTCCGGGTCCTGCCCCGCGACTTCACCGAGGCCACCGGCGAGCTGACCCCCTCGCTCAAGGTCAAGCGGCAGGTCGTGCACAAGACGTACGCGTCCGAGATCGCCGAAATCTACCGAGGCTGACTACGATCCGTCACGTGCCCGCCTCCACACCTGCCCGGCCCCAGCCGCATCCCCTCGCCGCAGCCGCGCGCGGGGTGATGCTGGCGCTGGTCGCCGCCCTCACCCTGATCGCCACCCGCGATCCCGCCCAGCTCTGGTGGATCGCCCTGCTGGCGGTCGCCGGACTGCCGGCGGTGCTCGCCCCCGAGCACCGGTTGCTCGGCCCGCTCAGCCGGGTGGCCGAGGCGGTGGTGCTGGGGCTGGCCGCCAGCCAGGTCGCCGTCGAGTCCGCCCTCGGCGGGTCGGTAGGCGGGCTCGGGGCCTCCGCGGTGCTGCCCTACCTGGCCGTGCCGGTGACGGTGACGGCGCTGCGCCGCCGCTTCCGGGAGGGAGCGGCGCTGCTCGGCGTCACCGCGGCCACCCTGCTGATCGCCGGGGGGTTCACCGAGGTGGACGGCGGGCGGCAGCTCGGCCAGCCCGGCTACCTGGCGGTCTGCGCGCAGTGGCTGATCCTGGCCGGGCTCGGCCTCTACGCGGCCGGCACGCTGCACCAGGTGATGCGGGTCCGCGGCGAGGGCAAGCCCCAGCCGTACGCGGAGGCGACCCGGCTGCTGACCCAGCTGCGTACGGTGGCCCGGCAGCTGCCCGGCGCCACCCTGGACCCGGGCGGCATCGCCGAGCACCTGCTGGAGGAGCTGCGCACGGTCGCCCCCAACAACCGGGCCGCGGTGCTCTCCGCCAGCGGCGGCGGCCGGCTGGTGGTCCTCGCCCAGGTGGGCGTGGACCGGGTCGACTGGGAGACCACGCTCGACGCCGACTCGGCCATCGCCGACGCCTGGGCCAGCCAGCAGCCGCAGACCGCCGCCCGGTCGCAGGCCCGCTCGCACCGGGGCGGGGACGTGTCCGCGCTGATCGTGCCGCTGGTCGCCGGCGTGCGTACGGTCGGGCTGGTGGTGCTGGAGGCGGACGCCGCGCAGGCGTACCCGCCGCCGGTGGTGTCCCGGGTGACCGCGCTGACCGGCCCCGCCGCGCTGCGGCTGGAGGCGGCGCTGCTCTTCGACGAGGTGCGCTCGCTGGCCACCAACGAGGAGCGCCAGCGGCTGGCCCGGGAGATCCACGACGGGGTCGCCCAGGAGCTGGTGATGGTCGGCTACGGCATCGACAACGCCCTGGCCACCGTCTACGACGACGCCGAGGAGACCGCCGAGGGGCTGCGCACGCTGCGCGGCGAGGTGACCCGGGTGATCACCGAGCTGCGGCTGAGCCTCTTCGAGCTGCGCAGCGAGGTGGACCGGCACGGCGGCCTGGCCGCCGCGATCGCCGAGTACGCCCGCACCGTCGGCGCCTCCGGCGGCCTGCGGGTGCACCTGTCGCTGGACGAGTCCACCGCCCGGCTCCCCGCCGCCACCGAGGCGGAGTTGCTGCGTATCGCGCAGGAGGCGGTCACCAACGCGCGCAAGCACGCTGGGGCCTCGAATCTCTGGGTCACCTGCGAGGTGGACCCCCCGTACGCGCAGATCGAAGTGTCGGATGACGGTCACGGCATCGGTGACCAGCGCACCGACGGGCACTACGGTCTTGCGATCATGGCCGAGAGGGCGGAACGTATCCGGGGCCGGTTGGAGATCAGGCCGCGACAGCCCAGCGGCACGACCGTGGCGGTGGTGGTCGGTTCCTCGCCCCGGCGCGATAACGTGCGTGGCAGCGCAGCAGCAGAAGGGGAGTAACCCGAGGATGACCACAAGCCCGACACCGGCCACTCGTACCAAGGTCCTCCTTGTCGACGATCACGACCTGATCCGCAAGGGCCTTCGGCACGCCTTCGAGCGCGACCGGCAGTTCGAGGTCGTCGGCGAGGCCGCCACGGCGGCGGAGGGCGTACGGCAGGCTGGCGCGCTGCAGCCGGACGTCGTGATCATGGATCTGCGCCTTCCGGACGGCAGTGGCCTGGAGGCCACCCGCGCCCTGCGCAAGTCCAGCGCGTCGATGGGGATCGTCGTGCTCACCATGTACGCCGGTGACGACCAGCTCTTCGGTGCGCTGGAGGCCGGGGCGAGCGCCTTCGTGCCGAAGACCGCGCCGGCCGACGAGGTGGTGGCCGCCGCCCGGCACGCCGCCTCCTCCCCCAGCGCGTTCACCGCGGCCGACCTGGCCGAGGCGATGAAGCGCCGGCTGGCGCCGTCCGGTCCGCAGCTCTCCCCCCGCGAGGGGCAGGTGCTGCGGCTGCTGGCCGACGGCATGAGCGTGGCCGGCATCGCCAAGCAGCTCTTCGTCAGCGAGTCCACCGCCAAGACCCACATCTCGAAGCTCTACGAGAAGCTGGGCGCGGCCAACCGGGCGCAGGCGCTGATGACGGCGCTGCGGCTGGGTCTGCTGGAGGCCCCGGACGCGCCGAAGTTCTGAGGGCTTCCGCCCGTTGGTCGAGAGGTCCGCGCCCGCCCTCCGGTCGCGGACCTCTCGCCTGTCCGGGCACCGGCGGGGGCGCCGCCGCGAGCGCCCTGCGTGAGCGCGCCGTCGCGCAGCGACCGTGGTCTTTGCACTGCGGCGAAGCGGGGGCAGAATACCCGGGTGGCCCGCGCGGGCGACGATCCTCGCGTTTGTCGTACTAAAGGGGTGGGCATGCAGCGGCCGGACTGGGCACCCGACGACATCGACATCGAGCGCCCCAGCGTCGCCCGCATGTACGACTACTACCTCGGCGGCTCGCACAACTTCGCCGCCGACCGGGCGGCGGCCCGGGCGATGATGGAGGCGGTGCCCGAGGCCCCGCTGATGGCCCAGGCCAACCGGGCGTTCATGCGCCGGGCCGTGCAGTACCTGGTCGACTCCGGCGTACGCCAGTTCCTCGACATCGGCTCGGGCATCCCCACCGTCGGCAACGTGCACGAGATCGCCCAGCGCGCCGCGCCCGACTCCCGGGTGGTCTACGTCGACGTCGACCCGGTCGCCGTGGCCCACAGCCGGGAGATCCTGCAGGGCAACCCCGGCGCCACGATCGTCCAGGAGGACCTGCGCCGGCCCGAGGCGATCCTGGGCCACCCCGAGGTGACCAGGCTGCTCGACTTCTCCCAGCCGGTCGCCGTGCTGATCGTGGCGGTGCTGCACTTCGTCCCGGACTCCGACCGGCCGGAGGAGGTCGTACGGTACCTGCGCGAGACGCTGGCGCCCGGCAGCTACCTGGTCATGTCGCAGGCCAGCGACGAGGACCGCGGCCACACCGGCGAACGGGCCGAGGCCGAGCGGGTCTACCGCCGCACCGACAGCCCGCTGTCGATCCGCAGCCGGGCCGAGCTGACCGCCCTCTTCGACGGGTTCACCCTGCTCGACCCGGGCGTGGTCTGGGTGCCGCAGTGGCGGCCGGAGTCGCCGGAGAGCGCCGAGGACGCCGCGCAGGCGGTCTTCATCGGTGGCGTCGGACGCCTCGGTGGCTGAGACGCCGGACATGTCGGGCCGCCGGTCGTGCCCCGGCACGTTCGCCCGCGCCTGGGCCAAGGCGGTCTCCGGCACCAGCTACCTGCCGATGACCCAGGCGCAGCTGGAACTGCTGCTGCAACAGCTCACCGAGCGGCTGGCCGGGGCGCTGCGGGCCGAACCGTTCGACCCGCGGGTCGGGCACCAGGTGGGCGCGGAACTGGTCGCCGCCCACATCGCCTCGGCCGAGGGGCTCGGCCGCACGGTGGAGGTCATACAGCTCCGCCTGATCCGCGACCTGGGGCTGGTCGCCGACGACGTCGAGGACCGGATGGCCCGGCTGCTGGCCACCGTCGCCACCGGGTACGCGCGGGCGCTGCGCGACCGGACGCTCGACGAGCAGGAGTCGATCCGCCGGGCCGCGATGGTGGCCCGGGCCCAGGCCGAGCGGGCGCTGCGCGACAGCGAGGCCCGGTTCCGCCACCAGGCCACCCACGACCCGCTGACCGACCTGCCCAACCGGGTCCTGTTCACCGAACGGCTCACCGCGGCCATCGGCGCGCCGGGCCGGGGCGCCGACCGGGTGGCCGTCTGCTTCCTCGACCTCGACCGGTTCAAGGTGATCAACGACTCGCTCGGGCACCAGGTCGGCGACGCGCTGCTGGTGTCGGTGGGCCGGCGGCTGCGCGCGGCGCTCGGCGAGCACCTGGTCGCCCGCCTCGGCGGCGACGAGTTCGTCATCCTGGTCGAGCGCACCGCCCGGATCGACGACGCGATCGCGGTCGCCGAGGCGGCGCTGGCCGCGCTCGCCGATCCGGCGCTGGTCGACGGGCACGAGCTGACCGTCACCGCCAGCATCGGCATCGTGGAGCGCCCGGTGGCCGGCACCACCCCCGGTGAGCTGATGCGGGCGGCGGACAGCACGCTGCACTGGGCCAAGGCGGCCGGGGGCGCCCGCTGGTCGGTGTTCGACCCGGACCGCCACCGCGCCGACCTGGCCCGGTACGCCCTCGCCGCGGCGATCCCCGCCGCGATCGACCGGGGCGAGTTCTTCCTCGACTACCAGCCGCTGACCTCGCTGCGCGACGGCACGGTGCTGGGCGTGGAGGCGCTGGTCCGCTGGCGCCACCCGGAGCTGGGGGTGCTCCGGCCGGGCAGCTTCATCGGGCTGGCCGAGGAGACCGGCCTGATCGTCCGGCTCGGCGGCTGGGTGCTCGCGGAGGCGTGCCGCGAGGCGGAGAGCTGGGGCGCCCGGGCCCCCTTCGTCAGCGTCAACCTGGCGGTCCGCCAGGTGCAGCGGCCCGACCTGGTGCAGAAGGTGCGGGGCCTGCTGACCGCCACCGGCCTGCCCCCGGAACGGCTCCAGCTGGAGATCACCGAGAGCACCATGATGAGCACCGCCGAGGACCCGGTCCGGGCCCTGCGGGTCCTGGCCGACCTCGGCGTACGGATCGCCATCGACGACTTCGGCACCGGCTACTGCAACCTGGCGTACCTGCGGGACCTGCCGGTGACCGAGCTGAAGGTGGCCGGCGAGTTCGTGGCCGGGCTGCGCGCGCCGGCGGCCGACCCGGCGAGCCGTACCGACGAGCGGATCCTCGCCTCGCTGGTGTCGCTGGCCCACGCGCTGGACCTGACCGTCACCGCCGAGGGGGTGGAGACGGCCGGGCAGGCCGACCGGCTGCGGGCGATCGGCTGCGACGCCGGCCAGGGCTGGTACTTCGGTCGGCCGGGCCCGGCCGAGGGCTGCCTCGGCCGCTCCCCCGCGCTGTCCACGGTGGCCGGCGCCGAGCCGGTCGCCTCAGCCGGGTAGCGCCGGCCCGGCGGCGGTACGCCGCGGCACCCGGCCCGGCACCGGCAGCTGACTGTCGTCCCCGTTGAGGTACGTCAGCACCGCCAGCACCCGCCGGTTGTCGTCGTCCGACGGCGGCATCCGCAGCTTGCTGAAGATGTTGTTGATGTGCTTGCTGACCGCCTTCTCGGTGACGAAGAGTCGTGCGGCGATCGCCGCGTTGGACCGCCCCTCGGCCATCAGGCCCAGCACCTCGCGCTCCCGGGCGGTCAGCTCCTGCAACGGCTCGGCCCCGGAACGGCTGGCCAGCAGCTGGGAGACCACCTCCGGGTCCATCACCGTGCCGCCGCCGGCCACCCGGCGTACCGCGTCGACGAACTGGGCCACGTTGGAGACCCGGTCCTTGAGCAGGTAGCCGACGCCACCGGCACGGTCGGAGAGCAGCTCCCGGGCGTAGAGCTGCTCGACGTGCTGGGAGAGCACCAGGATCGGCAGGCCGGGGATCTCGGTGCGGGCCTGGATGGCCGCCTGCAACCCTTCGTCGGTGAAGGTCGGCGGCAGCCGGACGTCGAGGACCGCCACGTCCGGGCGGTGGGTCACCAGGGCCGACAGCACCGACGGTCCGTTGTCGACGGCCGCGACCACCTCGAAGCCGAACGCCTCGAGGATGCGGGTCAGCCCGTCCCGGAGGAGGGCGAGGTCTTCGGCGATGACAACTCGCAAGGCAGCTCCATGGTCACGACTGTGGGCCCGCCGGGCGGACTGGTCACCACCATCGTTCCATCAAAGGCCGCGAGCCGTCGTCCGATACCGGCCAGTCCGCTGCCCCCCGCCGGATCGGCGCCGCCCCGGCCGTCGTCACCCACCTCGATGGTCAGCCGCCCGTCGTCGTGGCCCAGGTGGATCCAGGCGTGCGCGGCGCCGCTGTGCTTGGTGATGTTCGCCAGCCCCTCGGCCACCGCGAAGTACGCCGCGGACTCCACCGGCGCCTCCGGGCGGCCGGGCAGGTCGACCTCGACCTCCACCGGCAGCGGCACGGCCAGCGCGAGCGCGCGGACCGCGCCGTCGAGTCCGCGCTCGGCGAGCACCGGCGGGTGGATGCCGCGTACCAGGTCGCGCAGCTCGACCAGGGCCTGGCCGCTGGTCTCCCGCGCCTCGGCCAGCAGCTTCCCGGCGGCGGCCGGGTCCTGTGCCAGCAGCTGCTCGGCCAGGCCGATGCTCATGCTCAACGCGACCAGCCGGGCCTGCGCCCCGTCGTGCAGGTCCCGCTCGATGCGACGCAGTTCGGCCGCCTGGGCGTCGACGGTGTCGGCCCGGGTGACGGTGAGCTGGCGGACCCGCAGCGCCAGCTCCGCCGCCCGGGTGGGGGCCAGGAAGAGCCGGGCGAACTGCAGGTGCAGCCAGACCAGCCAGGGGGCGACGGCCAGGCCGCCGAGCAGCAGCAGCCAGCCCTGCGGCAGCGCGGCCAGCGCCTCGGCGAGGTTGGTCATCGGCCAGAACAGGCCGTAGCCGTACGAGTCGGCGATCAGGTAGAGCAGCAGCGGCACCCCGAGCGAGCCCTCCAGCCCGTACAGCGGCAGGGCGAAGGCGAGCAGGCACGCCCCGCCGGTGACCGCGCCGGGGACCAGCCAGGCGAAGTCCCGCCAGGTGGCCGGGTCGCCCACCACCCACCGGAAGCGGCGCCAGGTGCCGAACTGCGCCCCCGGCGGCAACGGCCGGTACGGGGTGGCGATGGGCACGCCGGCCCACCGGGCGAGCCGGCGCTGCAGCCCGGTCGAGAGCCGGACCAGCGCGGTCGTCATCGGAAAGAGCGCGAAGCCGATGCCGAAGGCGGGGATGAGCAGCAGCGACACCAGCGACAGCGCGAACAGCGCGAGGTTGGTGGTCAGGGAGAGCACGGCCACGGCCAGGCCCTGGAGGGCGGCGGTCGCGCCGGGCCGGAGCGTCTGGCGGGCGAACTCTCGTACGGGGCTGTCCACGAGTTCCATTCTCGGGCACGACCGCCGCGGGTTCGGTGGTGCTAGGACCACCGGCGTCGGGGACGTGACACTCCTGTCCGCACGCCCGCGGGCCAGAAGGATCGAAGGCAGGAAGCGAACCCGATCCTCGGAGGAACCCGACATGTCCCGGCAAAGACTGGCCGGTCTGCCGTCCGGCCGACGCAGCAAGTACGCCCTGATCGTCTTCTGGCTGGTCCTCGTCGCGGTGGCCGGCCCGCTCTCCATCAAGCTGAGCGAGGTGCAGGACAACGACACCCTCGGCCTGCTCCCCGCCGGCGTGGAGAGCAGCCGGGCCGTCGCGCGGGCCGAGGCGGCCTTCCCCGAGTCGGAGAAGCCGGTGGCGATCGCCGTCTACGTCCGCGACAGCGGCCTCACCGACGCCGACCGGGCCAAGGCCGAGGCCGACCGCGCCGTGTTCGCCCGGTACGCCGACGGCGGGGCGGTGTCGCCCCCGGTGCCCAGTGAGGACGGAAAGGCGCTGCTGGTGTCCTTCCCGGTCGCCGGCGACGACACCCAGCGCCCGGAGGCGGTGACCGACGTCAAGGAGCGGCTCGCCGTCGACCAGCCGGCCGGCCTGCGCACCGCGCTGACCGGTGACGCGGCGGCGGAGAGCGACGTCTTCGACGCGTTCGGCGGGATGGACGTCACGCTGCTGCTGGCGACCGCGGCCACCGTCGCGGTGCTGCTCCTGGTCACCTACCGCAGCCCGGTGCTCTGGCTGATCCCGCTGATCACCGTCGGCATCGCCAACCAGTTCGCCGGCGGCATCGTCTACCTGATGGCCAGGTACGGCGGGGTGACGGTGGACTTCCAGAGCCAGACCATCCTGACCGTGCTGGTCTTCGGCGTCGGCGTGGACTACGCCCTGCTGCTGATCGCCCGGTACCGGGAGGAGCTGCGCCGGCACGCCGACCGGCACGAGGCGATGCAGGTGGCGTTGCGCCGGTCGTTCGGCGCGATCTGCGCCTCGGCGGCGACCGTCGCGATCGGACTGCTCTGCCTGCTCGCCGCCGAGCTGCCCTCCACCCGCGGCCTGGGCCCGGTCGGCGCGGTCGGCATCGGCGCCGCCCTGCTCGCCATGACCACCCTGCTGCCGGCGGTGCTCGTCCTCTGCGGACGGTGGCTCTTCTGGCCGTTCGTGCCGCGCTACACGCCGACCGCCGTCACCGCCGACGTGACCACCGACCACGGGATCTGGCGCCGGATCGCGGCGCTGGTCGGGGGCCGGCCCCGCGCGGTCTGGATCGGCACCGCGGCGGCGCTCGTCGCGCTGACCTTCGGCATCGGCAACCTGAGCATCGGTCTGCCCAACGAGGAGTCCTTCACCTCGGAGGTCGGCTCGGTGACCGGCCAGCGGCTGATCGCCGCGCACTACCCGAGCGGTTCCGCATCGCCGGCCGAGATCCTGGCCACGGCCGGTACGGCCGACCAGGTGATCACCGCCGCCCGGGCGGTGCCCGGCGTGGCCCGGGTCGACGAGCCGGAGCGTTCCGCCGACGATGCCTGGGTGCGGATCCCGGCGGTGCTGGCCGATACCCCGGACAGCGACGCCGCCCTGGCGACCGTGCAGCGGCTCCGCACGGCGGTGCACGAGGTGCCCGGCGCCCAGGCGCTGGTCGGCGGCAGGACCGCGGTCCTGGTGGACGAGGAGCGCGTCGTCAGCCGGGACAACCGGGTGGTCATCCCGCTCGTGCTCGCCGTCGTCCTGGTCATCCTGGTGCTCCTGCTGCGGGCGCTGGTCGCGCCGCTGCTGCTGATGGTGAGCGTGGTCCTGTCGTACGCCGCCGCGATGGGGGCCGCCGGCCTCATCCTGGACGCGCTGGGCTACACCAAGCTCTTCGTGGGCATCCCGCTGCAGGCGTTCCTGTTCCTGGTCGCCCTCGGCGTCGACTACACGATCTTCCTGATGACGCGGGCCCGGGAGGAGACGGCGCGGCTGGGGCACCGGCCGGGCGTGCTGCGCGCGCTGACCGTCACCGGCGGCGTCATCACCAGCGCGGGGGTCGTGCTGGCGGCCACCTTCGGCGCGCTGGGCGTGCTGCCGCTGGTGCCGTCGATGCAGACCGGGGTGATCGTGGCCGTCGGCATCCTGCTCGACACGCTGCTGGTCCGCAGCCTGCTCATCCCGGCGCTGGCGCTCGACCTGGGCGCCCGCACCTGGTGGCCGGGGAAGCTGTCCCGCCGGGCCGCCGGAACCGCCCCGGCCGCCCCGGCCGAGCCGGTCCCCGTCGGAACCTGACCGCGACCGCACCTGCGAGCCGCCACGCGCGGGTCGTGCCGGACGGCCGTCAGTGAACGAGCGTGATACCTCAGAGGCATATTGATGCCGCTGAGGTATCACGCTCGCGGTGGTGTCCCGCCCCAAACCGGCGCGACCGGACCGGCGCGACCGGACCGGTCGTCAGTGGCCGAGCAGGGCGGCCATCCGCTGCGCCTGGGTCTCCCAGCGCCACTCCCGCTCCACCCAGGCCCGGCCGGCCGCGCCGAGCTGCCGGGCCAGGTCCCGGTCGGCGAGCAGGGTGGCCACCCGGTCGGCGAGCTGGGCCACGTCCCGGCCGCGCACCACGTACCCGGTCTCCCCCTCGCGGACCGCGTCCGGCGCGCCCCCGGAGTCACCGGCGACCACAGGCAGGCCGGTCGCGGAGGCCTCCAGGTAGACGATGCCGAGCCCCTCGACGTCCAGCCCCCGGTTGCGGGTGCGGCAGGGCATCGCGTAGACGTCGCCCGCGGCGTAGTGCGCGGGCAGCTCCGCCGAGGGCACCGAGCCGGTGAAGACCACGTCCCGCTCCACGCCGGTCTGCCGCGCCAGCTTCTCCAGCGCCGCCCGGTACGGCCCGCCGCCGACCACCAGCAGCGCCGCGTCGGGCACCCGGCGGCGGATCTCCGGCATGGCCCGGATCAGCATGTCCTGCCCCTTGCGGGGCACCAGCCGGGACACGCAGACCACCACCGGGCGGTCGGCCAGGCCCAGCCGCAGGCGGACCGGCTCGCCGTCGACCGACGGGTGGTAGGTGTCCACGTCGACGCCGGGCGCCAGGCGACGCAGGTCGGTCACCCCGTGCAGCGCCCGTTCCAGGCGTACCCGGGTGTAGTCGCCGAGGTAGGTGACCACGTCGGTGCCGCGGCCGATCCGGCGCAGCGCGGCCCGGGCGGCGGGCAGCGCCGCCCAGCCGATCTCGTGGCCGTGGGTCTGCGCGACCACCCGGCGGATGCCCGCCCGGCGGCGCAGGCCGGCCGCGAGCAGGCCCAGCGGGGCGGCGGCGCCGAACCAGACGGTGTCACAGTCGTGCTCGCGGGCCAGCCGGGCGGCCCGGCGGGCCACCAGCGGGGTGGGCAGCAGCACCCTGGTCCGCTCCCGGACCACTTCGAAGGGCTGGTCGGCGTCGAACTTCGCCGCCCCGCGCCAGCTGGAGGCGTAGACCACCACCGAGCCGGTGGGCTGGCGGACGGCCAGGTTGTGCACGAAGGACTGGATGCCGCCGGGACGGGGCGGGAAGTCGTTGGTGATCAGCAGCGTCCGGCTCATCCGCCGGCCTCCCTGGCGTAGGCGCGGGCGGCGGCCATCCGCTCCACGGTGGACGGGTGCGAGGCCGACCAGAGGTACTCCCAGCGCGGCGGGTCGGGATCGGCCAGGTTGATCCCGGCCAGCCGGCGCTGCATCGCCTCGAAGGTGGCCGGGTCACCGGTCAGCGCGAGCGCGTGCGCGTCGGCGCGCGCCTCGACCCGGCGGGAGACCAGCGCCTGCGCCGGCGCGGCGATCAGCCCGGCGACCGTCACCAGGGCGATCAGCAGCGGGAACGCGCGCGGCTCGGCCACCGAGTCGACGCCGGCCAGCCGCAGCAGCGGCCCCCAGGAGCCGAGCAGGTAGAGCGCGACCACCGCCAGGGCGGCGCCGAGCGCGCCGGTCAGCGTGCCGGTCCAGACGTCCCGGTCCTTCGCGTGCCCCAGCTCGTGGGCGACCACGCTGGTCACCTCGGCGGGGGTCGCCTCGCGCAGCAGGGTGTCGTAGACCACCACCCGCCGGGTCGGCCCCAGCCCGGACACGTACGCGTTGACCGCCTTCGTCCGCCGGGAGGCGTCGGCGACCAGCACGTCGCGCACCGGCACCCCGTCGCGGGCGGCCATCGCCATCAGCTCGGTACGCAGCGGGCCCTGCTCCATCGGGGTGAACCGGTTGAACACCGGCTCCACCAGCACCGGCAGCACGAACGACAGCAGCACGACCAGCCCGGCCGCACCGGCCGCACCGAACGCCCACCACCAGCGCGGGGCCAGCCGGGTCACGGTGTAGAAGCCGAGCAGCGCGATCGCGCCGATCACCGCGCTGACCGCGTACGACTTGAGCAGGTCGACGGCCCAGCCGCTCCAGCCGTGCGTGCTCAGCCCGTACCGGGTGAGCACGGACTGCCGCCAGGCGGCGAAGGGCAGGGTGAGCAGGTCGGCGACGAGCACCACGGCGAGTCCGCCGAGCACCGCGCGGGCCGTCCAGTGGCCGCCGAAGGGGCGCCCGGCCAGCTCGACCAGGCGGGCGCCGAGCGGGGTGAGGCCGAGCAGCAGCGCCACCAGCAGCCCGATCACCAGCGCGCCGTACGCGCCGGGGCGCAGCGCGGCGCGGAACTCGCGGGCGTGGGCCACCTGGTCGGCGGGGAGGTCGCCCAGCGCGGCGACCTGGTCGGCCCGGGGCGCCGGCGGCCGGCTCCAGGGCACCAGCACGACGCTGGCGACCAGCAGCGCCAGCAGCAGCCCGCCGAGGGTCAGCACCGCCCACCCGCGGGGGGTCACGCCGGCACCTCGTCCGCCGGCCCGCCGCCACCACGCCGTAACCGCGTCATGCCGCCGCTCCTCCCGCCGTGAGCGACCATCCTAGTGCCCCCCGCCGCGGGGCCCGGCGCGGTGCCGTGCCCGTGCCGGACGGCGGACGCCGACCACCACGAGGGCCGGCTCGGCGGGCGTGTGACGCGCCCGGTCAGGCCACCCGGCGCCGGCGGACGGGACGGGCCGGCTCGCTCTCGTGGGCCAGCACCTCCACCTCGAAACCGGCCCGGGCGAACACCTCGATCGCCCGGTGCTCGGCGTCCCCGAGGCCGGCGGCCGGCGAGTCGGTGTCGAGCAGGGCGGTCACCAGACAGCCGGCGCAGCCCGCGCCCCGGATCCCGCACCTGCCGCAGTCGATGAGCATCGTGCCTCCCTGACGGAGTGCGGTGCGCGGGGGCGACGCTCACGTCACCGCCCGAGCACCGTCGGTCAGGTCGGACACTAGTCACCGGGTACGACAGAAACGGACAACAGTGATCAAGAGTCAGGAACGGGCCAGCCGGCGCAGCAGCGAGTCCGCGCCCAGCGGGTACGCGCCGTGCCGGCGTACCCCGTCGGCGACCTCCCGGTCGGAGGAGACCACCACCACCGGCCGGCCGGCCGGTTCGGCCCGGACCAGGCGTCGGATCAGCTCGTCGGCGGTCTCCCCCTTGCGGGAGAAGAGCACCCGCACCCCGCGCGGGGTGGGCGGCAGCCCGTGCATCCGCTCGGCGCCGTCGAAGACCACGGTGACCTCGTCGCCGGTCTGCGCGGCGATCCCGCCGAGCCCGGTGATCAGGCGTTTGCGCTGCTGTTCCAGGGACATCTCGCCGAAGCCGCGCTTGGTGACGTTGTAGCCGTCCACCACCAGGTGCGCCCGGGGCAGGGCGAGCAGCTGGTCCAGCCGGGCGGGGTCGTCGGTGTCCCGGGCCCGGGCGGCGGTGCCGGCGGGCGTGGTGGCCGACGAGTCGGCGAACGCGTCGGCCACGAAGTCGGCCGGCAGCTTCTCCACCGGGTCCAGCGCCAGCTCCCGGCGCAGCCCGACGGCGGCCTGCCCGATGGTCTCCAGCAGCAGCCAGAGCCGGGCGTCGTCGACCGAGCGGGCCTCCTTCGCACTGGCCCGGGCCACCCCGGCCGCCGCCTCCGCCTCGGCCAGCCGGGCCCGGGCGCGGCGCAGCTCGGCGTCGCTGTCGGCGGCCGCCCGGGCGGCCCGGCCCCGCTCGGTGGCGAGCAGCTCGTTGGCCCGGCGCTCGCGCGCCTGCGTCTCCCGCAGCGTCCGCTGGAGCTGGCGGTTCTCCTCCCGCAGCTGCCCCAGCTCCTCGCGGACCCGGGCCAGCTCGTCGCGGAGCTTCTCCGCCTCGACCCGGGCCACCGCCCGGTCGTGCTCGGCGCGGCCGGCCCGCTGCTCGGCCTCGCGGACCAGCTCGGCCACCACGGCGCTGTCCGCCTCGGCGCGCACCGCCGCCCCGCTGGCCTCGATCAGCTCCCGCCAGCCCCGGGGCCGGGCCAGGTACGCCAGCGCGGCCACCTCGACCGGGTCGGCGGCGCCCGGCGCGGTGCCCTCGACCACGGCGGCGCCGAGGTCGCCGGCGTCGACCAGCACCCGGGCGGTGACCCGCTGGCGGAACAGCGGGTCGGCGGTGAGCTGGGCGGCGATCACCGACCCGCCCAGCCGGGCACGGCGGTTCGGGGCGAACTTGGCCACCCGGCGCAGCGGCACCGGCACCTCGTCGGCGGGCAACCCGGGCAGCACCGCCGCGGTGAGCGCGACGATGCGCTGCCGGACCGGCTCGGGAAGGGTGGGCTCCGGCTCGGGCGCCCCCGCACCCGGTCCCGCGCCGGCCTCGGGCGCGGCGGCGGACGACCCCTCCTCGGGGAGGTGGTCGTCGTACGGCTCGGTGAGGGGCATGGGGCAAGTCTCCCACCGCGACCGGGCCCACCGCCGGTTGAGTGAGCCGATCTCTCATCCTAGACCAGAGCGTGACGGTTGGTACCGCTGCGACGGGAGTGTCGGACCGGCCCGCTAGCCTGCCGCGCGTGGCACCTGGGGAGTACGTCCAGCAGACGCTGGCCGGTCTGGATCCGACAGCGGGCGGCGGGGTGGACCCGGCGCTGCCGCTCTACGCGACGACCTTCGTGGTGGTCGACCTGGAGACGACCGGGGGCGCCCCGGACGGCGGCGGCATCACCGAGATCGGCGCGGTCAAGGTGCGCGGCGGCGAGGAGCTGGGCGTGCTGGCCACCCTGGTCAACCCCGGGGTGCCGATCCCGCCGTTCATCACCGTGCTGACCGGCATCACCCAGGCCATGCTGCTGCCGGCGCCGCCGATCGAGCAGGTGCTGCCGAGCTTCCTGGAGTTCATCTCCGACGCCGTGCTGGTCGCCCACAACGCCCCCTACGACGTGGGCTTCCTCAAGGCCGCCTGCGCCAAGCACGGCTACCGCTGGCCGAACCCCCGGGTGCTGGACACCGCCGCCCTGGCCCGGCGGGTGCTCACCCGCGACGAGGTGCCCAACCGCAAGCTCGGCACGCTGGCCGCCTACTTCCGCACCGCCACCCAGCCCACCCACCGGGCGCTGGACGACGCCAAGGCCACCGTGGACGTGCTGCACGGTCTGATCGGCCGGCTCGGCGGGCACCGGGTCGACACCGTCGGCGAGGCGATCGAGTTCGCCCGCGCGGTCACCCCCACCCAGCGGCGCAAGCGGCACCTCGCCGAAGGGCTGCCCAAGGTCCCCGGGGTCTACATCTTCCGGGCCGCCGACGACCGGCCGCTCTACGTCGGCACCTCCGGCGACATCGCCACCCGGGTGCGCAGCTACTTCACCGCCGCGGAGAAGCGGGCCCGGATCTCCGAGATGCTCGCCGCCGCCGAGCGGGTGGAGGCGGTCGAGTGCGCCCATCCGCTGGAGGCCGAGGTCCGCGAGCTGCGGCTGATCGCCGCGCACGCGCCGCCGTACAACCGCCGCTCCAAGTTCCCGGAGCGGATGGTCTGGCTGAAGCTGACCGACGGTCCCTATCCGCGCCTGTCGGTGGTGCGCAGCCTCGCCCCGGGCGACACCGCCTACCTGGGCCCGTTCCGCTCCAAACAGGCCGCCGAGCTGGCCGCCGCCGGCTTCCACGACGCCGTCCCGCTGCGCCAGTGCACCCACCGGCTCTCGCTGCGCACGGTCACGCCGGCCTGCGCGCTGGCCGAGCTGGGTCGCTGCCCGGCGCCCTGCGAGCACCGGATCACCCCCGAGGAGTACGACCACTGCGCCGCCGCCCCGTTCCGCACCGCGACGGCGAGCGACCCGCAGGTGGTGGTCGACGCCCTGCTGGCCCGGATCGAGACGCTGTCGGCGAGCCGGCGCTACGAGGAGGCGGCGGTGGTGCGCTCCCGGCTGGCGGCGGTGCTCCGGGCGGCCGTACGCATGCAGCGGCTGGCCGGGCTGACCCGGATCGCCGAGCTGACCGCGGCCCGGCGTGCCCCCGGCGGCGGCTGGGAGCTGGCGCTGGTCCGGCACGGCCGGCTCGCCGGTGCCGGGGTCTCCCCGCCCGGGGTCCACCCGCGACCGACCATCACCGCGATCCGGGCCACCGCCGAGACGGTGGAGCCCGGGCACGGGCCGGTGCCGCGCGCCTCCGCGGAGGAGACCGAACGCATCCTGTCCTGGTTGGAGCGGCCGGAGACGCGGCTGGTGGAGATGTCCTCCGAGTGGTCGTCGCCGGTGTCCGGCGCGGGGCGTTTCCGCGATCTGCTGGCCAAGGCCGAGAACGGCGGATCCCACCAACTCTCGACCGAACGCTCATGAGCAAGTGACCGATCGGACGACCGTGACTGACTTAGGCTGTTAAGGGAGTGCAGTCCTGCCCGTTTCGTGGGCCTGCTTCCGGTTACCTGAGATGGTGATCGCGAAGCCTGGGTGAGGAGGTGTCCCTCGTGGACGTCGACGCCGGACACGGCGCCGCCCTGGGGGGCGCGCTCCCGACCCAGCCCGGGGAGCTGCCACTGGCCCGCCGGCTGCGGTCCTTGCTCACCTGGCCCACCAACGACACCGACCCGGTCAACCAGCTGGTCCGCACCCACCGCGGCATCCACCCGAGCGCGGAGGCGTCGGTGCTGCGCCGGGCGTACACGATCGCGGAGAACATGCACCGCGGCCAGTTCCGCAAGAGCGGCGAGCCGTACATCACCCATCCGCTGGCGGTCGCCCAGATCTGCGCCGACCTCGGCATGGACACCACCACCCTGGTGGCGGCGCTGCTGCACGACACGGTGGAGGACACCCGCTACACGCTCCAGGCGCTCAGCGAGGACTTCGGCCACGCGGTGGCCCACCTGGTCGACGGGGTGACCAAGTTCGACAAGGAGTTCTACGGCAAGGCCGCCGAGGCGGAGACGATCCGCAAAATGATCATCGCGGCGGGCAAGGACGTCCGGGTGCTGATCATCAAGCTGGCCGACCGGCTGCACAACATGCGCACCCTCGGGGTGCGCTCGGCGGCGTCGCGCGAGCGGATCGCCAGCAAGACCCAGGAGGTGCTCGTCCCGCTCTGCGACCGGCTGGGCATCCAGACCCTCAAACGCGAGCTGGACGACGTGGTGCTGCTGCACCTGCACCCCGAGGAGCACGCCCGGATCGCCCGGCACGTGCACGACCGGCCCGGATGGGACGCCTACCTGGACGACGTGGTCGCCCAGACCAGGACGGCGCTGCGTCGCAGCCGGGTCGACGCCGAGGTGAGCCCCCGGCCCCGGCACCTGTACTCGATCTGGAAGGACACCGTCGCCGGCGGCCACACCGCCCCGTTCGACCTGCCCCGGATCGTGCTCGTGGTGGACGGCCCGGCCACCGACTGCTACGCGGCACTGGGCGCGGTGCACGGCCGCTGGCGGCCCGTCCCCGGCCGCTTCAAGGACTTCATCGCCTCCCCCAAGAACAACCTCTACCGGTCGCTGCACACCAGCGTGCTCGGCCCGCAGGACCGCACGGTGGAGGTGCTGATCCGCACCCGCGAGATGCACCGCTCCGCCGAGTACGGCGTGGCCGCCGACTTCCGCTTCCCGCACTCCGCCGACTCCGCGCGCACCGAGCAGTTGGGCTGGCTGCGCCGGGTGCTCGACTGGGAGCAGGAGGCACCCGATCCGGCCCAGTTCCTCCAGTCGCTGCGCTGCGACCTGGCCGAGACCCAGATCCAGGTGGTCGCCGACGGCCGGCAGGTCGTGCTCCCGTCCGGGGCCACCCCGGTCGACCTGGCGTACGAACTGGGCACCGAACGCGGCGACCACTGCCTGGCCGCGCGGATCAACGGCCGGCTGGCCCCGCTCTCGTCCGAACTGGACGAGGGCGACGTGGTGGAGATCTTCACCGAGGACGACGCGGAGAGCGGTTTCGAGGCCGACGCCGCGCCACGCGGGCCCCGCCGCGAATGGCTCGGCTTCGTCAAGTCCCCGCACGCGCAGATGCAGATCAGCCGCTGGTTCGCCGAGCACACCGAGCCGGGCATCTCGATCGCCGACAAGGTACGCCTCGGCCGGGCCACCATCGGCCTGGCGCTGCGCAAGCACGACCGGGGGCTCGCCAGCGACCTGCCGTTGCTGCGCCTCTCCGAGGAACTCGGCTACCCCGACCTGGAGACCCTGCTGGTGGCGGTCTTCGACCGGGCGGTCGAGCCGGACTCCGTCGTCCAGCAGCTCATCGACCTGGTCGACCACCGCCAGTGACCGCCGCCGCCTCCGGCATCGCCGATGGTGGGGCCGGAGGGCGGGTGGGGGGCCGAGGGCCTAGCCTGGAGTCATGATCCCCCGCTCGCGCGCCACCGGCCGGGCCGTCGCCTACAAGGTCTTCTACCGGCTTCCGGTGGGGATGCGCCGCCGCCTGGTCCGGCTCGCCGTGCCGAAGTACGTCGTCGGCGCGGTCACCCTGGTCCGGGACAGCGAAGCCGAGGGGACCGGCCGGCTCCTGCTGCTGCGCCAACCGCCCGGCTACAGCTGGACGCTCCCCGCCGGCCTGCTCAACCGCGCCGAGGCCCCGGTCGTCGGCGCGGCCCGCGAGCTGTACGAGGAGTCGGGCATCCGGCTCTCCCCGGACCGGCTCCGCCCGGCGGTGCCGAACGCCCTGGTGCACGCCAAGGGCTGGGTCGACATGGTCTTCGAGACGGAGGTGCCGGCGTCGACCACCGCGCTGACGGTGGACGGCGCGGAGGTGTTCGAGGCCGCCTGGCACCCCCTCGACGACCTGCCCCGGCTCAGCCGGGCCACCGCCTTCCTGCTCGGCCACTACGGCATCGGGCCGCTGGCCGGGAAGGTCCCGCCCCCCGGCCGGCCGGCGTGAGCGCGCCCCCGCCGCCGACCGACGGCCCGGCACCGGCGCCGCCGGAGGGGATCTGCGCCGTGGTGCTCGCCGCCGGCGAGGGGACCCGGCTGCGGCCACTCACCGAGCGGGTGCCCAAGGCGCTCTGCCCGGTCGGCAACGTGCCGCTGCTGGACCGGGCGCTGGCCCGGCTCGCCGGGCTGGGCCTGACCGGCCCGGAGCGGGTCGCGGTCAACGCCTCCTACCTCGCCGACCAGGTGGTCGCCCACGTCGGTGGGCGGGCCCACCTCTCCGTGGAGCCGGGCGACCCGTTGGGCACCGCCGGGGGCGTGGGCAACCTGCGGGACTGGATCGCCGGGCGCGGCGTGCTCGTGGGCAACGCCGACGCGTACCTCGCCGACCCGGCCGCGGCCCCGGGGCCGGACGTCGCCGCGCTGCTCGACGGCTGGGACGGGCGGAGCGTACGCCTGCTCGGCCAACCCGCGCCGGACCCGGCGGCCCCCGGCACGTTCGACGGGCACTGCTTCGTCGGGTTCTCGCTGCTGCCCTGGCGGCTGGTCCGCGAACTGCCGGCCACCTTCGGTGATCTGGTCCGGGCGATGTGGCGGCCGGCGGAGGCGGCGGGCGCGCTCGAGGTGATCGCCTATCCGGGCACGTTCTACGACACCGGCACCCCCGCCGACTACCTGGCGGCCAACCTGCACGCGGCCGGCGACGGCGAACTGGTGGACGCCGGCGCCACGGTGACCGGCCGGGTGCGCCGGTCGGTGGTCGGGGCGGGCGCGGTGGTCCGCGGCGACGTGGAGCGCACGGTGGTCTGGCCGGGCGCCACCGTCGAGGAGGGCGAACGGCTGCGCGACGTGGTCCGGGCCGACGACGGGCGCACGGTGCCGGCGGCGACCGGCTGACCCGGGCTCGCGGGGCGGGGCCGCCGGGAGTCCGCGCCGCAGTCCCACTCCGGGTGATTCGGCGGGCCTCTAGCATGGTCATCGACGCCACGCGGCGTCGCGCCGGGCACGACGAACGGAGAATCGTCCAGTGATCACCGCGATCGTCCTGATCGACTGCGCCACCGACTCGATTCCCGAGGTGGCCGAGACCCTGGCCAACCTGCCCGGCGTCAGCGAGGTCTACTCGGTGGCCGGGCACGTCGACCTGATCGCCATGGTCCGGGTCCGGGAGTTCGAGCAGATCGCCCAGGTCATCGCCGGCAGCATCTCGAAGGTGCCCGGCGTGCTCAACACCGAGTCGCACATCGCGTTCCGCGCGTACTCCCAGCACGACCTGGAGGAGGCGTTCGCGATCGGGCTGGCCGGCGCCGACTGACCGGCGTACGCGCGGTGGCCGGCCCGTCCCGGAGGACGGACCGGCCACCGTCGGCCGTGTTGCTGACGTCAGCTGGTACCCGGAGCCGGCGTCCCGGTGTTGCCCGGAGCCGGCGACTCGGTCGGGCCGCCCGGCGCCGGCGTGGTGCCGCCCGGGCTGGGCGTGCCGGTGACGCTGGCCTGCGGGACCGGGATGCCCAGCTGCTGGGCCAGGTTCACCAGCTCGTCGTAGTGCGCCTGGAGCACCGGCAGCGCGTTCTGCGCCAGCTGGATCACCGACTGCTCCTGCCCCTGCGAGATCTCCGTCTGGGTGGCCTGGATCGACTGGACGTGCGCGTTGAGCTGCGCGGTCACCCACTGACGGTCGAACTCCTCGCCGCTGGCGTTCCGCAGCTGGTCGAGGACCTGCTGCTGGTCGGCGGTCGGCTCATCCGGCAGTTGCACACCGAGCTGGGAGGCGGTCTGCCGGACCGTCTGGTCGAACTGGGTGTGGTCGGTCTTGAACATCTGGCCGAGTCGCTTGACCTCCTGGTTCTGGCCCTTCTCCTCCGCCAGGTCCCCCGCCCGGATCTCGAACAGGTTCGACTGGTGCGCCGCCTGCAGGTACTGGGTGTCCTGCGTCGACGGCTGTGCCGCAGCCTGCACGGCCGCGGCAGGCGCCAGCCCGACCAGCACCAGCGCGGCCAGCAGGCCGAGACGTTTGATTCCCAACATGTTTCCTCCCCGTTGACGTTGGACCGCACGGATACCCGGCTGGCGCGGGTTATTCCTGCGTGTCCACCCGTCGGTGGGCGAGTCGCGCGGTGGGCGACGCCGTCGGCGGATGGTGGTCCCGAAAACGGACGTGGCGCCCGCCGGAAACTCCGGCGGGCGCCACGGTCGGGTACGGCGTCAGCGACGGCTCTCGCCGCTGCTGATCTCCTCGCGCTCGGCGCGGGGCTCGACGGGCGGGTGCCCCGGCGAGACCGGCGCCTCGGCCGGCTTCTCGATCGGGTAGAAGAAGCCCCGGATGGCCGGGCCGAGGGCACCGAGCCGGTTCATCTTCTTCGGCACCACCCAGCCGACGTAATCCAGCTGGGCGTGCCCGTCGTGGCCGTCGGCCGCGGTGAGCGGCTGGTGCACCTCGACGAACCGGCCGTCCGGCAGGCGCCGGATGATGCCGGTCTCCACGCCGTGCGCCAGCACCTCACGGTCGTGCTGCTGCAGACCGAGGCAGAGCCGGTACGTCACGTAGTACGCCAGCGGCGGGAGCACCAGCAGGCCGATCCGGCCGGCCCAGGTCATCGCGTTGAGGCTGATGTTGAACTTGTCCGCGATGACGTCGTTCGCACCGGACAGGGTCAGCACCACGAAGAACGCGACGGCCATGGCGCCCACCGCGGTACGGGCCGGAACGTCCCGCGGCCGCTGGAGCAGGTTGTGGCTCTTGCGGTCCTTGAGGTGCCGGGCCTCCAGGAACGGGTAGAGCGTGGAGAGACCCACGAGGATGCCGGGCAGCACCACGGTCGGCCAGAACAGCGGCGGAATGATGTAACCGTCGCCGAGCGGGATGTTCAGGTCCCACGCCGGCATCAGTCGCGTCGAGCCGTCGAGGAACATGACGTACCAGTCGGGCTGGCTGGCCGCGGAGACCACCCACGCCTCGTACGGGCCGAAGTACCAGATCGGGTTGATCTGGAAGAGACCACCCATCAGGGCGACAACCGCGAAGACGAGCATGAAGAACCCGCCCTGCTTCAGGGCGTAACGCGGGAACATCCGCTCGCCGACCACGTTGTCGTTGGTCCGGCCGGGGCCGGGCCACTGGGTGTGCTTCTGCTTGAAGACCAGGCCCAGGTGGACGCTGATCAGCGCCACCAGCAGGCCGGGGATCAGCAGCACGTGGGCGATGAAGAACCGGCTGATGATGATCTCGCCCGGGAACTCCCCGCCGAAGACCGACGAGGTGACCCAGGAGCCGATCACCGGGATGGAGAGCATGATCGCGGAGGCGATCCGCAGACCGGTGCCGGAGAGGCCGTCGTCGGGCAGCGAGTAGCCGGTGAAGCCGGCCAGGAAGCCGACCCAGAACAGCAGCGAACCGATGATCCAGTTCGCCTCCCGCGGCTTGCGGAACGCGCCGGTGAAGAAGACCCGGAGCATGTGCACCACGATCGCGGCCATGAACAGCAGCGCCGACCAGTGGTGCATCTGCCGCATGATCAGACCGCCCCGGACGTCGAACGACAGGTCCAGGCTGGAGGCGTACGCGGCCGACATCGGCGTGCCCCGCAGCGGGGCGTAGCTGCCGTTGTAGACGACCTCGGTCATCGCCGGCTCGTAGAAGAAGGTCAGGAAGACACCGGTCAGCAGCAGGATCACGAACGAGAAGAGCGCGATCTCGCCGAGCAGGAACGACCAGTGGTCGGGGAAGACCTTGTTCAGCAGCCGGCGCAGGGGGGTGGCCACCTGGAAGCGGTCGTCCACTTCCCGTGCGGCCTTGCCCGGCACCGCTGCTACGTCAAACTTACGGCGCTTCATGCGGGGCGCTCCCAGAAGTCCGGCCCGACCGGCTCCTGATAATCCGTCCGTGCCACGAAGAAGCCCTCCTCATCCACCTCGATGGGCAGCTGCGGGAGCCTCCGGCTGGCAGGACCGAAGATGGGGCGGGCGTTGTCAGTGATCAGGAACTGCGACTGGTGGCACGGGCAGAGCAGGCGGTTGGTCTGCTGCTCGTACAGGCTGGCGGGGCAGCCGGCGTGGGTGCAGATCTTCGAGTACGCGATGTAGTTGCCCCACATGAAGTCGGGCTTCTTCTCGCGCTCGTTGTTGCGCCGCGCGTCCTGGGCGTCCGAGTCCCGCAGGTGGATCAGCAGCGTCGGCGAGTCGGCGTGCTTGTTGCTCACGCCGTGCTCGATGCCGGGGAAGACGGTGAGCTGACCACCGCTGCTGATGTCCGCCGGGCGGACCGGCCGGCCGTCCTCGCGGACCAACCGGACCTTCTCGCCCTCGTTGGCCGCGGCGAAACCGGTGCGGAACATCTGGTTGTTCTTGTGCGGGTCGGAGATCAGACCGCCGACCAGCGGGGCCGCGGCGACCGCCGCGACCGGCGCCAGACCGGCCAGCAGGGAGACACCCAGCAGCGGACGACGGCGCACGTTGAGCTCGTCGGCCATGTAGAGCATCGTCTGGCCGACGATGCGCTGCTCCTCCGGCGAGGAGGACTGCCCCTGGTGGCGGTCCTGGATCGAGACCTCCTTGGGCAGCACCTTCTTGCCCCAGACCAGGATGCCGAAGCCCAGCGCGCCGAGCGCGACACCCAGGGTCAGGCCGAGCAGCGGGGTGAAGAGCTTGTCGCCGCCATGGGTGCCCTCGTACTGCCAGGGCCACCAGATGTAGACGACCAGGAAGGCGGTCGCCGCCAGGCCGGTCAGCAGGAAGAGGAACGCGACGAGGCGGACCATCCGCCGCTCCGCCTTGGTGCCCTCGGCGAACTGCGGCTCGTAGTGGACGATCTCGATGTCGTCGCGGCGGGCGCCCTCCACGACGATGTCGAACCGCGTCGTGCGGGGGTCGTCGATGTCGAAGGACTTCTCGCCGGCCTGGCCGGCCGTCTTGTCCGTGTGGGTGCTCACGCCCTCACCTCGCTCGGGGCGGTGCCGAGCCGCGGCACCACAGCGCTGAACCGAATGATCCGCCGGGTCACGACTTGCCCGCAATCCACAGGCTCGCGAAGACCAGCGCGACCATGCCGACGAGGAAGATCGCCAGGCCCTCGGTCGAGGGACCGTACCGGCCGAGGTTGAACCCGCCGTGGTCCTCGCCCTGCTTCAGGGTCTCCTGGATGTAGGCGATGATGTCCGCCTTCTGCTCCGGAGTGATCTGGTTGTCACCGAAGACCGGCATGTTCTGCGGGCCGCTCAGCATGGCGGCGTAGATCTGCCGGTCGCTCGCCGGGCGCAGGCTCGGGGCGAACTTGCCGGAGGAGAGCGCGCCGCCGCCACCGCCGAAGGCGTGGCACTGCGAGCAGTTGACCCGGAACAGCTCACCGCCGGCGGCGACGTTGGCGTCCTGGTGCAGGTTGTCACCCGACGGCACGACCGGGCCGCCACCCAGCTCCTGGACGTACTGCGCCAGCTGGCGGACCTCCTCGTCGGTGAAGAGTTCCGGCTTGCGCCAGGCCTGCGCCTCCTGCCGGGCCATCGGCATGCGGCCGGTGCCGACCTGGAACTCCACCGAGGCCGCGCCGACTCCGACCAGGCTCGGTCCGCGTCCCTCGACACCCTGCGCGTTGCGACCGTGACAGGTCACACAGCTCACGTCGAACAGCGCCTTGCCCTCTGCGGCGGCGCCGGTCAGCGGCGGGTTTTCCTGCGCCTGCACGCCGGGGGCGAAGACGGTGTAGGCGCCGCCGGCCAGCATCAGCGCGGCGAACAGCCGGACCGCGGCGCCCAGCCGGCGGCGGCCCCTGCTGCGCGCTACGGGCCGCCCACGCAGGCGCGCGAGCAGACCGCGTCGGCGGTCGTTGTCAGAAGTCATGACCTGTGTCCTTAACCGGTTGGACCTTGTCTCAGGGGACGGAGCAGCGGCGCGATACGTGACGCGCCAAGATCACTGAAGCCAGTAGATCATGGCGTAGAGCCCGATCCACACCACGTCGACGAAGTGCCAGTAGTACGACACGACGATCGCCGAGGTGGCCTGGGCGGGAGTGAACCGGCCCATGGTGGTGCGGATCATGAAGATGACGAAGGCGACGAGACCGCCGGTCACGTGCAGGCCGTGGAAGCCGGTGGTGAGGTAGAACATCGACCCGTAACCGTCTTCGTTGATCTTGATGCCCTCGTGCACCAGCTCGCGGTACTCGTTCACCTGGCCGAGCACGAAGATCAGGCCCATCACGAAAGTGATCGTGAACCAGCGCCGCAGGGCGTGGACGTCACCCTTCTCCGCCGCGAAGACGCCGAGCTGGCAGGTCACCGAGGACAACACCAGGATCACCGTGAAGGTGGTCGCATAGGGGATGTTGAGGTGCTCGGTGTGCTTCGCCCACTGCTCCGGCGCCGCAGCGCGGATGGAGAAGTACATCGCGAACAGCGCCGCGAAGAACATGAGTTCGCTGGAGAGCCACACGATCGTCCCGACGCTGACCATGTTGGGTCGGGTCAGGGAGTGGATCCGGCTCTTGTCAATGGCTGGGGCCGCAGTCACGCGGTCATTATTGCCCTTGACCGGGGCGGGCGATCAGCGGGGTGCCCAAACCAACGTGAGGGATGGCCCGATCGTGGTGGTCCGGTTCGCCTGGCCTAGCCTGAAAAGCGTGCTGCACGTCGATTCGATCTTCGCCGCGACCTCGGCGGGCCCGTCGGCGGTCCTCGCCGCCGGGGGCGACGCCGTCCCGCCGCCGTTCACCGTCGCCCGGGTCTTCACCGAGACCCGCCTGGACAGCTGGCTCGCCCTCGGGCTGGTGCTGGCAGCCGGACTCTACCTCTACGGGGTGTACCGGCTGCGGCTGCGCGGGGACGCCTGGCCGATCGTGCGGACGATCTGCTTCCTCGGCCCGGGCCTCGGCGGGATCGCCGCGGTCACGGTCAGCGGCCTGCACGCGTACGACACGTCGCTGGTGTCGGTGCACATGGTGCAGCACATGGTGCTGTCGATGGTCGCGCCGATCTTCCTCGCCCTGGGCGCCCCGGTCACCCTGGCCCTGCGCACGCTGCCGGTACGCCCGCGCAAGCGGCTGCTGGCGCTCGTGCACAGCCGGTTCGCCAAGGTCTACAGCTACCCGCTGGTGGCGTTCAGCATCTTCGTGGTGAACCCGTTCGCGCTCTACTTCAGCGGCCTCTACGAGTACACGCTGGAGCACGCCTGGGCGCACGAGCTGGTGCACGCGCACTTCATCGCCACCGGCTGCGTGTTCTTCTGGCCGCTGCTCGGCCTCGACCCGCTGCCGGGACGGTGGCCGTACCCGGGGCGGGCGCTGCTGATGCTGCTCTCCGTGCCGTTCCACACGGTGCTCGGGCTCACCATCATGCAGAGCACCACGCTGCTCGGCGGCGACTGGTACCCCTCGCTCAACCTCTCCTGGTCGAACCCGTGGGACGACCAGGTGGTCGCCGGCGGCATCCTCTGGGCCGGTGGCGAGTTCGTCAGTGTGACGATGCTCGCGGTGCTGGTCCTGCAGTGGATCCGGCAGTCCGAGCGGGAGGCCCGCCGGCTCGACCGCGAGCTGGACCGCCAGGAGGCCCGCGAGCGGGCGGCCGACGCCGCCGCGACCGCGGCCCCGACTGCGGCCCCGGCCCCCGGCACCCCGGCCTGAGCTGCGCCGACGCGGCGTGCGCAGCGCGCCGCCGGGCGGGATGTCAGCTACGCCACACCGGCGGGTACGATCAGCGGGCAGCTACGAGGTGGGAGCCAGTCCAGCGATGAGCGATCGTCTTTGCACCGTCCTGCTCTACAGCGACGACCCGCAGGTCCGTGACCGGATGCGGCTGGCCGTCGGCACCCGCCCCGCGCCCGGCCTCCAGATCGAGTTCGTCGAGGCGGCCACGTACGCCGAGTGCATCCGGCTGGTCGACGACTACGAGATCGACCTCATGCTGCTCGACGGCGAGGCCAGCCCGGGCGGCGGCATCGGCATCGCCCGCCAGATCAAGGACGACCGGGACGACGCCCCGCCGACCTGCGTGGTCATCGCCCGCTCCGCCGACCGATGGCTCGCCGCGTACGCGCAGGTCGACGCCACGCTGGTGCACCCGCTCGACCCGGTGACCACCGGCACCACCGTCGCCGAGCTGCTGCGTACGCACGCCGCCGCCTGAGTCCGCGCGCTCGGCGGCGCCTCCGGCGCCCGGGCTGACGGGCGCCGCCCCCGTCCCACCCGCACCCACGCCCGCTCGGGAGGCCCACGATGGGCGAACGGACCTGGCCGCACCTGCTCAACACGCTGTTGCGCGGCGGGGAGCTCTCCACCGCCGACACCGCGTGGGCGATGGACGAGATCATGACCGGCGCCGCCGCCCCGTCCCAGGTCGCCGCCTTCGCGGTGGCCCTGCGGGCCAAGGGCGAGACCCCCGCCGAGCTGGCCGGGCTGGTCGAGGCGATGCTCGGCCGGGCGGTCCCGGTGGAGCTGCCCGAGGAGTTGCGGCAGACCGCGCTGGACGTGGTCGGCACCGGCGGTGACCTCGCCCACACCGTGAACATCTCCACCATGACCGCGCTGGTGGTGGCCGGTGCCGGCGTCCGGGTGGTCAAGCACGGCAACCGCGCCGCCTCCTCGCTCTGCGGCACGGCCGACCTGCTGGAGTTCCTCGGGGTGCCGCTGGACCTCGCGCCCGAGCAGGTCGCCCGCTGCGTCGAGGAGGCCGGGATCGGGTTCTGCTTCGCCGGCCGGTTCCACCCCGGGATGCGGCACGCCGGCCCGGTCCGCCGCGAGATCGGCGTGCCCACCTTCTTCAACTTCCTCGGCCCGCTGACCAACCCGGCCCGGCCCAGGGCCGGCGCCGTGGGCTGCTTCGACGCGCGGATGGCCCCGGTGATGGCCGCGGTCTTCGCCGGGCGGGGCGACTCGGCGATCGTGATGCGCGGCGAGGACGGCCTGGACGAGTTCACCACCGCCGCCCCGACCCGGGTCTGGGTAGCCCAGCAGGGCACCGTCAGAGAGGCGCTGCTGGACGCGCGGGACCTCGGGGTACCCCGGTCCACCCTGGCCGACCTGCGGGGCGGAGACGCGGCGTACAACGCCGGGGTGGCGCGTCGGCTGCTGGCCGGCGACCCCGGCCCGGTACGGGACGCCGTGCTGGTCAACTCCGCCGCCGCGCTGGCCACCCAGGGTCCGTTGGACGGTGACCTGACCGAGGCGCTGCGGGCCGGGATGGACCGGGCCGCCGAGTCGATCGACTCGGGGGCGGCGGCCGCCGTCCTGGACCGCTGGGTCGAGGTGGCCCGCGCCCTCTGAGCGCCGGTCCGCCGGCCGGTGACGGGACGCGCCGAGGGCGGTCGCGGCCGGAATTGTCGGAGGGGCGTGCCAAACTACACGGGAGTAATTTTCCGTTTTCCACCGATGGCGGCGATGGCCGTCGGCGGGCACCGGAGCGAGAGGAGACGCCCGTGTCGGACCGCGAGCTCTACTGCGACACCTGCGAGGGCGTTCAGCCGTTCGAGGCCCCACCCTGCGTCGACGGTCACGGCGCCGACTGCGCCGAGCTGGTCTGCATCGGCTGCGGCGCGGCCGTGCTGATCGCCACCTTCACCTTCCAGGCCCCGCGCCTCGCCGACCGGCGTGGGCGGGCGGCGTCCCGATCCGGCCGCCGCGCGGCCTGACCAGCCCTCGAGCCTTCACCCGCGGCCACCCGACGAGGTCGGCCTATGGACGGGACGCCGCAGGTCGACCGCGCCCCGACGGACGTCGTCCCGGCCCTGTCGAGCTGATGTCGTGGACGACTCACACCCGGCCACGCCTGCCGAGCGCCGATGCCAGCGCCACCGCAGGCAGCCTGAACCGTTCGCGTCATCAGCTTCACAGCGCGCGAACGATCCCCGGGGCAGCGACCCGTCGCACAACTCCCCAGCGGGCAGCCGACGACCGTGAGCCGGCCCGCCGGCGGCACGGGGCGGAACACGCGCAGGCCCGCGTCCCGGAAGCGGGACGCGGGCCTGCGGGCGAAGCCGTCGGATCAGTGCTCGGCGGTACGCCGGGTGCCGGTGTAGTACTCGAAGAGCAGGCCGCAGGCGGCGAAGATCACCGCGACCAGGCCGGCGCCCAGCAGCCAGAACTGCCAGTACACCAGGCCCAGGCCGGCCACCGCGGCGGCCAGCGCCAGGCCGAACGGCCAGTAGCTGCCCGGGCTGAAGAAGCCGATCTCGCCCGCGCCGTCGGCGATCTCGCCGTCCGGCCGGTCCTCCGGCCGCAGGTCGATGCGGCGGGAGACGAACCAGAAGAAGCCGCCACACATCGCGCAGAGCAGGAACGACAGCAGCAGGGCCACGGTGCCGACCCACTCGACCTGGCCGCCCGAGTCACCCCAGGTCCAGACCCCGTAGAGCACCGTCGCGCCGAGGAGGAACGCGGCAATGACGAGGAAGATACGCCACTCGGTCTTCATGTCGGTTCCCTCAGTTCCTCGGGTCGGAGTGCGACTTGTCGGGGTTGAAGGTGCCCACGTTGCGCCGCGTCTTGAACGGCGTGGTGGTCTTCGCGTACGGGTCCTCGCCGATGGCGCTGAGCGCCTCCTGCGTCGACTTGCCGTCCCGCTTGGCCGCGAGGAACTGGTCGTACTTCTCCGGGGAGACGACGCGCAGCTCGAAGTTCATGAAGGCGTGGTAGCTGCCGCAGAGCTCGGCGCACCGGCCGACGTACGCGCCCTCGCTCTCCAGCTTGGAGACCTCGAAGACGTTGCGGACGTTGCCCGGCATGACGTCCCGCTTGAACAGCAGCTCCGGCACCCAGAACGAGTGGATGACGTCGCGGCTGGTCTCCTCGAACCGGATCGACCGGTCGGTCGGCAGGACCAGCACCGGGATGACCTCGCTGGTGCCGAGCACCGATGCCACGGTGTTGGCCTCCGGGCCCTGACCGTCGCGGTAGTTGAACTGCCAGTTCCACTTGAACGCGACGACCTCGACGGTCACGTCGGGGTTCTTCGTCGTCCGGACCACGTCGGTCTGCACGACCGCCGTGTAGTAGAAGAGCACCGAGACGATGAGGATCGGCGCGATGGTGTAGAGGAACTCCATCGGCAGGTTGTAACGGGTCTGCACCGGCAGCTCGTTGCCCCGCTTGCGGTAGCGCACGACGCACCAGAAGATCAGGCCCCACACGAAGACGCCGACCGCGAGGGCGGCGATGCAGGAGGCGATCCACAGGTCGTACATCCGGTGCGACTCCGGCGAGATGCCGCCCTGCGGCCAGCCGAAACCGTCGACCGCGCTGCCGACGTCACAGCCCGTGAGCAGAACCAGCAGCGCCGCTCCGCCGAGACCGAGCCCGGCGAGTCGACCAGCACCACGCCGCCGGCGCCCACCGGCTCCTGGGGAAGCGCTGTGCCGTACGGCCGAGGGCCGTACCTCCGAACTCCTTGCGACCACCTGGTCCTGCCTCCCTAGCGCGCCGCGGTGGGTTTCCCTGAAGCACCGACGGCAAAGGCGTCACCGACGGTCGCAGATTACTCGACCATGACGGGCTCGCCCGTGTTGGGGTCACTGTGCGCCCCCATCGGGGGGCTCGTGGGCAAACCGACCCGATAGCGTGGGCTGTCGTGAGCCCTACCCCGGTCTACCTGGACGCGGCCACTGCCGCGCCGCTGCACCCGGTCGCCCGGCAGGCGCTGCTGGCCGCCCTCGACGACGGCTGGGCCGACCCCGGCCGCCTGTACAGCCAGGCCCGCCGGGCCCGCCAGCTCCTCGACGCCGCCCGCGAGGCCACCGCGGCCACCCTCGGCGTCCGCGCCGACGAGCTCTCCTTCACCCCCAGCGGTACGACGGCCGCGCACGGGGCGGTGCTGGGCGGGCTGGCCGGGCGGCGGCGGGTCGGGGCGACCCTGGTGCACTCCGCGATCGAGCACTCCGCGGTGCTGCACGCCGCCGAGCGGCACGTGGCCGGCGGGGGCGCCGCGGTCGGCGTGCCGGTGGACCGGCTCGGCCGGCTCGACCTGTCCGCCTGGTCCGAAGCGGTACGCGCGCCGGGGGTGGCGCTGGCCGCGTTGATCGCCGCCAGCCACGAGGTGGGCACCGTCCAGCCGGTGGCGCGGGCGGCGGCCGACTGCGCCGACGCCGGTGTCCCGCTCTACGTCGACGCGGCCCAGGTGGTGGGGCGGGCGCCGGTGCCGGCGGGCTGGTCGGTGCTGACCGCCAGCGCGCACAAGTGGGGCGGGCCACCCGGCGTGGGGCTGCTGGTGGTGCGCAAGGGCACCCGCTGGGAGTCGCCCTGGCCGGCCGACGAGCGGGAGTCGGGGCGTACCCCCGGGGTGGTGGACCTGCCGGCGGTGGTGGCGGCGGCGGCGAGCCTGCGCGCGGCGGCGGCCGACGCCGCGGCCGAGGCGGCCCGGCTGGCGCCGCTGGTGGACCGGATCCGGGCCCGGGTGGCGGCCGAGGTGCCGGACGTGGAGGTGGTCGGCGACCCCGTCGACCGCCTCCCCCACCTGGTCACGTTCTCCTGCCTCTACGTCGACGGCGAGGTGCTGCTGCACGCGCTGGACCGGCGCGGCTTCGCGGTCTCCTCCGGCTCCTCCTGCACCTCCTCGACGCTGCGCCCGTCGCACGTGCTGGAGGCGATGGGGGTGCTGTCGCACGGCAACGTCCGGGTGTCGCTGCACCGGGAGACGACCGAGGCGGAGGTCGAGCGGTTCCTGGCCGAGCTGCCGGGGATCGTCGCCGAGCTGCGCGCCGAGGCGGGGGTGGTGGGGCTGTGACCGAGCCCACGGAGGTGCTGGACTGCCGGGGCCAGCGCTGCCCGCTGCCGGTGATCGCGCTGGCCCGGCGGCTGCCCGAGCTGCCGGTCGGGGCCGTGCTGCGCGTCCTGGCCGACGACCCGGCCGCCGCGGTCGACATCCCCGCCTGGTGCCGCATGCGCGGCCAGCACTTCGTCGCCGCCGTGCCGGACACCCCCGCCTACGACGTCCGCCGCACCCACTGACCCCTCCCCCACCCACGAAGATCCGCGCGGGCGGGGGTGGGTCAGGTGAGGTAGGTGAGGATGGCGGGGAGGGGGTCCAGGTCGACGGAGGTGTCGACCACCAGGCGCGGACCGATGATCGGCTCGTACTCGGCGCGCCGGAGCAGGGTCTGGTCCCAGGTGGGGGTCAGCGGGTCGGGCTCGGCCGGTAGCCGTGCCTCGACCCGGCGGCGGTGCTCCGCCTCGTCGCCGCAGTGCACCTCGACCAGCCGCAGCGGCACCCCGGCCCGCTCGGCCAGGTCGTGCCAGAGACCGCGGGCGCTGGCCACCGGGTTGACCGCGTCGACCACCACGCTCAACCCCAGCCCCAGCTGCACCTCGGCCAACCCCGCCACCGCCTGGTACGCGACCATGCCGGGCACGTCGCCGACCAGGCCGTGGCGGGCCAGCGCCCGCTCGACCGGGTCGACCGGCAGCACGGGCGCGCCCAGCGCCGCGCCGACCCGCTGGGCGAGGGTGCTCTTGCCCACCGCCGGCAGACCGGCGAACGCGACCAGGACCGGGCTCACGGCAGCAGGTACGGCCGCACGTCCTCGGCGGCGGCGTCGCCGTACGACTCGGCCAGGCGCTTGACGAACAGGTCGCGGCGGACCTCGTACTCCTGGGTGCCGACGGTCTCCAGCACCAGCGTGGCGAGCAGCGAGCCGACCTGCGCCGCCCGCTCCAGGCCGAGGCCCCAGGAGAGCGCGGCGAAGAAGCCGGCGCGGAAGCCGTCGCCGACGCCGGTCGGGTCGACCGCCTGGATCTCCCGGGCGATCGGCACGTGGATCTTCCCGAAGTCCCGGCCGGCGATCTCCGCGCCGTCCTTGCCGAGCGTGGTGACCCGCACCTTCACCCGGTCGAGCAGCTGCTCGTCGGTGAGGCCGGCCTTGCTCTGCAGCAGCGACTTCTCGTAGTCGTTGGTCATCAGGTAGTCGGCGCCGTCGATCAGGCCGATCACGTCCGCGCCGTCCATCCGGGCGAGCTGCTGGGACGGGTCGGCGACGAAGGCGTAGCCACGGTCCCGGCACTCCGCCGAGTGGCGGATCATCGCCTCCGGGTCGTTGGCGCTGACCAGGACCAGGTCCAGACCGCCGAGCCGCTGGGCGACCGGGGAGAGCTCGATGTTGCGGGCCTCGCTCATCGCCCCGGCGTAGAAGGAGGCGATCTGGCACATGTCGGTGTCCGTGGTGCAGACGAACCGGGCGGTGTGCGCCACCTCGCTGACGTGCACGGACTCGCAGTCGACCCCGTGCCGCTCCAACCAGGAGCGGTAGTCGGCGAAGTCGGCGCCGACCGCGCCGAGCAGCACCGGGCGCAGCCCGAGCTGGGCCATGCCGAAGGCGATGTTGGCCGCCACCCCGCCCCGGCGCAGCACCAGGTCGTCCACGAGGAACGACAGCGACACCTTGTGCAGCTGGTCGGCGATGAGCTGGTCGGCGAAGCGACCGGGGAAGCTCATCAGGTGGTCGGTCGCGATCGAGCCGGTCACGGCGATCTTCATGTCAACCCTCGGGGTCGGGAACACGGCGCCGGTCAGCCTACCGGTCCCCCCGGGGCGCCGGTCCAGGGTCGGTCGGCGGCGCGCCACCCGCCGCTCATCCGGACGTCACCTCGGTGCGGAGGTGAGAAAACCGCCCACAGACGGCGGCGGGGCCGCCCCGAAGGGCGGCCCCGCCGCACGACGTGCTCGTCGACTCAGCTGAAGGAGTCGCCGCAGGCGCAGGAGCTGCCCGCGTTGGGGTTGTCGATGGTGAAGCCCTGGGCGTCGATCCGGTCGGCGAAGTCGATGGTCGCCCCGGCCAGGTAGGGGGCGCTCATCCGGTCGACGACGACCTCGACACCGCCGAAGTCGGTGACGACGTCACCGTCGAGCGACCGCTCGTCGAAGAAGAGCTGGTACCGCAGGCCGGAGCAGCCGCCCGGCTGCACCGCGACCCGGAGCCGCAGGTCGTCGCGGCCCTCCTGCTCGATCAGGGCCTTGACCTTCTGCGCCGCGACGTCGGTGAGGACGACGGAAGTAGGGGCCTGGGCCTCGGTCGACTCGGTCTGCGCTGGCGTGGTCACGTGGAAATCTCCCTGCGCGGTATGGGTCCGGACGCACTGGCCAACGTCGCGCGTCGTCCAGTGATTCCCGGTGTGGTCCAGATCCGATCGTACGCCGCCCCGGCCGCCGCCACCCGGGGGCGTGACCTCACGCTCGTGAACCGCGCCGCAGGTCCGCCCAGGCGGCACTGCGCCGCGCCCGGCGGGCGCCCACCCGGTGCGGGTCTCAGCGGCTCCACTGCCGGGCCAGCCGCGCGCCCAGCGCCCGCAGCCCTTCGGCCGGGCGGCCCATCGCCGCCTCGACGCCGCCGCGTTCCTCCCCGCCGAAGTGCTCCACCAGGCTGTACGTCTCGGTGACGCCCGCCGAGGCCGCCTCCCGCCGCCCGGTGCTCACCCGTCCCGCCAGCACCACGCAGGGCACGCCCCGGTCGCGGGCGGCACCGGCCACCCCGGCGACCACCTTGCCGCGCAGCGACTGGTGGTCGAAGGATCCCTCCCCGGTGATCACCAGGTCGGTGGCGTCGAGCGCGGCGTCCAGCCCGATCGCCCGGGTGACCAGGTCGATGCCGGACTCGCAGCGCCCGCCCAGGGCGAGGATCGCCGCGCCGAGGCCGCCGGCCGCGCCCCCGCCCGGGAGCGTGCCCAGCCCGGGCGGGCAGCCGGGCAGGTCCCGTTCGAGCACCGTCGCCCAGCGCTCGAGCGCGGCGTCGAGCAGCAGCACGTCCTCGCGGGTGGCGCCCTTCTGCGGGCCGTAGACGTTGCTCGCCCCGTGCAGCCCGAGCAGCGGGTTGTCCACGTCGGTGGCGGCGACCAGGGTGGCCCCACGCAGCCGGGGCGCGCCGTCGAGGGTGGCGACGGCGGCCAGCGCGGCCCCGCCGTAGGGCAGGGCCAGGCCGGCGTCGTCCAGCGGGGTCGCGCCGAGCGCGGTGAGCAGGCCGGCCCCGCCGTCGTTGGTGCCGGAGCCGCCCAGCCCGACCACCACCGTGCGGGCGCCGTGCTCGACGGCCGCGGTGACCAGCGCGCCCAGCCCGTAGGAGGTGGTCGCCTTCGGGTCCCGCTCGGCGGCGGAGAGCAGGTGCAGCCCGCAGGCCTGGGCGCTCTCCAGGTAGGCGGTGCCGTCGTCGGTGAGCAGGATCTCACCGGCGGCCGGCCGGCCGAGCGGGTCGACGGTCGGCACCGGGATCCGCCGGCCGCCGAGGGCGTCGGCGAGCACCGCGACGAAGCCCGGCCCCCCGTCGGCGAGCGGCCGGATCAGCAGGTCGTCACCGGCGGCGACGGCCCGCCAACCCTCGGCGACGGCGGCGGCGACCTCCTGGGCCGCGAGGGTGCCGGCGAACTTGTCCGGGCAGAGCAGCACGCGCATGCCTGGCAGTGTGGCAGCCCACACCGGCCGAAGCTGCACGGCAGCCACGCTGTGGGACCATGGAGGGCGTGACTTCGACCTGGGTGGAACCCTCCAACACCGCGACTGCGCTGCTGCTCCTCGGCCGCGGCAGCGACCCCGCCACCGAGCGTGGCGTGGAGTGTCCGGGCGACCTGCCGGCGCCGAGCGACCCCGACCTGGTGGCCCGCGCCGCGGCGGCCAAGGCCGCGCTCGGCACGAAGGTGTTCGTGCTGGGTCACCACTACCAGCGCGACGAGGTGATCCAGTTCGCCGACGTGACCGGCGACTCGTTCAAGCTGGCCCGTGAGGCGGCCGCCCGGCCGGACGCGGAGTACATCGTCTTCTGCGGCGTGCACTTCATGGCCGAGAGCGCCGACATCCTCACCTCGGACGCGCAGAAGGTGATCCTGCCCGACCTGGCCGCCGGCTGCTCGATGGCGGACATGGCGGTGCTGTCGCAGGTCGAGACCGCCTGGGACGTGCTGACCGAGCTGGGCATCGCCGAGGCGACCGTCCCGGTGACCTACATGAACTCCTCGGCCGACATCAAGGGCTTCGTCGGGCGCAACGGCGGCGTGGTCTGCACCTCGTCGAACGCGAAGCGGGCGCTGGACTGGGCGTACCAGCAGGGGTCGAAGGTGTTGTTCCTGCCCGACCAGCACCTGGGCCGCAACACGGCCGTGCTGGAGATGGGCTTCTCGCTCGACGACTGCGTGCTGTACGACCCGCACAAGCCGAACGGCGGGCTCACCCCGGAGCAGCTGCGCGACGCGAAGATGATCCTGTGGCGCGGGCACTGCTCGGTGCACGGCCGGTTCACCCTCGACAGCGTCAACGACGTCCGCGAGCGGGTGCCCGGGGTCAACGTGCTGGTCCACCCGGAGTGCCGGCACGAGGTGGTCACCGCCGCCGATTACGTCGGCTCTACCGAGTACATCATCAAGGCCATCGAGGCGGCCCCGGCCGGCTCGGCCTGGGCGGTCGGCACCGAGCTGAACCTGGTCCGCCGGCTGGCGCTGGCCCACCCGGACAAGCAGATCATGTTCCTGGACAAGGCGGTCTGCTACTGCTCGACGATGAACCGGATCGACCTGCCGCACCTGGTCTGGGCGCTGGAGGAGCTGGTCGCCGGGCGGGTGGTCAACCAGATCACCGTGGACCCGGACACCGCGCACCACGCCCGGGTGGCGCTGGACCAGATGCTCGCGCTGCCGGGCGCCGACACCCCGCCGCCGACCGCCAACTGATCACCCTCGGTCACATCGCTGGTACGGAAACGCACCGGAATCCCCGGTTCGTGCCGTGCCTGGCGATGTGACCGATTCCATTTTCGTCACCGAGGGCTATGCTGCCGGGGCGAACGACATCGCGGACCGTTTTGCGCCGGTCCCATTCCGGGTAGCTGGACAGCCGGCAAGACAGCTGGACAGCCCGACCCCACTCTCGACACACAGCACCACCCGACGCGCGCTGGAGGTTGCGTTGACCAACGACGTCCTGGTCGTACACGGAGGCACGCCGCTGGAAGGGCGGATCCGCGTGCGCGGCGCGAAGAACCTCGTCTCGAAGGCGATGGTCGCCGCCCTGCTCGGCGACACCCCCAGCCGACTGTTCGACGTGCCGCGCATCCGTGACGTCGAGGTGGTCCGCGGGCTGCTCGGCCTGCACGGGGTGAAGGTCAGCGACGGCGCGGAGGAAGGCGAGCTGGTCTTCGACCCGGCCAACGTCGAGAGCGCCAGCACCGACCAGATCAACGTGCACGCGGGCTCCAGCCGGATCCCGATCCTGTTCTGCGGCCCGCTGCTGCACCGCCTCGGGCACGCGTTCATCCCGGACCTGGGCGGCTGCCACATCGGGCCGCGCCCGATCGACTTCCACCTCCAGGCGCTGCGCGAGTTCGGCGCCACGGTCGAGAAGACCCCGGAGGGGCTGCACCTGTCGGCGCCGAACGGGCTGCACGGCACCAAGTTCGCCCTGCCGTACCCGAGCGTGGGCGCCACCGAGCAGGTGCTGCTCACCGCGGTGATGGCCGAGGGCGTCACCGAGCTGCGCAACGCCGCCGTCGAGCCGGAGATCATCGACCTGATCTGCATCCTGCAGAAGATGGGCGCGATCATCAAGGTCCACACCGACCGGGTGATCGAGATCCAGGGCGTCAAGCGGCTCAGCGGCTACACCCACCGGCCGATCCCGGACCGGATCGAGGCGGCCAGCTGGGCGGCGGCGGCGCTGGCCACCCGCGGGCACGTCGAGGTGCTCGGCGCCCAGCAGGTCGACATGATGACCTTCCTGAACGTCTTCCGCTCGGTCGGCGGCGCGTACGAGGTGACCGACGCCCGCGCGCCGAAGCTCGGCGACCCGGGCCAGGAGGGCGGCATCCGGTTCTGGCACCCGGGCGGCGAGCTCAACGCCGTGGCGCTGGAGACCGACGTGCACCCCGGCTTCATGACCGACTGGCAGCAGCCCCTGGTGGTCGCGCTGACCCAGGCCCGCGGGCTGTCGATCGTCCACGAGACGGTCTACGAGCAGCGGCTGGGCTACACCGAGGCGTTGAACACCATGGGCGCCAACATCCAGGTCTACCGGGACTGCCTGGGCGGCACCCCGTGCCGCTTCGGCCGGCGCAACTTCAAGCACTCCGCGGTGATCGCCGGCCCGAGCAAGCTGCACGCGGCCGACCTGGTCATCCCGGACCTGCGCGCCGGGTTCAGCCACCTGATCGCGGCGCTCGCCGCCGAGGGCACCTCCCGGGTGTACGGCGTCGACCTGATCAACCGCGGCTACGAGGACTTCGAGGCCAAGCTGGCCAGCCTGGGCGCGCACGTCGAGCGTCCGTAACCGAACTCACCCGCTCCACCGAGCGCCCGGTGCACCGTGATGTGCACCGGGCGCCGTCGTTTGGCTACCCTTCACCTCGTGCCGTCGCTGTTTCGCCGCAAGCCCGCCGAGTCCGACTCCTCCGCCACCGTCGTGGTGACCGAGGAGCAGTCCGCCGCGCGCCCCCGGGGCTACACCCCGAGCAAGAAGGAACTGGGCCTCCAGACCCCGAAGCGGCCGGTCGCCGGTCGCCGGCCCGCCGGTCCGGCGAAGCCGCTGACCAAGGAGGAGGCCCGGGAGCAGCGCCGGGCGGCCCGCGCCGAGGCGGCAGCCGAGTTCCGCCGCGAGGGCGGCCCCCGCGACCGCGGCCCGGAGCGGCTGCTGGCCCGCAACGTGGTCGACTCCCGGCGCACGGTCGGCACCTGGTTCTTCGGCGGCGCGCTGATCGTGCTGATCGGCTCCAACCAGGCCATGCCGCCGGCGATCCGGCTGGCCTCGAACGTGGTCTGGGGTGCGCTCGCGCTCGGCGTGGTGATCGACTCGATCCTGATCTCCCGCAAGATCAAGAAGCTGGTCCGCGAGCGGTTCCCCACCAGCGGCGAGCGGATGGGGTCGCTCTACCTCTACGCGATCATGCGCTCGATCACCTTCCGCCGGATGCGGGCGCCCGCGCCCCGGGTCAACATCGGCGACAAGATCTGACCCGGAGGGCTCAACCGGTGACCGGGACCTGCCGCCCCTGCGGGGACCGGTAGAGCCGGGTCACCACCTCCTCGATGTCCGGCTCGACGATCGAGATGTCGCGCAGGGTGGCCAGGCCGGCCAGCCCGGCCACCACCTCCGCCGCGCCCGCCGACTCGCAGGCGTAGACCAGCCGGCGCCCGTCGGCCTCGACGCGTTCCAGCGGTGCGCCGGGCAGCGTCGGCGGGGTGGCCAGCGCGGCGTCCAGCTCGGCGACGACCAGCCGGCGGGAGCCGTACCGGCTGTGCAGGGCGGCGATCGAGCCGTCGTGCACCACCCGGCCGTGGTCGATCACCACGAGCCGCCGGCAGAGCCGCTCGATGTCGGCCAGGTCGTGCGTGGTGAGCACCAGCGTGGTGTCGCCGGCCCGGCTCAGCTCGCCGAGGAAGTCGCGGACCGCCTGCTTGCTCACCACGTCCAGGCCGATGGTGGGCTCGTCGAGGAAGAGCACCCGCGGGCCGTGCAGCAGCGCGGCGGTCAGCTCGCCGCGCATCCGCTGCCCGAGGGAGAGCTGCCGCACCGGGGTGTCCAGGAACTCGTCGAGGTCCAGCAGGCCGCGGCAGCGGCGCAGCCGGGCCGCGTGGTCGCCGGCCGGCACCCGGTAGACGTGCCGCAGCAGGTCGAACGAGTCGCGCAGCGGCAGGTCCCACCAGAGCTGGGAGCGCTGGCCGAAGACCACGCCGATGCCGAGGGCCAGCCGGGTGCGCTGGGCGACCGGACGCAGCCCGCAGACGCGTACCTCTCCGCCGGAGGGAGTGAGCACCCCGGTGAGCATCTTCAGGGTGGTGGACTTGCCGGCGCCGTTGGGGCCGATGTAGCCGAGGGTCTCCCCGCGCTCCACCCGCAGGTCCACCCCGTCGACGGCGGTGACCGTCCGCTTCTCGCGGCGCAGCCGGCCGACCTTGACCCGTACCGTGAACTCCTTGCGCAGCCCCTGCGCGTCGATCACCAGGCTCATGACCCCGTACTCCGATAGTGGCGGACACCGACGCGCCAGGCCACCGCCGCCGCGGCGGCGGCGACCAGCGCGACGCCGGGGGAGGCCCAGCCCGCCCAGGACGGCAGGCCGAGCGGGTCGGCCCGGCCGAGCAGCGCCAGCGCCGGCTGGTAGCTGACGAAGGCGAACCCCAGCGCGTACGCGAAGACGGCCCGGAACCAGCCCTCGAAGACCGTGACCGGGTACGAGGTGAAGTCCCGGCCGCCGTAGGTGATCGAGTTGGCCAGCTCCCCCGACTCCACCCAGTAGAACGACACGGTGGCGGTGGCCACGAAGAGCGAGCCGAAGAAGACCACCCCGGCCAACGGGGCGACGACGGCCAGCGCCACCCGGCCGGGCGTCCAGTCGATCCCTGCGGTGGTCAGCGCCACCACCAGCACGGCCAGGCCGAACAGGGCCCGGGACAGCTTGCGCAGCGGCAGGTCCATCAGCAGCAGCTGGGGCAGCGCGCCGAGCGGCCGCAACAGCACCGCGTCGAGCAGCCCGGTGCGCACGTACCGGGGCAGCCGCTCGATGTTGCCGACCAGCAGGTCGGCGGTGGCGAACGCGCAGGAGGAGAGGCCGACCATCACCAGCGTCTCGGACAGCGTGAAGCCGCCCAGCTCGTGGGTCACCCCGTAGAGCACCAGGACGGTGACCACGTCGAAGACGGTGGCGCCGACGTTGCCCAGCAGGTCCACCACGAAGGAGGTCCGGTACGCCGTCTGCGACCGCGCCTGCGCCCGCAGCAGGGCCCGGTACGCGGTGGCCGTGCCGCCCGCCTCAGCCACCCTGCACCACCAGCCGGCGTTCGGCACGGCGCTGCACCAGCCGGCAGGCGGCCAGGATCAGCACCGTCCAGCCGAGCTGGAGAGCGACCAGCCCGAGCTGGGTGGCCGGCGGGTCCCGCTCGACCAGCACGTCCAGCGGGGTCTGCAGCAGGCTCGGGAAGGGGGTGCCGAGCCAGAGCCAGAGCTGGAGCGGTTCGGGCAGGAAGCGCAGCGGGAAGTAGAGCCCGGCCAGCACCCCGGAGCCGAGCGTCCAGAGGATCATCGGGCCCCGGACGTCCTGCAACCAGTACGCCGTGGTGTTCACCAGGAACCGGCAGCCGAAGCAGAGCACCACCGCGCTGACCACGGAGACGACGAACAGCGGCAGGGTCCACCAGCGGGTGGGCAGGTACACGTCGAAGAAGAGCGGGCCGACCAGCACCGGCGGCAGCATCCGGGCCAGCGCGGCGTACCCGGCGCGGCCCAGGTCGGTGGCGAGGTAGCTGGTCACCGGGTGCACCGGGCGGAGCAGGTCACCGGCGACGTCCCCGGTGCGGATCCGGTCGGCCAGGTCGGACCAGCCCCAGAGCAGGATCACCGCCAGCAGGCCCTGCGCGGCCCAGACGAAGGTGGCGAGCTGCGCCCGGTCGTACCCGGCGACGCTGCCGGCGCTCCCCACCGCGGCGAGCAGCACGTAGCAGTGGAGGAACCCGAAGACGGAGTTGGTGACGACACCGGCCAGTGCGGCCTGCCGATAGGTGGCGTATCGTCGGAAGCCGGAACGTGATATCGCCCAGAATGTCCGAAACCATAGGATAACGTTTGAGGCCGTGGGCGGTGCCACAGTGGCGGTGACCGAGCCCACGCCGTTACCCTCCATCCGCAGCCATGCCGTGCCGGGTTGGGCGACTCTACCGGCAGGTGGAGGCCCCGGCACGACAATTTCCAACGAGGTGACACCGCCGTGAGCGAGCGACGCGAGCCGGGCATCGGGCCGCGCCGCACGGGCGGCGACGAGGGCCTTCGATGACGGCCGGCTACCGCGACCGCTGGGCCGACCCGGCCGAACCCTCCTGGGTGGTCGAGCCGACCACGGAATGGCAGCCCCAGTTCCCCGGCCAGCGCTACCCCGGCGACATCGGGCCCCGGCACACCCCGCCGCCGCGCGGACGGGCCGCCGTGGTCGGCCGGACCGAGGTGCCCCCGCTCGCCCCCACCCGCCCCGACGGGACGTACCTCGGGCGGTCCTGGGACGACCACGACGAGGAGCCGCCGCGCTGGGGCGGCCAACCGGCCGCCGAGCAGCACCACGACGACGAGGCGTACCGGCGCAACGACGACCTGTACCGGCGGCCGGTCTCCGACCTGACCTGGCAGCGGGAGCGCCGCCAGCCGGAGCCGGAGGCCCCGGCCCCCCGCGCCGCCCGTACCGCCTGGGCCGACCGCCACCCCGAGGTCGCCGACCGGCCGCGCGAGGGCACCGACCGGCCGCGCGAGGCGGCGTGGCACCGCGACCGCGGCGCCCCCGACCGGTACGACGGCCGCCCCCAGCACCCCGGGATCGCCCCGGTCTCCCCCGGTCCCCGCCACGAGCCGCACCGTGGTGGCGAGCCCGGCTGGATGCCCGAACCCGACGAGGCCCCGCCGTCGCGCCGGCCCGCTGGGTACGAGCGCCGGCCGGCCGAGGACGGTCGCCGGTGGGACGGTCACGAGCAGTTCCCGGCCGACCGACGGACCCGCCCCGACCAGGAGGCCCCCGGGCGGTACCGCGAGCCGGACGAACGCCGGCCGCGCCACGACGAGCGCCCGTCGGCCCCCCGCGGCTACGACGACCGCCCGCCCGCCCGCGGTTACCCAGACCGGCCCATGCCCAACGGGTACGACGACCGACCCGGGCGCAACGGGTACGACGACCGGCCCGCGCCCAACGGGTACGACGGGCAGCGGCCCGCGCCCGACGGGTACGACGACGGGCGTCGTCCACCGTCCCGAGGGTCCGAGGAGCGCTGGCAGCGCGGGTACGACGAGCGCCGCCACCCCGACGAGCGGGGACCGTCGCGCGAGGCGGCCGCCCGCGCCGAGGCGTACCCGGACCGCCGGCCGCGTGAGGCGACACCGCCCGCCGAGGCGTACCGCGAGCAGTGGGGCCGTCCCGGCGCGGACCGCGACGGCGGCCGGCGGGGCGTACCCGGGCCGGAGCACGGCCGGCAACCGGAGCAGCGGCCCGCCCGCCCGTCCTGGCACGAGCAGCGGCCCGCCGCGCACGGCCCGGTGCGTCCGATCTCGCCCGCGCCGGTCTCCGGGGCGCCGTCGTCCGGCGGCCCAGTGCCGGGCGCACCCGTCTCCCCCGCCCCCACCTCGGGCGCGCCGGTCTCGGGCGCACCCGTCTCCCCCGCCCCCACGTCCGGCGCGCCCGTCTCGGGCGCACCCCAGGCGGGCGGGCCGGGCCGCCCGGTCGCCGACCCGCGTGCCGCCCACGGCCGGGACGGCCGCGCCGCCGGCCCGCCGCCGTTCACCGCCGGCACCACGCCCCCGGTCCCCGGTACGCCGCGCCCGGTGTCGCCGGCCGCCGGCGGTGTGCCGGGTCGGATCGGCGATCGGCCCACCTCAGCCCCACCCGGGCCCGACCGCACCGCGCCCGTCTCGTCGCCCCCGGCCGCCCGGCAGCGGCCGGAGTTCCCGCCCGGCCAGGAGCCCGCGGCGCGCCGGACCGCACCCAGCGGCCCCCCTCCGACCGCCCCGCACCCACTCCCGGCCGAGCACCGGCCGATGTCCGCGCCCCCGGCCGACCGGCGCCCGGTGTCCGGTGCCCCGGGATCGGAGTTCCGCCACCCTGCCGACTACCGGGTGCCGCCAGCGCAGGGCCGTCCGCTCCCCGGACAGCAGCCGATGCCCGCGCCAGACCAGCGACCGGTGTCCGGAGCGCCGGTCGGGCACCGGCCCGTGCCCGGGCCGTCCGTCGGTCCCCGGCCCGTCTCCGGACCGCCCGCCGGCACGCCACCGACGCCCGAGGTCCGGGGCCAGGTCGCGCCGCAGCGGCTCGTCGGCCCCGCTCCCGCGCAGCCCGGTCCGTCCCTGGAGATCACCCCGGACAAGCCGCGCCGGTACGTCCCCCCGGCACCGGAGCCCACCACCCCCGCGCCGCCGGTGGCGCGCGGGTCGGAGCCGAACACCTCCGAGGCCTGGTTCCGCCCCGCCCGCCCGGTACCCCCGCCGCCCCCGGCCGACGAGGCCGGTGCCGGCGGAGCCGACCGTCCGGTGTCCGCCCCGGCTGGCGCGGCGGAGGCGGCCACGCCCGCGCCGGCCGTCCGCCCGGCTTCGGCCGACCCGCCGCGAGCGGAGTCGCCGTCCGTGGCCCCGATGTCCGCCCCGCCCGGGCAGTCCACTGACACCACCCGGTCCGGGCAGCCCACGGACGCGCGTCCCGCCGCCACGTCCCCGGCCGACGAGCCGTACCGGCCGGTTTCCGCGCCACCCGCCTTCCGGCCAGTCTCCGCGCCGCCTGCGCACCGACCGGTCTCCGCGCCACCCGTGCAGCGACCGGTCTCCGCGCCGCCTGCGTTCCCGCCCGACGAGGCCGCGTCCGTTGCCATGTCACCGCCGGTGGAGTCCCCGGTCGCGTCCGCCGGGCCGGCCGCCGGACCGGTCGGGCCCACTCCGCCGGAGCGGTCCACCGTGGACGGGGAGACCGCCGCGACGGTGCCGGTCGAGGCCGCACCGTCCGCGTCGGGGACGGGGAGCACGGCCGCCTCGGTCAGCGACGCCAGCGACCGGATCACCGCCGCCGGGGATTCGCCCACCTCCACGCCGGAGACGTCCTTCGCGCCCGCGCCGCCCGTCCCGGCGTGGCCGGGGGCCGAGGAGCCCGCCGTCCCGGCCCCGGCCGCCCGGCCGGTGTCCGCGCCGCCGGCACCGACGGCCGCCCAGGACGCAGCGGCGATCCGACCGCTCTCGGCGCCGCCGGTGGCCGGAGACGCTTCCGCCGACGGCCTCGCGGGTGACGCGGCCCGCCCGTCCGCCCTCTCCACCGGCCAGGCGGACACCTGGTCGCCGGAATCGACTCCCGCGACGCCCCCGACGTCCACGTCCCCGCCACACGCCGGGCCTCCCTTGCCCGCGCAGGCCGGACCGACCGACTGGATCGAACCGAGCGACCAGGCCGGAGCGGGTTTCCGGAGCGGCCCGGGCGAGCGGCCCACGCCGGTCGACGAGGCGGACCGGGAGCAGCTCACCGGGCTTTCGGGCTGGGCCGACCCCGGCACGGCGATGGACCAGGAACTGCCGGTCGGTCCCGCCGCGACCGACGGTCACTCCGTCTCCCCTGCTGAGGCGGAGATCCCCGGGCCGCCGGCCCCGGTGTCCGCGCCACCGGTCGACGCCTCGACGCCGGCCCGCCCGGTGTCCGCGCCACCGGTCGACACCGCTGCGGAACCCACCCGCCCGGTCTCCACGCCGGCAGCCGACATCGCCGAGCCTGCCCGCCCGGTTTCCGGCCCACCGGCCAACACCGTCGAGCCAGGCCGCCCGGTCTCGGCACCGCCGGCCGACGCCTCGGTGACACCTGCCCGCCCGGTCTCCGCGCCACCAGCCGGCACCGTCGAGGCTGCCCGCCCGATGTCCGCGCCACCGGCCGACATCGTCGAGCCAGGCCGCCCGGTTTCGGCACCGCCGGCCGACGGCACGGTGACGCCTGCCCGACCGGTATCCGCGCCACCAGCCGACATCCCCGAATCTGCCCGCCCGATGTCCGCGCCACCGGCCGACTTCGTCCAGCCAGGCCACTCGGCCTCGGCACCGCCAGCCGAGGGTACGGTGACGCCTGCCCGCCCGGTCTCCGCGCCACCAGCCGACATCTCCGAGCCTGCCCGCCCGGTTTCCGCCCCACCGGCCGACACCGTCCAGCCAAGCCACTCGGTCTCGGCACCGCCGGCCGACGCCTCGATCACCCCGGCCCGCCCGATCTCCGCCCCACCGGCCGAGGATCGTGCGGCAGCGCCCGGCGGGCCGGACGACGCCGAACCGGCCCGACCGGTGGCCGCACCGCCGGCCGGACCCGCTGCGGCGGTAACGGCCGGACCGGAGGCTGTCGGCATGCCGGCCCGGCCCGTCTCCGCGCCGCCGGCCGACGCACCCGAGCAGCCCGCCCCGCCGATGCCGGACGCACCGTCGTCCGTGGCCGGCCTCGACAGCCCCGACCCGGCGTCGGCCAGCCGGCCGGTCTCCGCCCCGCCCGGGACCGACACCGACGGCGAGGCCGCCGCGCCCGTCCCGGAACCCCCGGCACCGACCGGCGCCGCCCCGACCGCGCCCGCGCCCGCGGCGTCGACGCCGTCCGTCGCGCCGGTCTCCGGGCCGCCCGCCGACGCCCCGGAACAGTCCACCCGGCCGGTGTCGGCGCCCCCGGCCGCCGCCCCCACGGCCGAGGCGGCCACCGTCCCGCCCGCCGCGCCGCAGGGCGACCCGGAGCAGGTCCTGGCCGCGTACCGGTGGCGGCTGGACCCCGAGACGCTGCGTGAGGTCGTCGGCGACGCCGACGAGCTGCGAGCGTTGCGCCGGCGGCTGACCGAGAAGCTCGGCGCGTCCCTCGACAACCGGGCCCGGGCGCGGCTGCTCAGCCTCCGGGCGGTGGTCTCCCGGGTCGTGCACGACCTGGACGACGCGCTCGCCGACGGCCGGCTCGCCCTGACCTACGCGGAGGCGACCGGCGAGCTGCGGCGCACCGCGCTGGCCCGGGCCCGGCTGGCCGAGGTGCTGCGCTGGAAGGGCGAGTTCGCCGAGGCGGACCGGCTCTTCGCCGAGGCCAACTCGGCCGAGCTGCCGGACCGGCTGCGGGCGGCGCTGCACGAGCACGCCGGCCGTTCCTGCTACGACCAGGGCCGGCTGATGGAGGCCTGCGAGCACTTCGAGCGCGCCCTGGACCTGCGCCGGGCCGACGACCCGGAGCTGACCGAGCGGATCCGGGTCTGTCTGGACGCGGTGCACGCCCGGGCGGCCACCCAGGGCGGCTTCGGGCCGTACCCCCGCAGCCGGGACGAGGTGCTGCGCGGGCGACGGTCCCCGGTGCCCACACTCGACGGCGGCCTGGGCCGCTGGGGATACGCGGACGCAGACGGCGAGCTGGTCCTCGACTACCGGTACGCCGAGGCGCAGCCCTTCCGTGAGGGCCTGGCCTGGGTACGCCGCCCCGACGCCCCGGGCTGGGAGCTGATCGACGAGGCCGGCACCACCCTGATCGGCCCCTCGTACGCGGCGGTGCGGGCCTTCTCCGACGGCCTGGCCTGGGTCTCGCGCGGTGGCGAGGCGGACTGGATGGCGATCGACTCCGAGGACACCGTGGTGGTGCCGGGGGGCTTCGAGGACGTCCGGCCGTTCACCGGTGGGGTCGCCGCGGTGCGCCGGGGCGGCTGGGGTGCGGTCGACCGCAACGGCCGGTTGGTGGTCCCGACCCGCTACCACGGTTTCCGCACCGCGCTGGCCGACGGCCGGCGGCTCGACGGCTTCACCGACGAGGGGCTGGCCGTGGTGGAACTGGGCGGCTTCCGGGGCGTGGTGGACCGGACGGGCAGGATGCTGGTCGCGCCGGCCCACCCGGAGCTGGTGATCCACCCGGTGGCGTTCCTGGCCAACGACCGCACCGGCCGGTGGGGCGCGCTGGACCGGCGCGGTGAGCCGCTGATCGACCCGGTGCACCCGGGCCGGGACGCGGTGCTGGCCGAGATCGACCTGCTGCTGACCGACGCTCATCCGGTGCTCTGAACCACCCCGTCGTTGTGCCGTCCGGTGGTCATGATCCGGCCGGACTAGGGTCGGGGACATGGAATTCCGACACCTAGGCCGTTCCGGCCTGCTGGTCAGCGAGATCTCGTACGGCAACTGGATCACCCACGGTTCGCAGGTGGAGGAGGACGCGGCGCTGGCCTGCGTCCGGGCCGCCCTGGACACCGGCATCACCACCTTCGACACCGCCGACGTGTACGCCGGCACCCGCGCCGAGGAGGTGCTCGGCAAGGCCCTCGCCGGCGAGCGCCGCGAGGGCGTGGAGGTGTTCACCAAGGTCTACTGGCCGACCGGGCCGGGCCGCAACGACCGGGGCCTGTCCCGCAAGCACATCATGGAGTCGATCAACGGCTCGCTGCGTCGGCTGCGCACCGACTACGTGGACCTCTACCAGGCCCACCGGTACGACTACAGCACCCCGCTGGAGGAGACGATGTCGGCGTTCGCCGACATCGTGCACGCCGGCAAGGCGCACTACATCGGCGTCTCCGAGTGGAAGGCCTCGCAGATCCGCCAGGCCCACGCCCTCGCCCGCGAGCTGCGTATCCCGCTGGTGTCCAACCAGCCGCAGTACTCGATGCTGTGGCGGGTCATCGAGACCGAGGTCGTCCCCACCAGCGAGGAGCTGGGCGTCGGGCAGATCGTCTGGTCGCCGATGGCCCAGGGTGTGCTCTCCGGCAAGTACCTGCCGGGTCAGCCGCCGCCGGCCGGTTCCCGGGCCACGGACGAGAAGTCCGGTGCCGGGTTCATCGCCCAGTGGCTGACCGACGAGGTGCTGACCCGGGTGCAGCGGCTCAAGCCGCTGGCCGAGCAGGCCGGGCTGACCATGCCGCAGCTCGCCATCGCCTGGGTGCTGCAGAACCCGAACGTCTCCTCGGCGATCGTCGGGGCGTCCCGCCCCGAGCAGGTGCACGACAACGTCAAGGCGGCCGGCGTGAAGCTCGACGCCGACCTGCTCAAGGCGATCGACGAGATCGTCGAGCCGGTCACCGAGCGGGACGCGGCGAAGACCGAGAGCCCGGCCCAGCGGCCGTGACGCTCACCCGGGCCGGCGCGGCGTCCGCGCCGGCCCGGGCGGCTTAGCCCTGCCAAAAGCGGATCAGGTCCAGCCCCAGGCCGTAGAGCCACGGCGGCAGCCCGAGCAGGTTGCCGATGGCGAAGACCGCGTCGAAGAACCAGCCGCCGATGCGCGGGTTCCACAGCAGCGCGAAGAGCAGGATGAAGCCGTACGGGGCGAACATGTCGTACATCCGCCGCCACTGCGGGTTCAGCCAGGGCTGGATCATGTTGCCGCCGTCCAGGCCGGGCACCGGCAGCAGGTTGAGCAGGCTGGCGGTGAGCTGGAGGAACGTCAGCAGCGCCACCCCCGCCCAGAACTCGACCGGCCCGCCGAACAGCCCGGAGCCGATCCGCAGCGCCGCCACCAGCACCAGGGTGAACAGCACGTTGGTGGCCGGGCCGGCGAGGCTGACCAGGGTGTGCCGCAGCCGGCCCGGGATGGCGTGCCGGTCCACCCAGACCGCGCCGCCGGGCAGGCCGATGCCGCCGAGCAGCACCACCACCACGGGCAGCACGATGGACAGCAGCGGGTGGGTGTACTTGAGCGGGTTCAACGTCAGGTAGCCCCGGTGCGCGATGTCCCGGTCCCCGGCGCGGAACGCGACCACCGCGTGGGCGTACTCGTGCAGGCAGAGCGAGACCAGCCAGCCCGAGACCACGAAGAGGAACACGTCGAACCGGACGTTGCCGAACCCGTTCCAGGCCATCACCCCGCTGGCCACGAAGAGCGCGACCAGGCCGAGGAAGACCGGGCTGGGCCGGAACGCCGCCCGGGGCACCCCGAGCACCAGCGGGTCCCCCGGGCGGTCGTAGGCCATCACTCCGCCGTCGGCAGCAGGCTCATCCGGTACTCCACCCGGTCGTCCTCCACGAGCGCGACCGAGGTGACGCCGGACGCCGCGAGCTCCCGCCAGGTCTGGCCGATCCACGATTCGGCGTCCGCCTGACTGCCGAACGACTCCGCCGGTCCATCGACCGACGCGCCGTTCGCGCCCTCGTACCGCCAGCTCCACGCCATGCCGCGTCTCCCCTCGCCGCTCCACCGTCCCCGGGACGGACCCCCGCAAGCGTAGTCGGCCGCCCGCACGGCGGCCCGACGCTCACCCCTGCCGGCACCGCGGCCACCCATCGGTGATCACGCCGAGCGCGCCCGGCCGGTACGGTGACGCGGTGCTGACTCAAGGAGTGGTGCTCAGCAATCGGTACCGGCTGGGCGAACGGGTGGCGACCGGCGGCATGGGCGCGGTCTGGCGGTGCGTCGACACGCTGCTGGACCGGGAGGTGGCGGTGAAGGTGCTGCTCCCGGCGCTGGTGGAGGATCCGGAGTTCACCACCCGGTTCCACGCCGAGGCCCGGATGATGGCGGCGCTGCGCCACCCGGGCATCGTCGCGGTGCACGACTTCGGCTCGGCGACGCTCGCCGACGGCAGCCGGGTCAGCTACCTGGTGATGGAGTACGTCGACGGCGAGCCGCTGGTCACCTGGATCCGGCGCGCCGGCAGGCTCGACCCGGCGTCGACCATGTCCGTGGTGGCGCAGGCCGCCGCCGCGCTGCACGCCGCGCACACCGCCGGCATCGTGCACCGGGACGTCAAGCCGGGCAACCTGCTGGTGAAGCGGGACGGCACGGTGGTGCTGGTCGACTTCGGCATCGCCCGCTCCAGCACGATGGCCTCGCTGACCGCGGCGCACATGGTGCTCGGCACGGCGTCGTACATGTCGCCGGAGCAGGCGGTCGGGCAGCCGGTCTCGGCGGCCACCGACGTCTACGCGCTCGGGGCGGTGGCGTACTACTGCCTGACCGGGCAGCCGCCGTTCGTCGGGGAGAACCCGCTGCAGGTGGCGCTGCGGCACGCCCAGGAGGAGCCGGCGCCGTTGCCGCCGGGCATCCCGCCGGCGGTGGCCGAGGTGGTCGGGCGGGCCCTGGCCAAGAGCCCGGGCGACCGCTGGCCGAGTGCGGCCGCCCTGGCGGACGCGGCCCTGGACGCCCGGGACGCCACGCTCGCCGTCCTGCGGGTGCAGCCGCGCCCGCCGTGGGCGCTGGCCGGGCCCGCGCTGCCCGCGGCGGCGGTACCGCCCGGGACGTCGGGGCCGACCGGTTCGGCCGGCGCAGCGGACGCGGGTCAGCCGTCGGGCGCGGCGGAGGCGGCTGCGCCGTCGGGCGCGGCGAAGGCGGCTCGGCGGTCGGGCGCTGCCGACGCGGTGAACGGACCGACACCCGGCCCGAGCACCAGGTCGGGGCCGCTCCCGGCGGCCGGGCCGGCGTGGCCCGAACCGGCGGCGCAGGCCCGCCCCGCAGTCCACCCGGCCCCGCACTCCGGCGCACACCCCGGTCCCGCACCGGCCTGGTCGTCCCCCGCCGCCCGGCCGCCCCAGGGGCCGTACCCGGCGGTGCTGGGTGGCCAGCAGGCGACCCCGCCCGCCGGCCACCCCGGCCGGTACGTCGTACCGGAGACCGCCCCGACCCGGGAGGACCCGGCCGGCGGCGCGGCGCGGCGGCGCCGGCTCGCCCTGGCCGGCGCGGCCGGCGGGGTGGTCGCCGTGCTGGCGGCCGTGGCCGCCGTGGTGGCGCTCCAGCCGGACGAGCCCGCCCGGGGCGGCCCGGCGCTGACCGCCGAGTCCGCGGCGGCCGTGCCCGTCACGCCGGGTCCGGTCGTCAGTAGCCGCACCGGGAAGCCGAGGCCGAGCGCGAGCACCACCCGGTCGGCGTCGGCGAGCCCGACCGGCACGACCAGCCCGCGACCGGGGGCGGAGCCGGGCGCCAGCGCGTCCACCACCGCCGCCCCGCAACCGGGGACGACCACCACCCCGCCGGCGAAGCCGAACCCGTACACCCCCGGGCAGGTCTGCGGCAGCGGCTACCAGGTGATCGACTCCGCGTCGTTGACCTCCAACGGGGTGCAGCGCGGGAAGGTCTACCTGCTGTGGAACGAGGCCGCGAAGGCCAACTGCGTGGCCACCATGAAGGTGACCGCCGTCGGCGAGCGCACCACGGTGTCGGCGTTCCTGCAGGTACAGGGGAAGACCCGGGCCACCGACAGCGGCGCGTTCGAGTACTACGCCGGCCCGGTCCGCGCCACGGCGGGCGGGACGTGCGTGAAGTGGGGCGGGTCGACCGGGGGCGCCAGCTACGCCAGCGAATTCGAGCACTGCGGCTGAGCGCGGGCCGCCCGGCGACCGCACCCCGGGCGGCTTTAAGGTACGGGCATGTCCGTTGACGGGTGGAACACGGTCCTGGTGCTCGGCGGTATCCGCTCGGGCAAGTCGGAGTTCGCCGAGTCCCTGGTGGGCGACGCCCCGACGGTGCGCTACGTGGCGACCTCCGCCGACGCCGACCCGGCGGACACCGAGTGGGCCGCCCGGCTGGCGGCGCACCGGGAACGCCGGCCGGGCAGCTGGACCACCGAGGAGACCGCCGACGACCCGCGCCGGCTGGCCGATGTGCTCGCCTCCGCCGGGCCGAACGAGACGCTGCTCGTGGACGACCTGGGCGGCTGGGTGACCGTGCTGCTCGATCCGGCGCACCAGCCCGCCGACGACGTCGCCACCATCGCGGAGCTCGCCACGGCGGTCCGCGACAGCGAGGCGCGGATCGTGCTGGTCAGCCCCGAGGTGGGGCTGTCGCTGGTGCCGACCACCCCGCTGGGCCGCGCCTTCACCGACGCGCTCGGCGCGGCGAACCGGGCCGTCGCGGACGCCTGCGACGCCGTGGTGCTGGTGGTCGCCGGTCAGCCGACCTGGCTCAAGCCCGCCGTCACCCCGCGCGCCGCGGGGGTACCCGCCCAGGCCGGCCCGGCCCGGCAGGACGCGACGCCCGCCGCCGACACGGCGGCGGAGGCTCCGCTGCCGGACGTGCTGACCCCGGCCCCGCCGGCCGCGCCCACCGCGGCCGTGGACGCCAACGGCACCGCCTGGGCGGCGCCGACCATGGCGCTGCCGATGGTCGCCACCGGCCTGGTCATCCAGACCGGCATGGAGCTGCCCATGCCCGACGAGTACGCCGGCCCGCAGGCCGTGGACCGGCTCGCCGGCCTGGACGTGCCCGGGGCCGGGTTCGGCTCGCTGGAGCGGCTGGTCGGCTTCGCCGCCGCCACCCAGGGCACCGCCACCCCCGCCCCGTGGGCGGCCGTGCGGGTGCTGCTGCTGCACGGCGACCACCAGGGCGGCGCCGCCGCCGGCACGGTCCCCGGCGAGTCGTCGCGCCGGGCCCGGCAGGCGCGGGCCGGTCGGGGCGCACTGGCCCGGCTGGCCGCCGAGAGCGGCGCCAGCCTCCAGGTGGTCGACACCCCCTCCGCCGCGCCGATGGAGCACGAGCCGGCGCTGGGCGCCGCCGCCGTCGAGTCGGCGCTGCGCTACGGCTGGCGGCTGGCCGAGGAGGCCGCCGACGCGGGCGTACAGCTGCTGGTGCTCGGGGCGTGCGGCGCCGGCACGGAGGCGGCCGCCGCCGCGGTGCTGGCGGCGACCGCCGGCGCGGAGACCCCGGCGGTGCTCGGCCGGGTGATCACCGACAACGGCGAGATCGACGACGCGGCCTGGATGATCCGCTGCGCGGCGGTCCGCGACGCGCTGCACCGCACCCGCCGCTCTCCCCGCGACGCCAAGGACGTGCTGGCCGAGCTGGGCGGCGGCGACATCGCGGTGGCCACCGGGGTGCTGCTCGGCGCGACCGCCCGCCGGGTGCCGGTCATGCTCGACGGCCCGGTCGGGCTCGCCGCCGGCATGATCAGCCGGGACCTGGCCGGGCAGGCCCGGCACTGGTGCCTGCTGGCCGACCACGGCGGCCACCCCGCCGTCCGGCTCGCCGCCGACGTGCTCGGGCTGGCCCCGCTGCTGGACCTGCGGCTGGACCTGGGCGAGGGCGCGAACGCGCTGGCCGCGCTGCCGCTGCTGCGCTCGGTGCTGACGCTGGCCGCCGCGCTGCCCACCCACCCCCGGCTGGGCGGCGGGGAGCCCGACTCCGACGAGCCGGACTTCGCCGAGCCGGAACCGGCGGGCCCCGGCCCGACCACCGTGGAGCCGGACTACAGCGAGCCGGACTTCAGCGAGCCGGAGCCGGCCGGCCCGGGCCCGACCACCACCGAGCCGGAGCGGGACCCGTCCGGCTGGCGTGCCGGCTGAGTCGCGGGTCGCCGACGGCCTCCGGCTGGCGCTGACCACCTTCACCACGCTGCCGGTGCGCGCCGGCCGGATCGACCGTCCGGTGGCGGGCGCCGCGATGGCCCTCGCCCCGCTGGTCGGCGCGCTGCTCGGCGCGGTGCTCGCCGGGGTGCTGCTGCTCCTGACCGCGCTCGCGCCACCGCTGGTGGCCGCCGGGGTGACGGTCGGCTGCGCCGCCCTGCTCACCCGGGGGCTGCACCTGGACGGGCTGGCCGACACCGTGGACGCGCTGGGGTCGTACCGGCGGGGCGCGGCGGCGCTGGAGATCATGAAGAAGCCGGACGTGGGACCGTTCGGGGTGGTCGCGCTGGTGGTCGTACTCCTGCTTCAGACGGCCTCCCTCGCGGAGCTGGCGGGGCGGTCCTGGCCTGCGGCGCTCGCGGCCGTGGTGGCCGCGACGGCGGCGGGGCGGCTCGCGGTGACGGTGGCCTGCCGGCGCGGGGTGCCGGCGGCCCGGCCGGAGGGGCTGGGCGCGCTGGTCGCCGGGACGGTGGGGCCGGTGGCGCTGGCGCTCGGCACGGCCGCCGTCGCGCTGGCGGCGGTCCCGGCGGTGCCGGGCCGTCCGTGGCAGGGGCCGCTCGCCGTCGGGGCGGCGCTCGCCGTCGCGGTGGGGCTGCTGCGCCACGTGGTACGCCGGCTCGGCGGCGTCACCGGCGACGTGCTCGGCGCCGGCGTCGAGCTGGTCACCACGCTGGTCTACCTGGGACTGGTGCTGTCCGCCTGAAGCCGGCACCGGGCGGCGGGTAGCGTTTGCCCCGACAGCACCGGCACGGCCTTCCGGGGGACGACTTGCTCATCACGGACGACTTCCTCCCCATCCCGGTGCCGGAGTCGCTGAGCGCGACCTACCTGGTGCCGATGGCGGGGCTGCCCCGGGTGAGCCCCAAGACGGCCGTACGGGCGTTGGAGGGCCGGCTGGCCGAGCCGGTGCACGGGCTGGCGACGCAGATGCTGGACAGCCCGCTGATGACGGTGGACACCCGCTCGATCGACGAGTTCCCGCAGCTGCCGCCGGACCTGCTCGCCGCGTTCGGCGCCACCGAGGCGCAGCTGAGCCGGCTCGCCGCGGCCAGCCACCTGGTGGTGGTGCAGGCCGAGTACCGGCCGGGCTGGCCGCCGGCGCACGAGTGGGCGGCCCGCGCGGTCGCCGCCGCGGTCGCCGAGTCCGTCGACGGCGACGTGGTCGACGTGTTCGGCCTGCAGTTCCTCGACCCGGCGGCCGCGCTGCGCTCGCTGCCGGACGCCCAGGGCCGGGTACGCCTGGTCGACTGGGTGCTGGTGCCGTACTCCTCCGACGCGGAGGGGCTCTGGTTCACCACCAAGGGGTTGCGCCGGTTCGGGCTGCTGGAGTTGCAGACCCAGGGCGTGCCGGACCACCTCACCCGGGCCTGGGGCGCGGTGATGACCGGAGCGGCCCGGCGGCTGCTGCGGGACTGGACCGACGGCCTGGCCGGCGAGGAGGTGCCGGCGTTCGTGCAGCTGCCGGTGCTGGCCACGGTGACCGGGCACGACATCGCGGTGGCGTACGGCAACCCGGAGCAGCACGGCGCGACCGCCCCGGTGCTGCTGCGACTGGAGCTGGACCCGGCCACCGACCCGGAGGCGGACTCGTTCCTCAGCCTGCGCCCGCCGCCCGGGCACCCGGGCCCGGCCGGGAAGTACTTCGCCGCCGCCTGCGCGACGCTCTTCTCCGGCATCCAGCCGGACGTCCGCTACGCCCGCCCCGGTGACGCGATGAGCAAGGCGATCGCCACCGCCCGGGCCTCGCTGGACGACGTCCGGGCCCGTTTCCTCGCCGGCAAGCTGCCCCCGGAGTCGCAGCTCGTGGTCAAGTACGGCCTGCCCGGCGACGAGGGCCCCGAGTTCGTCTGGGCCGGGGTGACCTCCTGGGAGGTGCCGGAGCGGATCGTCGGCGCCAGCGCCAGCGACGCCAACACCGACCCCACCGTCCGCATCGGCTCCCCCGTCGTCGTAGAGTCCGCCGACGTGGTCGACTGGGCTCTCCTCGACGGCACCGGCGTCATCGAAGGCGGCTGGACCCAAGCCGTCCTCGACGCCGGCGAACCCCCCACCCCCTGACCCTCTCCCCCTCTCCCACCCCCCGGGTCACCCCGGTGATCATGAAGTTGACGGCAGTCGAGGAGATCGACATCGCCGCCAACTTCATGATCACCGGGGGGCAGGCACCGGGTGGGGGGTTACTTGACTGAGGGGGTCACGAAGGGGGGGCGGGTGACGCGCATCTGGGCGCGGCGGCCGCGGATGTCGACCTCGACCAGGGCGCCGTCGGTGAGGTTGGCGGCCGTGTCGAGCAGGGCGAGGGCGATGCCCTGCTTCTTCGTCGGGCTGAAGGTGCCGCTGGTGATCGTGCCGAGCTCGGTGTCGCCGGCGTACACGGTCATGCCGGGGCGCGGGATGGCCCGGTCCACGGCCTCCAGGCCGCGCAGCGTACGCCTCGGGCCGGCGGCCTTCTCGGCGAGCAGCGCGTCGCGGCCCCAGAAGGCCGGCTTGTCCCAGCCCACCGCCCAGCCGGAGCGGGCCTGCACCGGGGTGATCTCCAGCGACAGGTCCTGCCCGTGCAGCGGGTAGCCCATCTCGGTGCGCAGCGTGTCCCGGGCGGCCAGCCCGCAGGCCCGCAGCTCGTACGCCTCTCCGGCGGCGAACAGCGCGTCCCAGACCGCGACCGCGTGCTCGGCCGGCACCACCAGCTCGTAGCCCAGCTCCCCGGTGTAGCCGGTGCGGCAGACGGTCAGCTCCACGCCGGCCAGCGCGGCGGCGGAGAAGCTCATGTAGCCGTGCTCCACCGGCAGGCCCAGCCCGCCCAGCAGCTCCGCCGAGCGCGGGCCCTGCACGGCCAGCACCGCGTACGCCTCGTGCTCGTCGGTGACGGTGATCCCGGCCGGCGCGGCGGCGCGCAGCCGGCGTACCACCTCGGCGGTGTTCGCCGCGTTCGGGATGAGGAAGACGTGGTCGTCGGCGTGCAGGTAGGCGATGATGTCGTCCACCACGCCGCCGGTCGCGTCGTCGCAGCAGAGCGTGTACTGCGCCCGGCCCGGGCCGATGCGGCCCAGGTCGTTGCTGAGGCAGGCGTTGACGAACTCCGCCGCGCCCGGCCCGGTCACCCGCGCCTTGCCCAGGTGGGAGACGTCGAAGACGCCCACGGCGGTACGCACCGCCGTGTGTTCCTTCAGCACGCCGCCCCCGGCGTACTCCAGCGGCATCTCCCAGCCCCCGAAGGGGGCGAACTTGGCGCCGAGAGCGGTGTGCCGCTCGTGCAGCGGGGAACGGCGCAGCCGGGTCGCGGCGGCGTCGGAGGTCACGTCCGTCATGGGTGGCAACTTACCGGGGTACCCGCCGCTGGTTAGCATCGGCGGGACCCGCCGGGACAGCTGTCGGCGGGACAGCCAAGCTTCCGGCGGGTAGGTTGCCGCCGGAGACCTTCATCGCCGGTACGCGACGACGCGACCGGCCCGGCCCGCCCGGAGTAGCTTCAGTGACATCGCCCAGCACCACCCTGAGCCTGGTCGACACCGACCCTGCCGAGCTTGCCGTCGACGCGATCGTGATCGGCGTGCACAGCCAGACCGGAGAGCAGGACGCCACGAGCGGCCTCGCCGGCACCCTGCTGCTCGCCAGCGGCGCGGAGAGCATCGCCGCCGCCTTCGAGGGCAAGCTGACCGAGACGCTGGCGCTGCTCGGCGCGACCGGCGCTCCGGGCGAGGTGACCAAGCTGGCCACGCTGGGGACGGTCACCGCGCCGATCGTCGCCGCCGTCGGGCTCGGTCCGGAGCCCACCGGCGCCGCCCCCGCCCCGGAGACGCTGCGCCGCGCCGCCGGCGCGGTCGTCCGGGCGCTGGCCGGCGCGCCCCGGGTGGCGCTGACCCTGCCGCTGCCCGACGACGCCGACGCCCCCGCCGCGCTGCGCGCGGTCGCCGAGGGCGCGCTGCTCGGCGGCTACCGGTTCGCCGGCTACAAGACCAAGCCGCAGCCGACCCGGCGCACGCCGGTGGGCGAGGTGCTGATCGCCGTGCCGGACGCCGCCGACACGACCGCCCGGGGCGAGATCGACCGGGCCACCGCCGTGGCCGGCGCGGTGCGTACCAGCCGGGACTGGGTGAACACCGCCCCCAACGAGCTGCGTCCGCCGGCCTTCGCCGACTCCGTCGCGCAGGCCGCCCGCGCGGCCGGGCTCGACGTCGAGGTGCTCGACGAGGAGGCGCTGCGCGCCGGCGGGTACGGCGGCATCATCGCCGTCGGGCAGGGCTCGGAGGCGCCGCCGCGCCTGGTCAAGCTCACGTACACCCCGGCGGGTGGCGGCAGCGGCAAGCGGGTGGCGCTGGTCGGCAAGGGCATCACCTTCGACACCGGCGGCATCTCGATCAAGCCGGCCCAGGGCATGTGGGAGATGAAGTCGGACATGGCCGGCGCGGCCGCCGTCGGCGCCGCGATGCTGGCGATCGCCGCGGTGAAGCCGTCGGTGGCCGTGACGGCGTACCTGCCGATGGCGGAGAACATGCCGTCGGGCACCAGCTACCGGCCGGGCGACGTGATCACCATGTTCAACGGCAAGAAGGTCGAGGTGCTCAACACCGACGCCGAGGGCCGCATGATCCTGGCCGACGCGATGGCCCGGGCCTGCGCGGACGGCACCGACTACCTCTTCGAGACCTCCACCCTGACCGGTGGGCAGGTCATCGCGCTGGGCAAGAAGATCGCCGGCGTGATGGGCACCCCGGAGCTGTGCGAGCGGGTCAAGGTCGTCGGCGAGTCCGTCGGCGAGCCGGCCTGGCCGATGCCGCTGCCGGACGACGTGCGCAAGGGCATGGACTCCGACGTCGCGGACATCTCACAGGTCAACGCCGGCATGGACCGCGCCGGGCACATGCTGCAGGGCGGGGTGTTCCTGCGCGAGTTCGTCACCGAGGACGTGGCCTGGGCGCACATCGACATCGCCGGCCCGGGCTACCACTCGGGCGAGGCGACCGGCTACTGGACCAAGGGCGGCACCGGCGTCCCGGTCCGCACCCTGGTGCAGCTGGTCGAGGACGTGGCCGCCAACGGCTGACACCCACCCGCAACCCCCGACGGGGCGCCTCCCACCCGGGAGACGCCCCGTCGGCGTCTTCCCGCACGCACGCCGACGGCCTTCGGCGGTGGGCGCGCGACTCGGGGGAAGCAGGGTGGGTCAGAAGAGTTCGGGGCGGCGTTTGCGGCGCTCGTTGTAGTCGCGCATCCGCTGGGGGTAGCCCATCAGGCGTACGTCGTAGATGGGGATCGCCAGCCGGTGGGCGAAGCGGCGGGCGCCCTCGGGGCCCTCGACGCGGCGGCGGGTCCACTCCCCGTCGTCGGCGATCAGGATGACGGTGGTCTCGGTGACCGTGGTGCGCGGCTCGATGTACGCCTCGACGCCACGCCGGGTCCGGACGAAGTTCTCAAGATGGTCCAGATCGGCCCGCTCGGCGGGGCGGTCGCGGCTGACCGCGCCCGTCTGCTTGCGTCGCCGGAACAGTCCCACCGACTCACTCCTCCCCCGTCCGTCATCGAAGACGGTGCCAAGAGTACGTGCAGACGACGTGTCGTTGGGCACCTCGGTACGCGCTCCGCATCCCCTAGTGACAAGATGACCGAGGTGGGGTGTGTCCCTGTGACCCCGCCGTGACCCCCCGATGCAGCGACGCGACCTGGGAGTTGGACGTGAGCGAGCCGAACGAAGCGACCTTCGACATCGTCATTCTCGGAGGTGGCAGCGGCGGCTACGCGGCGGCGCTGCGTGCCGCCCAGTTGGATCTCTCGGTCGCACTGATCGAGAAGGGGAAGCTCGGCGGCACCTGCCTGCACAACGGCTGCATCCCCACCAAGGCGCTGCTGCACGCGGCGGAGATCGCCGACCAGACCCGCGAGTCGGAGCAGTTCGGCGTCAAGGCCGAGCTGGTCGGCATCGACATGGCGGGGGTCAACTCGTACAAGGACGGCGTGGTCTCCCGCCTCTACAAGGGCCTGCAGGGCCTGGTGGGCAGCGCCAAGAACATCACCTTCGTGGCCGGCGCCGGCAAGCTGGTCGGCAAGAACGTCGTCGAGGTCGACGGCAAGCGCTACACCGGCCGCAACGTCGTCCTGGCCTCCGGCTCGTACGCCAAGAGCCTGCCCGGCCTGGAGATCGACGGCGAGCGGATCATCACCAGCGACCACGCGCTGACCCTGGACCGGGTCCCGGCGTCGGTGATCGTGCTGGGCGGCGGCGTGATCGGCGTCGAGTTCGCCAGCGTGTGGAAGTCCTTCGGCGTGGACGTCACCATCGTCGAGGCGCTGCCCCGCCTGGTCGCGGCCGAGGACGAGGAGTCGTCCAAGGCGCTGGAGCGGGCCTTCCGCAAGCGGAAGATCAACTTCAAGGTCGGCAAGCCGTTCGAGAAGGTCGAGAAGACCGAGAACGGCGTGAAGCTGACCATCGCCGGCGGCGAGACCGTCGAGGCCGAGCTGCTGCTGGTCGCCGTCGGGCGCGGCCCGAACACCGCCAACCTCGGGTACGAGGAGCAGGGCGTGAAGATGGACCGCGGCTACGTGCTGACCGACGAGCGGCTGCGTACCAGCGTGCCGAACGTCTACGCGGTCGGCGACATCGTGCCCGGCCTGCAGCTCGCGCACCGCGGCTTCCAGCAGGGCATCTTCGTCGCCGAGGAGATCGCCGGCCAGAACCCGGCCGTGATCGACGAGGCCGGCATCCCGCGGGTCACCTACTCCGACCCGGAGCTGGCGTCGGTCGGTCTGACCGAGGCGAAGGCCAAGGAGCAGTACGGCGCGGACAAGGTCAAGTCCTACAACTACAACCTGGGTGGCAACGGCAAGAGCCAGATCCTCAAGACGGCCGGCTTCGTGAAGCTGGTCCGGGTCGAGGACGGGCCGGTGGTCGGCGTCCACATGGTCGGCGCCCGGGTCGGTGAGCTGATCGGCGAGGCGCAGCTCATCTACAACTGGGAGGCGTACCCGGCCGAGGTGGCGCAGCTCGTGCACGCCCACCCGACGCAGAACGAGGCCCTGGGCGAGGCGCACCTGGCCCTCGCCGGCAAGCCGCTGCACGCGCACGCCTGATCGAGAACTGATTCCGCGGCGTCCGGCGGCAGACGGGCGAGATCGCACCAGGGGAATGAAGGAGTCATAAGAGATGCCGGTATCGGTCACCATGCCTCGGCTCGGAGAGAGCGTCACCGAGGGCACCGTCACCCGCTGGCTCAAGCAGGAGGGCGACACCGTCGAGGTCGACGAGCCGCTGCTCGAGGTGTCGACCGACAAGGTCGACACCGAGATCCCGTCCCCCGCGGCGGGCGTGCTGAGCCGGATCGTGGTCGGCGAGGACGAGACCGCCGAGGTGGGCAGCGAGCTGGCCGTCATCGCCGGTGAGGGCGAGGAGGCCGGTGGCGGCGAGGCCGCCCCGCAGCAGGCAGCCGAGCCGGCCGCCGAGCCGACCGCCGCCGCGGAGGGCACGGGCCCGGAGCCCGAGCAGGAGAAGCCCGCTGGGCAGCAGCCGCAGGCCGCGGCCGCCCCGGCGCCGTCGGGCGAGGGCACCCCGGTGAAGATGCCGGCCCTGGGCGAGAGCGTCACCGAGGGTACGGTCACCCGCTGGCTCAAGCAGGTCGGCGAGACCGTCGAGGTGGACGAGCCGCTGCTGGAGGTCTCCACCGACAAGGTCGACACGGAGATCCCGTCCCCGGTCGCCGGCACCGTCCTGGAGATCAAGGTCGCCGAGGACGAGACCGCCGAGGTCGGCGCCGACCTGGCGATCATCGGCGCGGCCGGGGCGGCCCCGGCCGAGGCGAAGCCCGAGCCGAAGCCGGAGCCCAAGGCCGAGCCGAAGCCGGAACCCAAGCCGGAGCCGAAGCCGGAGCCGAAGGCCGAGGCGAAGCCGGAGCCCAAGGTCGAGGAGCCGACCCCGGGCATGTCGTACAACGAGCCGGCCGCGGAGGCCGAGGTCGCGGCGGAGCCGGTGAAGGCCGAGCGGGAGGCGCAGCCGTCCGCCCCGACCCCGACCCCGCAGCGCCCCACCGCTGGAGCTCAGGGCGGCGAGGAGGCGGCCGGCTACGTGACCCCGCTGGTCCGCAAGCTGGCCGCCGAGCACGGCGTCGACCTCTCGTCGGTCAACGGCACCGGGGTCGGTGGCCGGATCCGCAAGCAGGACGTGCTGGAGGCGGCGGAGAAGGCGAAGGCGGCTAAGGCCGCGCCGGCCCCGGCGCCGCAGCCCGCCGCCGCGGCCCCGGCCAAGCCGGCCGAGAAGCCGCAGCCGAGCGGCAAGCGGGGCACCACGGAGAAGCTGCCCCGGATCCGCAAGGCCATCGCCAAGCGGATGCACGAGTCGCTGCACGAGATGGCGCAGCTCACCACGGTGATCGAGGTGGACGTCACCAGGATCGCCAAGCTGCGGGCGCAGGCGAAGGACTCCTTCCTGCAGCGGCACGGCGTGAAGCTGTCCTTCCTGCCGTTCTTCGCCCTGGCCGCCGTCGAGGCGCTGCAGACGCACCCGATCGTCAACGCCAGCATGGACCTCGAGGGTGGGACGATCACCTACCCGGACGCCGAGCACCTGGGCATCGCCGTGGACACCGAGCGGGGCCTCCTGGTCCCGGTCATCCACAACGCCGGTGACCTCAACCTCGGCGGCATCGCCAAGCGGGTCGCCGACCTGGCCGAGCGCACCCGGACCAACAAGATCAGCCCGGACGAGATCGCCGGCGCGACCTTCACGCTGACCAACACCGGCAGCCGGGGCGCGCTCTTCGACACCCCGATCGTGCCGTCGCCGCAGTCGGCGATGCTCGGCACGGGTGCCGTGGTGAAGCGCCCGGTCGTGGTCAACGACCCGGAGCTGGGCGAGGTCGTCGCGGTCCGTTCGATGGTCTATTTGGCCCTCTCCTACGACCACCGGATCATCGACGGCGCCGACGCGGCCCGTTTCCTGGTCGCGGTCAAGGAGCGGCTGGAGGGCGGCAACTTCGAGGCAGACCTCGGCCTGTAACTCCCGCTGCCACGCGCGAGGGGCGCCCCGGTCACACCGACCGGGGCGCCCCTCGTCGTCTGCGCCGCTCAGGCCGCCCGGAGGGTCTCCTCGGAGACCGTCCAGAGCCGCTCGGCGGCCTCCGGGTCGAGGGCGTACGCGGCGACGCCCGTCCGGGTGCCCGGCTGATTCAACCCGGCCTGCTGGCAGTCCTCGAAGTACCGGCCACCGACGCCGTTGAGCAGCGGCGAGGTGGCGACCAGCACCGAGGTGGCCGCGCCCTGCTCGGTGTTCTTCCAGGTCGGGGCGGCCGCGCCGCCGCTCTCGGCGCGCAGCCGGGCGAGCTCCTCGTCGCTGACGTAGCGCTGCAGGTTGGTCCGGATGGCGCCCGGCATCAGCGCGTTGGCGAGGATGCCGTCGTCCGCCCACCGCTTCGTCGCCTCGACGGCGAAGAGCACGTTCGCGGTCTTGGACTGCCCGTAGGCGGCCCACGGCTCGTACGGGCGCCGCTCGAAGTGGATGTCCTCGAAGACCACCGGCGAGCGCAGATGGGCCGAGGAACTGACCGAGACGATCCGGGCGCCGCCGGCCGCGGCGAGGGCCCGGTGCAGCCCGGTGGCGAGCGCGAAGTGGCCCAGGTGGTTGGTGGCGAACTGCATCTCCCAGCCCTGCGGGGTGCGCATCTCGGGCGAGGCCATGATGCCGGCGTTGTCGACCAGGATGTGCAGCGGTCCGTCCCAGCTCCGGACGAAGGCCGCGACCGAGGCCGGGTCGGCGAGATCCAGCGGGGCGACCAGGATCCGGTCGTTGCCGGTGCTGCCGGTGAGGTCGGTGGCGGCCCGCTGACCGGCGTCGACGTTGCGGACGGCGAGCGTCACGTCGGCACCGGCGGCGGCGAGCGCGCGGGCGGTCTCCACGCCGATGCCGGACGCGGCACCGGTGACGACGGCCCGGCGGCCGGTGAGGTCGATGCCGTGCACCACCTCCAGGGCGGTGGATTCGGCGCTGAAGGGCGTGCTGACAGGGGTACTGGCGGTCATGATCCGTCCTTGTCCGAGGCCGGGCGCGGGCTCCGCGGTACGGGCGTCTTCCCGCCAGGGTGCGGAGGTAACCCTGGAGGCGATCGCCCGGGACGCACGATCCGGTCCGACGTCTACCCGGGCGACGTGCTCGCCGGACTGAGCGGGGTGTCCCTGGCCGCCGCCGACCCGGCCCAGCACGACCTCGCCGGCCGCCTGCTGGACCTGCTGATGGACGGTCTGCGGCACCGCGCCGCAGGCTGAGGGGAATCGCCTCCGGGCCGACCGCACGCTGCGAGAGTGGACGGGTGGGCAGCGGGCGGTGGAGGCGGCGCGGACGGCTGGGGCCCGCCATTGCCGTCGCCCCCGGGGCCCGGGTGGACCGCTTCGAGGTCTTCTTCGACCTGGTCTTCGTCTTCTCGTTCTTCATCATCACCCGGGCCACCGCCGTCCAGATCACGGGTCATGCGTTGCTGCACGGCATGCTGGTGCTGGCGGTGCTCTGGTGGGCCTGGGTGGTGCACAGCGTGGTGGCCACCCGGGTGCGGCTCGGCGAGGGTTTCGTGCCGGTGCTGATGGTCGTCGGGATGGCGGCGCTGTTCTGCTTCGCGCTGGCCCTGCCGCAGGCGTTCGGCGACCCCCGCGCGGGCGCGGCCGCGCCGGTGGTCGTGGCGGTCACCTACGTGGTGATCCGCGCGGTGCACTTCATCCTCTACCTGCACGTCGTGCGGGACAGCCCACGGGAACGCAAGCAGCTGATCCGGTTCGCGCCGGAGCTGGTGTTCAGCACCGGTCTGCTGCTCGGCGCGGCGCTGATCCCGACCCTGATCGAGGACCTCGGGACGGCCTCGATGGTCCGGGACGGCCTCTGGGTGGCCGTGGTGCTGCTCCAGTACGGGTCCGGGATCCTGGGCGGCACCGGGGGCTGGGGGGTGGCGTCGGCCGAGCACTGGACGGAACGCTACGACCTCATCCTGATAATCGCGCTCGGCGAATCGGTCATCTCGGTCGGCGTCGGCAGCAACCTGCTCGGCCAGCCGCCGACCTGGCCGGCGGTCGCGGCAGCGACGCTGGGCATCTTTTTCACCGCCGCGCTCTGGTGGGCCCACTACGACGTCATCGGGCCCGCCGCCCGGATCGCCCTGCACGTCGCCGAGGGCCGCAAACGGGTGGCGATGGCCCGGGACGCGTACGCCTACCTCTACCTGCCGATGATCGCCGGGATCATCCTGTTCGCTCTGGGGGCCGAGGAGATCGTCCACGAGATCGCCGATCCGGCCGTGCCGCTCAAGGAGCCGGCGCACGGCCCGAGCGTGCCCCTGCTCTTCGGCGGGGTGATCTGCTACCTGTGCGGGAACATGCTGTTCCAGTTGCGGACGCTGGGCACGCTGTCCTGGACCCGGGTCGCCGCGGTGCTCCTGCTCGCCCTCGGCATCCCGGTCGGTTCCCACCTGCCCGGGCTGGCCACGCTCACCCTGCTCACCGCGATCTGCGTCGGGCTGGTGGTGGTCGAGATGACGACCATGGAGGAAGGCCGGCGCGCGCTGCACGAGGTGGTCTTCCACGAGAAGACCACCCACGAGGCGCACGAAGTGGCCTTCCGGGCCCGGTGGAAGGAGACCGGGACCGACGATATGGGCACCTCCACGTAGCGCGCCGGCAGCCGGCCGGCCGGCACGGTGGGGGCGGATTCGCCGGTCAGCAGAATCGGCCCGTCCGGGCTGGCCGGCAGGCCCCCGGCGGCGCAGGCTGGCCCGGTGACCGTCTTCTGCCTCCAGGCCACCCCCACCGACGCGGCGAGCTGGCTCGACCTGGCCCGGCGGGCCGAGGCCGCCGGCTTCGACGCGCTGCTCGCCGCCGACCATCCCGGCGACGTGACCTCCCCGTTCGTGGCGCTGGCCGCCGCCGCGTCGGTGACCTCGACGATCGGCCTCGGCTCGTACGTGTCGAACCTCGGCGTCCGCGAGCCCGTGCTGCTCGCCGCCGACGTGGCGACCCTCGACCTGATCTCCGGCGGGCGGGCCCGGCTCGGCGTCGGCGCCGGCCACACCCCGGCCGAGTGGCGCGCCGTCGGCCGGGAACGCCCGGACGTGGCGGGTCGGGTACGCCGCTGCGTGGCCGTGGCCGAGGCCGTCCGCGCCCTGCTCGACGGGGAGGAGGTCACCGTGGACTCCCCCGAACTGGCCGTCCGGGGCGCGCGGTTGACCGCGCCGCGCCCGGTGCAGGAGCGCATCCCACTGACCATGGGCACCGCCAACTCGACGCTGCTGCACTGGGCCGGCGCGCACGCCGACGTGGTCGGGCTGACCGGCTTCGGGCGTACCCTCGCCGACGGCCACGCCCACGACGTGCGCTGGCGGACCGACCAGATCGAGGCGCAGCTCGCCAACGTCGCCGCCGGCGCGTCGGGGCGGGACGACCCGCCCGCGCTGGAGGCGCTGGTGCAGAAGGTGGTGGTCACCGACGACGCGGAGGCCGCCGCGGCGGAGACCGCGCGCGACGTCGGCCTGACCGTCGCCGAACTGCTGGCCACGCCGTTCGTGCTGATCGGGACCCTCGACGAGATCGTCGCGGCGGTCGCCGAGCACGAGCGCCGCTGGGGCGTCACCCGCTTCGTGGTACGCCGGGACGCCCTCGAACCGCTCGCCCCGGTGCTCGCCCGACTGTCCTGACCTGCGGCAGGAGCGACCGGGAGTCGAGACGCTACGGAGCTGATGACGTGGACGACTCACGATCGGCCGACTCCGACGCCGGCGACGGACCGACCGGGAGCCGCTCGTAGAACCGGATCTTCTCGCGGAGATGGGCGTACTGGCGTTCCAGCAGGCGCATCTGCTCCTCGACCCGTTCGGCGTGCCGTTCCAGCAGGGCCTGCCGTTGGCCGGCGGTGTGCTCACCGTCGCGGGCCAGCTCGGCGTAGCGGCACATCTCGGCGATCGGCATGCCGGTGTCGCGCAGGCAGCGGAACAGCAGCAGCCAGCTCAGGTCGTCGTCGGTGAAGACCCGACGGCCGCCCGAGGTGCGACCGATGTCGCTGAGCAGGCCGATCTTCTCGTAGTAGCGGAGGGTGTCGAGGCTGAACCCGCTGCGGGTCGCCGCCTCCGAGGGGGAATAGCCGCGCATGCCGTCCGATGCTAGGGCTTGACCTGGAGCGCGCTCCAGGTTGAAAGCTGGCCGCATGACGATGACACGGACACTGGGCCGCAGCGGGATGGACGTCAGCGCCCTCGGCATGGGGTGCTGGGCGATCGGTGGACCGCTCTGGGGCGCGGGCGGAGAGCCGTTCGGCTGGGGCGAGGTGGACGACGACGAGTCGGTGCGCACCATCCACCGCGCCCTCGACCTCGGCGTCACGCTCTTCGACACGGCCAGCAACTACGGCGCCGGGCACAGCGAGCGGGTCCTCGGCCGCGCCCTCGCCGGTCGCCGCGACCGGGTGGTGATCGCCACCAAGTTCGGCAACCGCTCGGACGAGCGGACCCGCCGGTGGATCGGCGAGGACGGCAGCCCGGCCTACGCGGTGGCCAGCCTGGAGGAGTCGCTGCGCCGGCTCGGCACCGACCATGTCGACCTCTACCAACTGCACATCAACGCCCTGCCGGCGTCCGCCGCCCTCGACCTGGTCGACACCCTGGAGGGCCTGGTCACCCAGGGCAAGATCCGCGCGTACGGCTGGAGCACCGACAACCCCGCGTCGGCGCGCGCGTTCGCCGAGGCCGGTCCGCACTGCACCGCGATCCAGCACGACGAGTCGGTGTTCAAGGACAACGCCGAGCTGATCGCCGTCTGCGACGCGCTCGACCTGGCCAGCCTCAACCGGGGTCCGCTCGCCATGGGCCTGCTCACCGGCTCGACGCGGGCGGTGGGGGCGGACGACGTGCGCGGCAGGGCACCGGAGTGGCTGGTCTGGTTCACCGACGGCCGCCCGGCACCGCAGTGGTCGGCCCGGCTCGCCGAGATCCGGGAGGCCCTCACCGCCGACGGTCGTACCCTCACCCAGGGCGCGCTGGGCTGGCTGCTCGCGCGCAGCCCCCGGACGGTGCCCATCCCCGGCTGCCGCACCGTCGCCCAGGCCGAGGAGAACTTCGGCACCCTCGCCCGCGGACCGCTGCCGGCCGAGGCGTTCGCCGAGGTGGAACGCCTGCTCGCCGACCTCCGCGCGGCGCCGGTCGCCTGATCCTCAGGGCGGCCCGCGACCCGGCGGGTGGCCGGGTCGCGGGCCGGTCCCGACGAGCCGATCCGCAAACGGGCTGAACGCATCCGGATCCGTCCCCGTACCCGAAGATATGAGCATGCGGATCCTCATGGCCGGCGCGTCCGGCTTCCTCGGCACCCGGCTGGTCGACCGCCTCACCGCCGACGGGCACCAGGTCACCCGGCTGGTGCGACGGCCGCCGCGTACCGACGACGAGCGACAGTGGGACCCGTCCGCCGCGCAGCTCGACCCGGCCGTGGTGGCCGGGGCGGACGCGGTGGTCAACCTGGCCGGCGCGGGCGTCGGCGACAAGCGCTGGAACGACGAGTACCGGCGGCTGATCCGGTCGAGCCGGGTGGACACCACCACCACGCTGGCCATCGCCATCGCCGGGCTGCCGGCCGCCGACCGGCCGACGGCGCTGCTCAACTCCTCCGCCGTCGGCTGGTACGGCAACACCGGCGACCGGGCGGTGGAGGAGGACTCCCCGGCCGGCGAGGGCTTCCTGGCCGACGTCTGCCGGGTCTGGGAGGCGGCGACCCGGCCGGCGGAGGACGCCGGGGTGCGGGTGGTGCGGCTGCGCACCGGGCTGCCGCTGCACCGCGACGGCGGGCTGCTCAAGCCGCAGCTGCTGCCGTTCAAGCTGGGCATCGCCGGGAAGCTGGGCAGCGGCCGGCAGTGGCTGCCGTGGATCTCGATGCGGGACTGGCTGGACGCGGTGGTGTTCCTGCTCGACCGCGGCGACGTGGGCGGACCGGTCAACGTGGTCGGCCCGGCCCCGGTCACCAACGCCGAGTTCACCAGGGAGCTGGCCCGCCAGCTGCACCGCCCGGCGATCATGCCGATCCCCGCGGTGGCCCTCAAGGTCGCCCTGGGCGGCTTCGCCCAGGAGGCCCTGACCAGCACCCGCGTCCTGCCGGGAGTGCTGACCAAGGCCCACTTCCGCTACACCCACCCCGATCTGGCCGGTGCGCTGCACGCGGCGCTGACGGAGTGACCGCCGAGGGGCCCCTCCCGTCCGAGGGGCCCCGGCGCCAGGTTCAGCAGCCGATGACCCAGTAGGACGGCCCGGTCTGCTTGAGGGTGCTGGTGTTGTAGGTGTTGTACAGGCCCATGCGCTGGTTGCTGCCGAGCGCGTAGGCGTACCCGCCGGACTGGTAGGCGCGGCCGGCCGTCACGTGGGCGTAGTTGCTGGCGGTGACGCAGGTCGGGGCGGTGGTCGGCGTGGGGGTCGGCGAGGCCGTGGGGGTGGGGTCGGGCGTGCCGCCGCCCAGGCCGAAGAAGAGCGCGTCCCGGTACGCCGAGCAGATGGTGTCCAGGAAGTACGACGTCGCCGTGCCGCACTGGTCGGTGGCCGAGCCGGGGTCGACGGGCGTGCCGTGGCCCATGCCGGAGACCCGGTAGAGCCGGACCGCGTCGTTGCCGTACTTCTCCAGGCTGGTGCCGCCGGGCAGCGACGCGGTGCTGGTCGGGGTCTGCGACACGCCGAGCACGTTGGTCCACTGGTCGCGGGACTCGGTGGCGTTCAGCGGCACCACGGTGGTGTCGGAGGTGCCGTGCCAGATGGCGACCCGGGGGCGGCGGCCGGTGTAGCCGGGGTGGGCGTTGCGGACCGCGTCGCCCCAGGCCGCCGGGGTCTTGTCCACCCCGCTGTACTGGCAGGTGCTGGTCGACGCCGGCGGCGAGCAGCGGTACGGCAGCCCGGCGATGACCGAGCCGGCGGCGAAGACGTCCGGGTAGGTGGCGAGCATGACCGAGGTCATCGCCCCGCCGGCCGAGAGCCCGCTGACGAAGATCCGGTTGCCGTCGAGGCCGTAGCTGCTCCTGGCGTGCTCGACCATCTGCCGGATCGACAGCGCCTCGCCCTGACCCCGGGAGATGTCCCCCTCGGTGTACCAGTTGAAGCAGCTCAGCGACTGGTTGGCGCTGGACTGCTGGGGCACGATCAGGGCGAACTTCCACTGGTCGGCGTACTTCTGCCAGCCGGAGTTGGCGAAGTAGCCGGAGGCGTTCTGGGTGCAGCCGTGCAGCAGCACCACGGCCGGCGCGCCGGCCGGCAGCCCGTCCGGGCGGTAGGCGTACATGGTGAGGTTGCCCGGGTTCGAGCCGAAGCCGGTGACCTGGGTCAGCGTGGCTGCCTGGGCGGGCACGGCGACCGCGACCAGGGCGGCCGCGGCGACGACGGCTCCGGCCAGCGCTCCGGCCAGCCGGGCGAGGACGGATGGGGAACGGTGCACGGCGACCTCCTGGTGCGGTGTGTGAACTGGGTCACTCCCGAGTTGCCGAGACGTTACGTCCGTGTTTCAGACCAGCGACATGGCCGCCGCTCACACATTCGTCGTCACCGATGTGGCGGTCGGGGGCCCGCACCGGCGGGCCCCCGATCCCGCGGTCAGCAGTTGCGCAGCTCCGGCGTCTGGTTGCGGATCTGCGCCAGCGGCGAGACGAACTGCCGGTGGGCGTCGCCGCCGACCAGCGCCGGCGGGAAGGCGGCGACCCGGTGGCAGTTCTGGAACGCCAGCGTCACGCCGAAGTGCCGCTCCAGCCCGCCCCGGATGGCGTCGCTGGCCAGCGCGCGCAGCAGCTGCCCGCGCTCGGCCTCCGACGGCGGCGGCACGGCGTGCTCGGCCATCCGGCCGCCGTCGGCCGCGCGCGCGGCGACGTCGGCGACCACGGACCAGGCGTACGGCAGGGACCGCCGGACACAGTCGACGAACTCGTCGTCGTCCACCCGGCCGGCTTCGGCCCGCTCCAGCAGGGCGGTGGGTACGTCGAGAGACATGGGTGCTCCTCCGATCTGCGCACTGACCCGCGATCTACGCGATGGCGCGGCTTCTGCAATTGGAAGTCATTTCCAACAAGGAATCAACGTTCCGTGTCCGACCGGCGTGTCCAGATCCGGTTGGTAACGTCCGCTCCGTGCCGACCTCCCCGACCCTGGCCGCCGACCAGCCGCCCGCCGCCGCACCCGCCACCGGCCGCAGTCGCCGGGCCGACCTGATCGTGGTGCTGTTCGCCGTGGCGCTGGCCCTCTGGGTGACCAGCGGCCTGTGGCGCGACCCGAACAGCCGGGCCATCACGGTCAACTCCAGCGACCAGGCGCTCTTCGAGTGGCTGCTCGCCTTCGGCGGGCACGCGCTGACCCACGGGGAGAACCCGCTCTTCACCGACCTGGTCAACGTCCCGGACGGGGTGAACCTCGCGGTCAACACCTCGATCACCGTGTACGCGGCGGTCTTCGCCCCGCTGACGTACCTGATCGGGCCGCCGGCGACGTTCCTGGTGATCCTCACCCTCAACCTGGTCGCCACCGCGCTGGCCTGGTACTGGCTGCTCTCCCGGCACCTGGTCCGCAGCCGCCTGGCCGCCGGCGTCGGGGCGCTGTTCATCGCCTACTCCCCCGGCATGGTCGCGCACGCCAACGCCCACCTGAACTGGACCGCCGGCTGGCTGGTGCCGCTGCTGACCTGGGCGGTGTTCGCGCTGCGCCGGCCCGGGCGCTGGCTGCGCGGCGGGATCACGCTCGGCGTGCTGGTCGCGGTCGCCTTCTCGATCGCCGCCGAGGGGCTCTTCTTCACCGCGCTGGCGCTCGGGGTCTTCCTCGCCGCCTGGGCGCTGCACCCGGCCCGCCGGGCGCAGGCGCGGGCGGCCCTGCCCACCTTCCTGCGCGGGCTGGGCGTGACCGCGCTGGTGGCGGGGGCGCTGCTGGCGTACCCGCTCTGGCTGCACTTCGCCGGCCCGCAGCGCTTCCACGGCACCGGTTTCGACGCGGTGATCCACTCCGAGGACATCGCCGCGTTCGGGGCGTACCCGCAGCGGTCGCTGGCCGGCGCGGTGGGGTTGGGCACCACGCTGGCCCCCAACCCGACCGAGGAGAACTCCTTCTTCGGGCTGCCGCTGCTGCTGCTCGCGGTGGCCTGCTTCGTGGCGCTGTGGCGGCGGGCCGATCCGGGCCGCCGGGCCACCCTCGCCGCGCTGAGCGTCACCGGCGGGCTGTTCACGGTGCTCTCCTGGGGCTCGCTGGCGAAGTGGGGCGGGCGGCGCACCGGGCAGCTGCTGCCGTTCGGCGTGCTGGACGACCTGCCGGTGGTCAACGCCGCGCTGCCGTCCCGGCTGGCGCTGGTGGTCGCACCGGTGATCGGCCTGCTGCTGGCGTACGCGGTCGACCAGCTCCGGGCCGACCCGCCGCCGCGCCGGGGCGTGGCGGCGGCCTGGGGCCTCGGCTTCGCGGCGGCGCTGCTGCCGCTGCTGCCCACGCCGCTGGCGACCAGCGTCCGGCCGCCCGTGCCGGAGTTCATCACCGCCGGGACGTGGCGGCAGCACGTCTCGCCCGGCGGGGTGCTCACCCCGCTGCCGCTCACCCTGGACGTGACCCCGGACGGGCAGCGCTGGCAGGCGTACGCGCTGGCGCACCGGCAGGGCGAGTTCCGCATCCCGGCCGGCTTCTTCCTCGGCCCCGGCGGCCCGGACGGGCGGGGCCGGATCGGCCCGCCGCCGCGCACCTTCGACACGCTGATGGACCAGGCCGGCCAGACCGGGCTGGTGCCGATCATCACCGAGGGCAGCATCCAGCTCTGCCTGGCCGACCTGCGCCACTGGGGCGTGGAGGCGGTGGTGCTGCCGGACGAGGTGCACGGGGCGAAGTACGACCTCGACGAGGACGCCCTGCGGCGCACCGCGACGGCCCTGCTCGGTCCCCCGCGCCGGGTCGACGACGTGTGGCTCTGGGAGGTTCCCGCCGCCCGACGCGACGAGGCTCACCCTCGGTGAGCGCCTGCGACGGGTCTAGGCTGAGAAGGTGACCGCGACGACTTCCGGCCTGACGGCCGTTCGCGCCGGCCTGCTGGACTACCAGGCCGCCTGGGACGAGCAGCGCCGGCTGCACGAGTCGGTGGTGGCCGGCGAGCGCGGCGACACCGTGCTGCTGCTGGAGCACCCGAGCGTCTACACCGCCGGCAAGCGCACCGAGCCGTGGGACCGGCCGATGGACGGCACCCCGGTCGTCGACGTGGACCGGGGCGGCAAGATCACCTGGCACGGGCCGGGGCAGCTGGTCGGCTACCCGATCCTGCGCCTGCCCGACCCGGTGGACGTGGTCGCCTACGTGCGCCGCACCGAGCAGCTGCTGATCGACGTCTGCGCCGAGTTCGGGCTGGCCGCCGGCCGGGTCGAGGGGCGCAGCGGCGTCTGGGTGCCCGAGGACGACCGGGGCCCGGCCCGCAAGGTGGCCGCCATCGGCATCCGGGTGGCGCGTGGGGTGACCCTGCACGGCTTCTCGATCAACTGCGACTGCGACCTGACGTACTTCGACCGGATCGTGCCCTGCGGCATCTCCGACGCCGGGGTCACCTCGCTCACCGCCGAGCTGGGCCGACCGGTCACCGTCGCCGACGTCCTCCCGGTGGTCGAGCGCCGGCTGCCCACCCTGCTCGGCTGAGCCGCGTGCACGTCGATCTCGTCACCGTCGTCGTCGCCGAGTACGACCCGGCGATCGCCTTCTTCACCGAGGTGCTCGGCTTCGACCTGGTGGAGGACTCACCCTCGCTGACCACCGACGGGCGCCCCAAGCGCTGGGTGGTGGTCCGCCCGCCCGGGGCGCAGACCGGCCTGCTGCTCGCCCGCGCCGATGGGGAGCGCCAGGAACGCGCGGTCGGTGACCAGGTCGCCGGCCGGGTCGGCTTCTTCCTCCAGGTCGACGACTTCGACGCGGTCCACCGGCGGATGGTCGACGCGGGGGTCGAGTTCGTGAAGCCGCCGCGCACCGAGCCGTACGGGCGGGTCGCCGTCTTCCGCGACATCGCCGGCAACCGCTGGGACCTGCTCGGCCCCGCCTAGGCGCGTCGCCGGAAGGGGTTCCGGGGCCGTCGGACGGTCGTACCCCGGCCCTACGGTGGCCCGATGACCGGAAACGACACCCCGTGGGAACCGCCCCTCGCGGGCACCGAGGTCGCGCACCTGCTCGGCGCGCTGGACCGGCTGCGCGCCACCTTCCGCTGGAAGGCCGACGACCTCGACGCGGTCGGGCTGCGAACCCGGGTCGGCGCCTCCGCGCTGACCCTCGGCGGCCTGCTCAAGCACCTCGCCGCCGTGGAGGACCACACCTTCACCGTGAAGCTGAGCGGGGCGCCGATGGGCGCGCCGTGGAACCCCGCCGACTTCGCCGACGACGAGTCCTGGGAGTTCACCTCCGCCGCCGAGGACCGCCCGGAGGACCTCTACGCGCTCTGGGACGGCGCCGTCGCCCGGTCCCGCGCGCGGCTGGCGGCGGCCCTGGCCGACGGCGGGCTCGACCAGTTCGTCCACGCCGGCGGTCCCGACGGCAGCCGGGCCAGCCTGCGCCGGCTGCTCTGCGACCTGATCGAGGAGTACGGCCGGCACACCGGCCACGCCGACCTGATCCGCGAGGCGGTCGACGGACGGACCGGTGAGGACCCGCCGCCGGGATGGCGCCCCGCAGCGGGGCGGTCGGGCCCGGGCGGCTGACGCGGACGAGGCGACCCGGGCCCGGCCCGGTCAGCCGACCGGCAGGCGGGTCAGCCAGTCCTGCCACGCCTGCTCGGCGCGGGCCGGGTCCGCGGCGGCGGCGAAGAGGGGCGCGCCGCTCCCCCGAGCGAGGGATTGAGCGATCGCTCAACCGCGGCTAGCGTTCCTTGAGCAGACGCTCAAGAACGGGAGCTGGGGATGCGGGACATCTACGTGGAGACGCTGATCGACGCGCCGCTGGAGCGGGTCTGGCAGGCGACGCAGGACCCGGCGGCGCACCGCCGGTGGGACGCGCGGTTCGGCCGGATCGAGCCGGTGCCGGGCAGCGCGCCCGCCCGCTTCCGGTACGCCACCACCGTGCTGCCCGGGGTGCGGATCGGCGGGCACGGCGTACACGCGGGCGAGCGGAGCCGCCCCGACGGCACACGCACGTCGGCCCTGCGCTTCGGCTCCGACGATCCCCGCTCGCTGATCGCCGCCGGGTCGGGCTACTGGCGCTACCTGCCCGGGCCGGACGGTGTGCGGTTCCTGACCGGCTACACGTACACCCCGCGCTGGGGGCCGGCGGGACGCCTGGCGGACCTGGCGTTCCGTCCCCTGTTCGGCTGGGCGACCGCGTGGTCGTTCGACCGGCTGCGGCTCTGGCTGGAACGGGGCGTACCGCCGGAGCGCGCCCGGCGGCAGGCGTGGCGTGAGGTCGCCCTGCGCGCGCTCGCGGTGGCCTGCGTCGGCGCGTCGGCCGCCCGGCTCACCGAGGGCCGCGCCGCCGTCCTCGTCGCGGTGCTCGCGGCCTCCGTGCTCGCGCTGGCGCTGCCGCCCCACCCGCACACCCCGGCCGCCCGCCGGTGCCGACGCCGCCCGCCGGACCGCCTCGCCGCCCGGACGCCGTCGCTGGTGGAGCAGCTGTGACCTCCGTCTTCCAGCGCGCCCTCGGCGCCGACTTCGACCGGCTGCACCCCCGCCTGCAGCGCCGCTTCGGCGTCGACGGCGGCACCGACCTGGGCTGCGTGGGCACCGGGGTGATGGACCGGGTCTGGCGCGGCGCCGCCTTCACCGCGCCGTTCCTGCGGCTGGGCACGCTGCGGCACGTGCTGTTCCCGGAGACCGGCACCGGCGTGCCGTTCACCATCGAGAACTACGCCTACACCGACTCGTACCGCCGGCCGACGCTGACCTTCGTGCGCACCTTCGAGGTCGCGGCGCACCGCCGCCGCCGGTTCGACGCCACCATGGTCTGGAGCCCGCGACGCGGGGTCCTGGTGGACTACCTCGGCACCCACCAGCACCTCGCCGTCGACCTGCACCTCGGCGTCGACGCCACGGGCGCGTTGACCATCCGCAGCGGCGCCCAGCGCTTCCGCGGCGGGCTGCCCTGCCCGCCGGCGCTCAGCGGCGAGGCCCACCTGCGCGAGTGGTACGACGAGCGGACCGGGCGGTTCCACATCGAGGTACGCGTCACCAACCGCCGCTTCGGGCCGCTGTTCGGGTACACGGGCAGCTTCACCGTCCGCTACGTGCCGCCGGGCGAGGCACCGGTACCCGCCGCGGTGCGACCGCTGCGGGAGAATCCCCGGGACTGACGGAGAGGATCACCATGGCCGCCACCCGGCAGAAGCTGATCGACGGCGCGCTCGCGGCGATCCGGTCCCACGGCATCGCCGGCGCCTCGGCCCGCGCCATCGCCACCGCCGCCGGGGTCAACCAGGCCCTGGTCTTCTACCACTTCGGCACCGTCGACGCGCTGCTCGCCGAGGCCTGCCGCAGCGCGACGGCGGCCCGGGTGGCCGTCTACCGGGAGCGGTTCGCCGGCGTGGGGTCGCTGCGCGAGCTGCTCGACCTGGGGCGCGCGCTGCACGAGCAGGAGCGCTCCGCGGGCAACGTGGCGGTGCTGGCGCAACTGCTCGCCGGGGCGCAGACCGACCCGCGGCTCGCCGAGGCGACGGCGGGCGCGCTGCGGCTCTGGACGGCCGAGATCGAGACGGTGCTGCGCAGGCTGCTGCGCGACTCGCCGGTCGCCCCGGTCGCCGACCCGGCCGGGCTGGCCCGGGCGATCTCCGCCGCCTTCATCGGCCTGGAACTCTTCGAGGGTGTCGACCCGGCCGGCGCCCGCGAGGCGTTCGACGCCCTGGAACGCCTCGCCGTCCTGATCGAGGTCGTCGAGGACCTGGGCCCCCTGGCCCGCCGCACCCTGCGCGCCAGGCTCCGCCCGCACACCTGACCCCGCCCCGGCCGGTACGCCGACCGGCCGGGGCGGGGACCCGTCAGGGGGTGAGGCGGTGCAGGTCGCGCGGGAAGGCGGTGACCTCGCGGACGTTGGCCGCGCCGGTCAGCCGGGCGACGAAGCGTTCCAGGCCGATGGCGAAGCCGCCGTGCGGGGGCATGCCGTGCCGGAACGCGCCGACGTAGCCGGCGTACGGCTCGACCGGCTCGCCCCGCGCGGCCAGCGCCGCCAGGTAGTCGTCGTACCGGTGCAGCCGCTGCCCGCCGGTGACCAGCTCCAGCCCCCGGAAGAGCAGGTCGAAGCCGTTGGAGTAGGCCGGCCGCTCCGGGTCCGGATGGGTGTAGAAGGGGCGCTTCGCCATCGGGTAGCCGGTGACGAAGAGGAAGTCCGAGCCGTGCTCGGCCCGCGCCCACTCCCCCAGCGCCCGCTCGTGCGCGGGGGCGAGGTCCGGCTCGTCGGCCGGCGCGCCGGCGATCCGCAGCGCCTCGGTGAAGTGCACGGCGGGGATCTCGGCCGGCACCTCGGGCAGCCCGATCCCCAGGGCCGCCACCGCCGCCCCGGCCCGGTCCGCCACCCCGGCCAGCATCCCGGCCAGGGTGTCCCGCAGCACGGCCATCACCTCCCGGTGGTCGGCGACGAAGCCCAGCTCCACGTCGAGCGAGGTGTACTGGGCCAGGTGCCGGACGGTGTCGTGCGGCTCGGCCCGGAACACCGGCCCGACCTCGTAGACCCGCTCGAAGACGCCCACCATCAGCTGCTTGTAGAACTGCGGCGACTGCGCCAGGTACGCGGGACGACCGAACCAGTCCAGCGCGAAGACGTTCGCCCCGCTCTCGGTGGACGAGCCCACCACCTTCGGAGTGTGGATCTCCACGAAGTCGCGGGCGTCGAGGGTGGCCCGGAAGCCGGCCACCGCCGCCGCCGAGATCCGCAGCGCCGCCGAGCGGGTCGGGTGCCGCAGCGCGGTGGGCGCGTGGTCGAGCTGGGTGGGCAGGGTCGCGGTGAGCGTCGGCCGGTACAGGTCGAACGGCGGCGGCACGGCGGCCGGGCCGAGCGGTCGTACCGTCGGGTCGGTCAGCTCGGCCCCGGCGGGCGTCGTCGGGTTCGCGACCACCGTGGCGGTGACCTCGACGACGGTCTCCTCGGTGAGCTTCTCCAGTGCCGCGCGGACGGCCGGGTCGGTGACCACGACCTGGGTCAGGCCGGCGGCGTCCCGCACGATCAGGAAGGCCACCGACTTGAGCAGCCGGCGGCGGTGCACCCAGCCGGCGATCCGGACGGTCCGCCCGACGTGGGCGGGAAGCTGGGTGGAGAGGATGCGTTGCACGGTGGTACCTCCTCGATCGATCGCAACGCGATCCCAGGGAGGTGTGGGCGAGCGGGAACCTCGCGGTGCCACCACACCTTCGCCCCCGCGGACGGGGGCCTCGTTCGTCGCCTTTTCACCGGGGCCGGCCGGGCGGGCTCTACTGGGCGCGGACGCCGTTCTTCCCGCAGCTCGGGAGGGTCTTCACGCCCCGGCGCCAGACCGCCTTCCAGCAACCGGCGGCTCTCTGCACTGGCGGGTCGGGGCACTACTCGGCTCCGTCACAGCTCTGCGGCAGACGCTAGCACCGGCCCGGCACCCGTGTGACGTGGTTTTTCCGTGCCTCGGTGTCCGGTGTCACAACATCTGGGGCGTGACGCCGGTCGCCCACAGTTCATCGACGGCCACCGTCGGGCGTAGTCTCGGTTTTGTGACGATCGAGCACTCCACGCCGACGGCCGAGCAGGCCGGTCGTACCGCTACCGCCGCTCCCGAGGGGCGGCGGCTGCTGCGGATCGAGGCCCGCAACGCCGAGACGCCGATCGAGCGCAAGCCGCCGTGGATCAAGGTCAAGGCCAAGATGGGCCCGGAGTACACCCAGCTGCGCGGTCTGGTCTCGCGCGAGGGGCTGCACACCGTCTGCCAGGAGGCCGGCTGCCCCAACATCTACGAGTGCTGGGAGGACCGCGAGGCCACCTTCCTCATCGGTGGCGACCAGTGCACCCGGCGCTGCGACTTCTGCCAGATCGACACCGGTAAGCCGGCCGAGTTCGACGCCGACGAGCCGCGCCGGGTCGCCGAGTCGGTCGCCGCGATGGGGCTGCGCTACGCCACCATCACCGGCGTCGCCCGCGACGACCTGCCCGACGGCGGGGCCTGGCTCTACGCCGAGACGGTCCGGCAGATCCACGCGCTGCAGTCCGGCTGCGGCGTCGAGCTGCTGATCCCCGACTTCAACGCGGTCCCCGAGCAGCTCGCCGAGGTGTTCAGCTCCCGTCCCGAGGTGCTGGCGCACAACGTCGAGACCGTGCCGCGGATCTTCAAGCGGATCCGGCCGGCGTTCCGCTACGAGCGCTCGCTGGACGTGATCCGCCAGGCCCGCGCCGACGGCCTGGTCACCAAGAGCAACCTGATCCTGGGCATGGGCGAGGAGCGCGCCGAGGTCTCGCAGGCGCTGCGCGACCTGCACGAGGCGGGCTGCGAGCTGATCACCATCACCCAGTACCTGCGCCCCTCCCCCCGGCACCACCCGGTCACCCGCTGGGTCAAGCCGGAGGAGTTCGTCGAGCTGCGCGAGGAGGCCGAGGAGATCGGCTTCGCCGGCGTGATGAGCGGGCCGCTGGTGCGCTCGTCGTACCGGGCCGGGCGGCTCTACAAGCAGGCCCTGGAGGCCCGCGAGGGCGTCACCGCCGCCGGCTGAGGCCGACCGACGGCCGCGTCACCGACCGCCGGCCCGTGCCCGGATGCCATGATCGCAGGCATGACGACCGGGGTACGCCAGGAACCGCGCGACGCCGCGCGCCCGGGCACGCCCCGCTGGCCGCTGTCGGTGACGCTCGCCCTGCTGGTCGGCCTGGCCGGGGTCGGGTACCGGCTCGCGCTGCTGCTCGGCGACACCCCGCGCACCAACAGCGACGAGGCGACCATGGGGCTCGCCGCGCTGCACATCGCCCGGGGTGAGGACTTCCCCGTCTTCTTCTACGGGCAGGCGTACATGGGTGCGCTGGAGGCGTACCTGGCCGCGCCGCTGGTCGCGCTGACCGGGCCCTCGGTGCTCGCGCTGCGGCTGCCGCTGCTCGCCCTGTACGCGCTCTTCGTGTTCCTGAGCTGGCGGCTGACCCGCCGCCTGGGCGGGGACCGCTGGTTCGCGCTGCTCGTGGTCGGGCTGCTGGCGCTGGGCGCGGACCGGATCGTCAAGAACCAGCTCATCGCCGGGGGCGGCTACCCCGAGCTGAACCCGATCGGGGTGGGCCTGGCCCTGCTGACGCTGGACCTGGCCGCCGGCCGGGCGGCGGGACGCCGGTGGCGGTTCGCCGCGTTCGGTCTCCTCGCCGGGCTGACCGTCTGGGTCGATCCGCTGCTGCTGCCGTATGTGCTGGCGCTCGGTGTGGTGCTCGTCGCCACCGCCGGGCGGGACCTGCGCGGGGGCGGCGGCGCGCTGCTGGCCGGGGCCACGCTGCTGGGCGCCGCGCCGCTGCTCGGGTACGCCCTGGCGCACGACCGCAACCCACTCGCCGCGGTCTTCGCCGCCAGCGGCGGGGACACGGTGGCGAGCTGGGCGGATCGGCTGCACGGCGGGTTGGTGCTCGGGCCCGCGCTGGGCATGGGTCTCTGCTCCCCCGGGCACTGCGCGACCTGGCAGCTCTGGTGGCCGGCCGCCCTGCCGGTGCTGCTGGTGCTGGCCGGGCTGTCGGCCTGGCGAACGCTGCGCGCCGACGGCGCTCGGGCGGTGCCGGCCGACGGCGCTCAGTCGGGGCGGGCTGACAGCGCTCGGGCGGGGCGGGCCGACGGCGCTCGGGCGGTGCGGGCCGGGGCGGCGGTGCGGCTCGCGCTGCTGGCCGGGGCGGTGGGCACGCTGGCGGCGTACACGGTCAGCAGCGCAGCCGGGCGGACCCCGGTGGAGAGTTCCCGCTACCTGTCCTGCCTGGCCATTTCGCTCCCGGCGCTGCTCTGGCCGCTCTGGACGGCGGCGCGGCGACGCGGTGCGGTCGACCTCCCGCGGCTCGCGGCCGTCGGCACGCTGGTCGCCCTGCTCGGCACCGCCACGGTCGCCACCGCCGGCGCGCTGGCCACCGTCCCGACGAACCGGGCGGAGGCGCAGCGACACCGCGAGCTCGTGGAGACGCTGCGCGAGCGGGACGTCCGGCACGTGTACGGCGAGTACTGGACCTGCAACCGGCTGACCTTCGCCGCCGACGAGAAGATCGTCTGCGCGGTGCTCGACGAGACGCTGCGCCCCGGATTCGACCGGCTGCCCGCCTACCCCCGCGCAGTCCGGGAGTCACCGGCCCCGGCCTACGTCGCCCCGATCGGCTCCCCCCTGGCCCGGCGGCTGGACCGCACCCCGCCCCCGGCCCGACAGCCCCTCACGGTCGCCGGCTGGCGCATCTGGCTCCCCCACCCCTGACCCGCCCGCACTCCTCCGCCTTCGATGCGGGCGGTCGTGGGGGCGAGGTGGTCGGGGCGGGTCAGGGGGGTGGGGCGAGGAGATTGAGGCGGTGGGCCAGGGCGGCGGCCTCGACGCGGTTGGTGACGTCCAGCTTGGCGATGATCCGGGAGACGTGGACGCTGGCGGTCTTCGGGGAGATGAACAACTGCTCGGCGATCCGGCTGTTGCTGTGCCCCTCGGCGACCAGCCGCAGTACCTCCCGCTCCCGGGCGGTGAGCAGGTCCGCGCCGGGACGGCCCCGGGTCGCCCCACGTAGGCCGACCCGGCGGGCCAGGGTGGCGGCCTGCTCGGCCAGCGGCGCCGCGCCCAACCGCTGCGCGATCCCGGCGGCCTCCGCCACCGCCTCGGCCACCTCGTCCCGCTCGCCCGCCGCGGCGGCCGTCTCGGCCAGCGCCAGCAGCGCCCGGCCCAGCGGGTACGGCTGTCCGACGGCCCGCCACGCCGCGACCGCCGTACGCCAGGCCGGCAGCGCCCGCCCGCCGGCCGTCAACAGCGCGGCGACCTGGGCCGCGTGCGCCTGCTCGGCGGGCTGCCGGGCGGGCAGCTCGGCGGCGATCGCGGTGACCGCGGCGGACAACTCCCGATCGTCGACCCGGGCGGCGGTGCGGGCGACGGCGCCGAGCACCGGCCACCCCTCCCGGGACAGGTGCGGCAGGCGATCGTCGGCCAGCGCGGCGCGGGCGGCGCGCAGCGCCTCGACCTTGTCGTCGGCCGCCAGCGCCGCCTCGATCCGCAGCTCGTGCAGGGGCAGCCGGTGGTTCGGCCACAGGTACGGCCGGGCGAGGAAGCCCAGCGCGCGGCCGACCAGCTCGTCGGCGGCCGGGTGGGCCCGGGCCAGCCGCAGCCCGGCGCGGAGCTGGAGCCAGTGCAGGCCGGAGACGCCGGGCGGGTCGATCCGGGCGGCGTCGGCGCAGGCCGCGTCGGCCTCGTCCCAGCGGCCCAGGGCGAGCAGCGCCTCGGCCTGGTTGGACAGCAGGTACGCCCCGGTGGAGCGGCTGATGCCGACCCTGCGCGCCTCGGCCACCCCGGCGGCGGCCGCCTCGGCGGACTCGGCGTAGTGACCCAGCTCGAACAGCACGTCGGAGAGGTGGACCAGCGCGCTGACCAGCGCGGGCGCGTTGCCGGCGGCGCGGGCCAGCGCCTCGGCCCGGCGCAGTTCGGCCAGCCCGAGGTCCGGGGCCTGGTCGGTGCGGCAGAGCATGGCGATCCGGGTGGGCAGCAGGGCGAGGTCCTCGCCGACCGCCTCGGCGACCGTGCGCGCCTCGGCGGCGACCGCGGCGGCCTGGTGCGGGTCGATCTTCACCAGGTGCGCGGCGATGTCGGCGAGCAGCCGCACCCGCTCCGGTCCGTCCGGCACCCGGCCCGCCAGCCGGTACGCCTCGCCCAGCTCGGTGCTGCCGTCGCTCTTGCCGAGCAGGGCGAGCAGCCGTCCCCGCCGGTCCAGCAGCCGGGCGGCGCGCAGCGGCGCGGTGTCGGGGTCCACCTCGGACAGCGCGGCCCGCGTCAGGGTGATCGCCCGGCTGTAGTCGCCGGCCGTGGTGGCGGCGTCCAGGGTCTCCTCCAGCACCGCCAGGTGGTCCATGCCGAGCCGGTCGGCGGCGTCGGGCACCAGCTCCCACAGCTCCAGCACCCGCTCCAGCAGCCGGCTCTGCTCGGCGTACGCGTACCGGTCGGCGGCGGCGCAGGCCGCCGCGCGGGCGGTGACCAGGGCCCGGGGGTGGTCGTGGGCGGCGTACCAGTGATGGGCGAGCTCGGCCGGGGCGCGACCGGCGGCGACCAGGTGCGGCTGCGCCTCGATGGCGGCGGCGTACCGGGCGTGCAGTCGGGCGTGCTCGCCGGGCAGCAGCTCGTCGTGGACGGCCTCGCGGACCAGGGCGTGCCGGAACTCGTAGTCGCCGTCGGGGTCGGCGACGACCAGCTGGGCGGCGACGGCGGCGCGCAGCGCCTCCTCCAGCTCGGGCTCGGGCAGGCCGGCGACCTCGGCGAGGAGCTGGTGGGCGAAGCGGGTGCCGCCGGCGGCGGCGATGCGCAGCACCCGCTGCGCGGCGTCGGGGAGCCGGTCGACCCGGGCGAGCAGCAGGTCGCGCAGGGTCTCCGGCAGGGTGGCGCAACCAATCGGGCCGCCGGCCGCGGCCAGCTCCTCGATGAAGAACGGGTTGCCCTGGGTGCGTTCGTGGACGTCGTCGACGGCCCGCGCGGCCGGCTCGGCGCCGAGGATGTCGGCGAGGATCGCGGCGGTGCCGTCCCGGTCGAGGCGGCCCAGCTCGATCCGCTCGACGCTGCGGGCCCGGTCCAGCTCGGCCAGGAACGGCCGCAGCGGGTGGCCCCGGTGCAGCTCGTCGGTGCGGTACGTGCAGACCAGCAGCACCCGGGCGGTGCGGGCGGCCCGGACCAGGAAGCCGATCAGGTCGCGGGTCGACCGGTCGGCCCAGTGCAGGTCCTCGATGACGAGCACCAACGGCTGGTCGGCGGCGAGCCGGTGGAACAGCTCCCCGACCAGGTCGAACAGGTAACCCCGGGGGGCGTCGGAGAGGGCCGGCCCGACCGGCGCGGCGGCGGCCGGTCCCCGGGCCAGCTCCGGCAGCAGGCGGGCGAACTCCGGCTCGTACCCGTCGAAGACGCCGGGACCGTCGCGGCGCAGCACCTCGCGCAGCGCGGCGGCGAACGGCGCGAAGGGCAGGCCGGCCTCGCCCAGTTCCAGGCACTGGCCGACCAGCAGCCGGGCGCCGGCGGCGCCGGCCAGCGCGCCGAACTCCTCCAGCAGCCGGGTCTTGCCGACGCCGGCCTCGCCGCCGACCAGGACGGTGGTGGGCTCCCCGGCCCGGGCGCGGTCCAGGGCGCTACGCAACGAGCCGACCTCGCCCTGGCGGCCGACGAGGACGGTGCTGGCGGCGCGTACGGTCACGGCACCGAGCATGCCATGCGCGCCGCCGGCACCGGCCCCACCGACCGGGCGGTCCGGCGCCGCCGCCCCGGCCGGACCGCTCGTCGTCCGCCGGGCGGCGGGAGGGTCACTCGCCCCCGGAGCGGCGGGGCCGCTGCCCACCGCCGCAGCGGCGGTGGCCACGGTCGTCACCGGCGGGCGGCGTCGGTACGGCCCGGGCGGAGGCGGCGGCCGAGCCAGCTCCGGCCGTGCCGGCGCGGCAGGGACCGGGCGAGCCGGGCCGCCTCGGCGTCGGCCTGGAGTTCGGCGGCGTGGGTGCGGTGGATGGCGAGGAGGAAGTCTGGGTCGTTGCCGAACATGTCGGGCTCCTTCGTGGGTCGTCGTCTGCTGATGTCGACTTTCCGCGCGAAGGTGCCACCGGAGCATGGGGGCAGTGCCTGATCTTCGGCCCTGCGCCCTCCTTACCCGGGCCGGAAACGGCCGCTGAGGCGACGTAAGGTACTCAGCCGGGCGCGGATCATCCGCGGCGGCGGCGACCACTAGACTCAGGGGCATGGCAAAGCCCCAGGAGAAGGTCTCGTTCGGCCAGCGGCTAAAGCAGATCGGGATGGTGTTCCGGTTCACCGCCAAGCAGGACAGGTGGTTCGCGCCGCTGACCGCCGCGGCGGTGCTGATCCCGCTCGCGCTGACCGTGGTCGCGGTGCTCCTCTGGGGTTGGCTCTGGCTGCCGGTGGGCATCCTGATCACCCTGCTCGCCGTGCTGATCGTGCTCAACCTGCGGTCCAACAAGGCGATGATGAACGCGGCCGAGGGGCAGCCCGGCGCGGCGGCGCAGATCATGGAGAGCATGCGCGGCGACTGGCGGGTCACCCCGGCGGTCAGCTCCACCACGCAGATGGACATGGTCCACCTGGTGATCGGCCGCCCCGGCGTGATCCTGCTGGCCGAGGGGAACCCGCAGCGGGTGCGTGGCCTGCTCGGCCAGGAGAAGCGCCGGCTGGCCAAGGTGATCGGCTCGGCGCCGCTCTACGACTACGTGATCGGCCAGGGCGAGGACGAGCTGCCGATCCGCAAGCTGCGGATGACCCTGATGCGGCTGCCGCGCAACCTCCAGGGCAAGGACGTCAACGCGCTGGACAAGCGGCTCAAGGCGCTCACCGCCCGCCCGCAGATGCCCAAGGGCGCGATCCCGAAGAACATGCGGCCGCCGCGCGGCGCGTTCCGCCAGTCGCGGGGCCGCTGACCCCCGTCGTACGCCGAGGAGCCGGGCCCCCTGCGGGCCCGGCTCCTTCGTCTTCCCCGCCCCGAGGGCGGGCGGGTCAGCGGCGGGGTGCGTCGGCGATGACGGAGCCGGTGAGGCGGTCGTGCAGGCCGCGCCGGTGCGCGTCCATGAGCAGGGCGGGGACCACCAGGGCGAGCAGCAGGCCGCGCAGCAGGGCGCGGAGCAGCCCGATCCGGCCGCCGTCGGTCCAGTCGAGGCAGCGGACCCGGGTGATGAACATGCCCGGGGTCTGCCCGAACAGCCCGAGGAAGAAGCCGTACTCCACGATCAGCACGACGACGGGCGCCCAGCCGTCGCGGACCGGGTCGGCGAAGATGTTGGACGCCAGCAGGCAGAGCACCCAGTCGATCACCAGCGCGCCGAAGCGGCGGCCGAGGCTCGGGGGCGTGAAGGCGGCGTCCGCGGCGGGCGGCACCGGTACGGCGGCGGGGCTGGTCACAGCGGTCAAGGGTAGCGGGGGCGTCCGGTGGCTCCCGGATCGGCACGCATCGCCGAAACGGGCCAACCGCATCAATCAGCCACTCACCCTCCCAGCGGGTATGGTCCGAACGGTGACCTACTGGGGGCTGAGCGGCGCGGATGACGCTGCGCGAGCGACGTAACACGGCGGAAACAGACGAGACACGGCCGGGCAACCGCGCGGTCATAGCGTCGCCAGTGCCCAGCCAGCGGAGTGGACGTGCCAGGAGGACGTGTGTTTGCCAATCCCGAGGAACTCCTGCGATACCTCAAGAACGAGGACGTGAAGTTCGTCGACGTACGTTTCTGTGACCTGCCCGGCGTGATGCAGCACTTCAACCTGCCGGTCGAGTCCTTCGACGACAGCGTCTTCACCGACGGCCTCGCGTTCGACGGCTCGTCGATCCGCGGCTTCCAGGCGATCCACGAGTCGGACATGCTCCTGCTCCCGGACGTCGCGAGCGCCTTCATCGACCCGTTCCGCACGCAGAAGACCCTCGCGCTGAACTTCTTCATCCACGACCCGTTCACCCGCGAGGCGTACTCCCGGGACCCGCGCAACGTGGCGAAGAAGGCCGAGGCTTTCCTGGCGGCGAGCGGCATCGCCGACACGGCGTACTTCGGCGCCGAGGCGGAGTTCTACATCTTCGACTCGATCCGCCACGAGACCTCCGCCCACCAGTCGTACTACTACATCGACTCGATCGAGGGCGCGTGGAACTCCGGCCGTGAGGAGGAGGGCGGCAACCGCGGCTACAAGACCGCGTACAAGGGCGGCTACTTCCCGGTCCCCCCGGTGGACCACTACGCCGACCTGCGCGACAGCATGGTCCGCCGCCTGATCGACGCCGGCTTCACGGTGGAGCGCTCGCACCACGAGGTCGGCACCGCCGGCCAGTCGGAGATCAACTACAAGTTCTCCACCCTGCTGCACTCGGCCGACCAGCTCCAGCTCTTCAAGTACCTGATCAAGAACGAGGCCTGGGCCGCCGGCAAGACCGCCACCTTCATGCCGAAGCCGCTCTTCGGCGACAACGGCTCCGGCATGCACACCCACCAGAGCCTCTGGCTCAACGGCGAGCCGCTGTTCTACGACGAGACCGGCTACGCCGGCCTGTCGGACACCGCCCGCTGGTACATCGGCGGTCTGCTGCACCACGCGCCGTCGCTGCTGGCCTTCACCAACCCGACGGTCAACTCGTACCGCCGGCTGGTGCCGGGCTTCGAGGCGCCGGTCAACCTGGTCTACTCGCAGCGCAACCGCTCGGCCTGCACCCGCATCCCGGTCACCGGCAGCAACCCGAAGGCCAAGCGGGTCGAGTTCCGGGTGCCGGACCCGTCCAGCAACCCGTACCTCGCCTTCTCGGCGATGCTGATGGCCGGCCTGGACGGCATCAAGAACAAGATCGAGCCCCCGGCGCCGATCGACAAGGACCTGTACGACCTGCCGCCGGAGGAGTGGGGCGACGTCAAGCAGGTCCCGGGCTCGCTGCCCGCCGTGCTCGACGCCCTCGAGGCCGACCACGACTACCTGCTCGACGGTGGCGTCTTCACCCCGGACCTCATCTCGACCTGGGTGAACTGGAAGCGGGCCAACGAGGTCGACCCGGTGCGCCTGCGCCCGACCCCGCACGAGTTCGCCATGTACTTCGACTGCTGAGCCCGATCAAGGCGCTGACCTGGACCAACAGGATTGTCACTGATCTTGGGTACAGGTTGGGTACAACCTCACGAACGGCGGTCATGCCCGGCTCACAGCCGGCGTGACCGCCGTTTCGTGTTGACCGAGCGCGCTGTCAATGAGCAGCCGCAGTCCGTGTATCCCCCATTGCGCCGGCCGTTGGTGGAACTGTCAGGCTGCAGCGGACTGGAACTCGCTTCCGTGGGCTGCCCCAGCTCAGTCCCACTTCTCTTCCCAGGCTGCTCGATACAGATCTGCCATTTCTTCTGACGTCGGCACACGGGGATTCAACCCCGGCCCACCTGTGAGGAAAGCTTGTTCAGTCATGGTGTCGATCTGTTCGAAGTACCGCTTCTTGTCGAGACCGTAGAACTGCATGGACGGCAGTCCTAGATCCCGGTTGAGCGCCGTTAGCTCGTCCGCGACCAGCTGGGAAGCGGTTGCGTCGTCGTGGCCCTCCGCAGCGAGCCCCAGCGCCCTGGCAGCCGCGGCGTATCGTTTCTGCGCGGCGTTGGTCGACCACCGGTGCACGGTCGGCATCACCATCGCGTTCGACACCCCGTGCTGGATGCCGAACAGGCCCCCGAGTGGAGCGGTCATACCGTGCACCAGGGTGACACCAGCGCTGGTGAACGCATAACCTGCCTGTGTTGCGCCCAGCATCACCTGCCGGCGCGCTTCACGATCATTCGGCTGCCTGATGACGGTGCGCAGGTTTGGGCCGATCAGGCTCAACGCGCTCAGCGCCATGGCATCGCTGAAGGGGTTGGCTCCCGTGGAAGTATATGCCTCCAGCGAATGTGCGAGTGCGTCAATTCCTGTGGATGCAGTCAGCGAGGCGGGCACATTCAAGGTCAATTCGTAGTCGACGACCGCAGCGCTCGGGACGCAACTCTGCCCGAGGTACACGAGTTTCTCGCCTGTGGCAGAATCCTTGAGAATGCAGGCATTGCTTACTTCGGACCCGGAGCCGGCGGTGGTAGGGACGCAAATGATCGGCACGGAAACCCTACCCGCCGGAGTGTGCGGCACTACCCAGCGCCGGTAATCCTTTCCGAATGTCTCGGTGATGGCCAGCGCTTTGGCGGAATCCATTGCGCTGCCGCCACCAAAGGGGATCAGGCCGTCGTAGTCGTCGCTTTCGAATTTTTCGCGAAGGGTGTCGATCGAGGCCGTGGTCGGCTCGGGAAGGGTATTGCGAAACAGGCCGTACTCCACACCCGCCCCGACCAGTGGCTGAGTTATCTTCTCGATCAGGGGGCTGGCAGCGAGGAACTCATCTGTGATGATGAGCGGCCGGCTGACGCCGAACGACTGGCATATCTCGGCGAGTCGCTCAAGTCCGTCGGCACCAAATTCCACAAGTGCGGGAGAACGGAAACTTGTGAACATATCATCTACCCCTCTGTCAGGCGCTCCTTCGCGATGGCCAGGTTTCGCTGCATCTCGCCTCAGCGAGGCATCGTGAGGCCGGCATCGATCATCGCGAGAGAACTAGGACTGGAGTTTTCTCAACTCGTGAACAGTGCACCCCGTCAGCGAACCTTTGCGGGCACACCCTCCCACTTCGGGGGAGGCTGCTGACAACGAAGCCGCGATCTGGCGCGCGTCATCTGGCAGTTCCCGCTGAGCGGCAGGCCTAACCGGGTAGCGAAGGGGCGGGTTCTCGGTGCGCAGCAGACAGCGGCCGTCCACTTGACGTGGCATCGCCGGCCGCGGTTGCGATTCGCATCTTCGTCACCCTTAACTCGAATGATTGAAGCTCGAACCATATGTGGCGTTCAGGCGCTCGGTTCTGTTGCGCAGTGGAGTGCCAACCGCCACTTGGCATGCTCGATCGCCGCTGAGCAGGGTGCACCCTTTCGGGGCTACAGCTAATCCCGGGGCTGGGCGACGGCGTCGGTGGCGGGGGCGGCAGTGAGCGCGAGAGTCATGGCGAGGCTTGCGTCGGCCGCCCGGATGTAGCCGATCGTGGTCATGGAAGGGGCCCTTCGGTCAGGCCGCGTGGGTGAGGACGGCCTTGGCGGTGCCGCCTGTCTTCACATCGGCGACGGCGGTGTTGATGTCGGCCAGCGGGTAGGTGCTGATCATGCGGTCGAAGGGGAAGCGGCCCTGGCGGTGCAGGCCGAGCAGGCGGGGGATGAGGACACCGGGGGCCTGGTGTCCCATGACCGAGCCGGCGATGGTGCGGCCCTTGAGCAGTTCGAAGACGTTGGCGTGCAAGGTGGCGTCCAGGGCGGCGACACCGAGGATGGCGGCGGAGCCCAGGGGGGCGAGGGCGGCGATGGCGGTGTTCATCACCGCGACGACGCCCGTCGACTCGACGCTGTAGTCGACCCCGCGGCCGCCGGTCAGGTCGGTGATGGCCTCAGTGGTGTCGGCGGTTACTGCGTCCACCAGGTCGGTGGCGCCCAGATCCTTGGCCAGGGCGAGGCGTTCGGGCTTGGTGTCCACGGCGATGACACGCGTGGCGCCGCAGGCGACGGCCGCCATCAGCGCGGAGAGTCCGACCGATCCCACGCCGAAGACGGCGACAGTGCTGCCTGCCCGGACCTGGAGGGAGTTGAAGACCGCTCCGGCGCCGGTGACGATGCCGCAGCCGAGAGGGGCCAGTGTCGCCAGCGGTACCTCGTCGTCCACCTTGATCAGGCCGCGCGGGTGGGCGAGGCCGTGGCTGGCGAAGGAGGACTGGCCGAAGAAGTGGTCATGGACCGGCCCGGCACTGTCCGTGAGTCCGACCGAGCCGTCCGCGCGGCGGGACTCGAAGTTCAGCGGGACGTGTTGCTCGCAGTAGGCAGGCTGCCCGGACAGGCAGTTGCGGCAGGTGCCGTCGGAGTCGAGGCTGAGCACGACCCGGTCGCCGGGCCGGAAGCCGGTGACCCCGGAGCCGACGGCCTCCACGACACCGGCACCCTCATGGCCGAGGACGACCGGGTGCGGGGTGGGCAGACGACCCGCGGCGGCTTCCAGGTCGGTGTGGCACAGGCCGGCCGCGGTGTAGCGGACGAGGACCTCATCCGGACGCGGGTCCTCCAGTTCCAGCCGCTCGATCGAGAAGCCGTCCTGTCCGGTACGGGCCACTGCTGCGGTGACGGTCGTGGGCATGGTCTTCTCGCCTTCTGCTCAATGGGTTCGCGACGGTGAAGGTGCCGGTGCCGTACGGGGCTGGCTGCCTGGACGGCACCGGATCGTGCAGGAGCTGTGCCCCGGTCATCCGGCGCTGCGGCCGAGAATCAGGTCCGCGGCCTTCTCGCCGATCATGATGCTGGGGGCATTGGTGTTGCCGCTGGTCTCGTGCGGCATGACCGAAGCGCCGGCGACACGCCGCCCCGTATCCCGTGCACCCGCAACTCGGGGTCGATCAGAGACGTTGCTCCTGCTGCTCATTGTCGCCCACCTCGTTGTACCGATGTGGCGAGTTTGCCTGGGGACGCGGCTGTACGGATCAGCTCGGCTGATCTCTGAGGAGGGTCGGGGTTCGGGGCGGAGCCCCGAGGTCTTCCGGCCCGTTCCGTTCGTAACGGGAAGGCCGCCCGCCTCGATTGGCCCCGTTTGCAGCGTGTCGGGGTGTCAGGCGGCGCGGACAGCCCGACACGCCGCAAACGGGGTGGGTCAACGGCGGGCGGGGATCAACGTCGCACGGCGGGCGGGGCGGGGCGGTTCCGGCGCCACGCCCATACCGCGAGCGCCACCACCAGCACCGTCATCGCGATCGCCCCGGGGGCCTTGGTGTAGCGGGCCACCGACGTCCCGCCCGGCAGGGCCAGGAAACAGGCCAGCGCGCTGGGCAGCACGAACCAGGTGGTCCGGGCCGCCGAGACGGCGAGCACCAGCAGCGGCCAGGTCGCGTACCAGGGGTGGAAGACCGGGGCCAGCACCACCGTGGCGGCCAGTGCGACCCCGGCGGCGGAGAGGGTCACCCGGGGGCGGGCCGCGGCCAGCCGGTGCACCCGCTGCCGGACGTCGTTGAGGGCGCGCAGCGCGGTCCAGGCCCGCCACCAGAGCAGCACCAGCAGCGCCGCGAGCAGCACCAGCGCCACCGCCCGGGTGACCGGCACCGCCCCCGGCTCCCGCCCGGCCCACTCTGCCAGGTAGTCCACGACGACCCCGATCGCGGTGGGCGGGGACGTCCACTGCTCGTTGTCGCCGCTACGGGCCAGCCCGACGAGCCAGCCGAGGCCGAGCCCGGACAGCGCCGAGGTGGCGGCCAGCGCGGCCAGCACGCCGCCGGCCAGCCAGCCCCCGTCCCGCAGCAGCGCGCGTGGGGTGTAGCGGCCGAGCACCGCCGCGAGGGCCGCGAACGGCAGCACCACCACGGCGGTGGCCTTCACCGTCACCGCCAGCCCGAGCAGCACCCCGGCGACCAGCAGCGCCTTCGGGCTGCCGGGCAGCCGGACCAGCACCAGCAGGCCGAGCAGGAGCAGCCCGAGCAGCAACGCGTCGTTGTGCGCGCCGGCCACCAGGTGCACCCCGACCAGCGGGCAGGCCAGCGCCAGCCAGGCCGCCCGGGCGGTGGGCACCCCGGCGGCCCGGGCCAGCCCGGGCAGGCAGAGCGCGGCCAGCAACACCCCGGCCAGGGCGACCAGCCGCAGCAGCACGACGGTGCCGACCAGGCCGCCGCCGAGGGTCGCCGCCAGCGCGGCGAGCAGCATGAAGAACGGGCCGTACGGTGCGGGGGTGTCCCGCCAGATCGGGGCCACCGAGTCCACCCAGGGACAGCCGGCCGCGGCCACCCCCACCTCGTACGGGTCGTGGCCGGCCGCGTGCGACCAGCCCTGGCAGGCGTACGAGTAGACGTCCCGGCTGCCCAGCGGCGGCGCGGCCAGCAGCGGGAGCAGCCAAAGCCCGGCGGTGAGGTACGCCCACCGGGTCGACGGCGCACCCCGGCGCAGCGACCACCAGGCCCCGACCAGCAGCGCCGTGCCGAGCAGCCAGCAGCCCAGCGCCCACGGCCCGTACGCGGCCCGCCAGGGGTCGACGGGCGGGATGTCGGGCAGCGCCCCGCCCAGCCAGCCGGCGACGGTGAGCAGCACCGCACCGGCCAGGCCGGCGTACCGGGCGAGCCGGGCCCGGCCGGCGGGCGGCGGCCCGGCGTCGGTCACCGGCAAACCTCTCCTCAGTCCGCGGGGGCCGGCCGGCGGGCCGCCCGAGCCGACCGTACCAACCAGACGGCCACCACGATCACCAACAGCGTCATCAGCGGCGCACCGGGCATCTTGGTGTACCGGGCCAGCCCGGTGCCGTCGGCCAGCACCAGGAACGATGACACCAGCGCGACCAGCGAGAACCATCCGGTGCGCCGCGCGGTGGCGGCCAGCACGGTCAGCGGCCACATCCAGTACCAGGGGTGGAAGAGCGGGGACAGGGCCACCGTGGCGGCCAGTGCCAGCCCGGCGTGCCAGAGCGGGTCCCGGGTGCGGGCCCGCCACCACAGCCACACCAGCAACACGGCGAGGACCAGCACGCCGATCGCCCTGGTCACCGGCAGCGCGTCGATGTGCGCGCCGAAGAGCGCCGCGACGTACCCGACCGTCTGCCCGACCGCGGTGGACGGCGAGGTCCAGGCGATCACGAGGCTGCCCTGCTCCAGCCCGCTGATCCAGCCGAAGCCCAGGCCCGCCGCGAAGGTCGCCGCGGCCGTCGCGGCGAGCGCCCCGCCGACCACCGGGCCGCCGTCCCGGATCAGCGTCCGGATCCGGTACGGCCCGGCCATCGCGGCCAGCGCGGCGAACGGCACCACCACCAACGCGGTGATCTTCACGGCGGCGGCGAGCCCGAGCAGCACTCCCCCGGCCAGCAGCGCCCAGCGGCGACCGGGCCGGGACGCCACCACCGCCAGCCCGGCGACCATCAGGCCGACCATCAGCGCGTCGTTGTGCGCGCCGGAGATCAGGTGCACGCCGACCAGGGGGGACGCCAGCGCCAGCCAGAGCGCCCGCGGCACCGGAACCCCGCAGCGGCGGGCCAGCACCGGCAGGCACCAGGCGGTCAGCGCCAGCCCGGCCAGCGCCAGCAGCCGGAACAGCGCGGCGGCGGCGGTGAGCGAGCCGGTGACCTTGACGATCGCGCCGGAGATCATGACGAACAGCGGCCCGTACGGCGCGGGGGTGTCCCGCCAGATGTACGAGATGGTGTCCAACCACGGGCAGGGCAGCGCGGAGACGCCCTGCTCGTACGGGCTGATCCCGGCCGCGTAGCTCGCGCCCTGGCAGGCGTACGCGTAGACGTCCCGGCTGCCCAGCGGCGGCGCGACCAGCAGCGGGACCAGCCAGAGCCCGGCGGTGACCAGCGCCCAGCGGGCGGACGGCACCCGGTCGCGCAGCGACCACCAGGCCCACGCCATCAGCCCGGTGCCAACCAGCCAGAGGCCGATGATCAGCGGACCGTGACGCCCCTGCCAGATGCTGACCGGGGTGGGGCGCAGATCCCCGTCGGGCAACGCGCCGCCGAGGTACGCGGCGAGGGCGAGCAGCGCCGAGCCGGCCAGGCCGAGCCAGCGCGAGAGGTGGTGAGGCACGTCCGACATGCTGCCAGTACCGTGGTCGCGGACCGGAGGTGGGCATGCGGCGCAGCAGGGTGGTGGGGCTCTCCGCCGTCTGCGCCGCCGTGGCGGGCGGGGTGTGGCTGGCTCTGCCGCCGACGGGTTCGGATCTGTCCGCCCAGGTGGCGCGGGCCGACTTCTTCGCCGCGCACGGCACCGCCCTGGTCGACCTGCGCTGGTACGGCGGGATCCACCCGCTCGGCTACAGCCTGGTCTCCCCGCCGCTGATGGCCACTTTCGGGGTCCGCGTCACCGGTGTCCTCGCCCTGGTCGCGGCGGCCACCGCGTTCGCCGCGTTGCTGGTGCGCACGCCGGTGCCCCGTCCCCTGCTCGGCAGCCTGGTCGGGGTGCTCACCATCACCGGCAACCTGGTCTCCGGACGGGTCACCTACGCCCTCGGCGTGGCGTTCGGCCTGGCCGCGCTGCTCGCCCTGACCCTGCCGGCGCACGCCCCGCCCGCCCGCCGCTGGGCGCGCCCGGCCCTGGTCGCGGCCGGCGCGCTGCTGGCCTCGGCGACCAGCCCGGTCGCCGGGCTCTTCGTCGGCCTGGCCGGTGCGGCGCTGCTGCTCACCCGCCGGTACGCCGACGGCCTGCTGCTCGGCGTCGCCGCCGCGCTGCCGCTGGGGGTGACCGGGCTGCTCTTCGGCGAGGGCGGCTGGATGAACATCAGCCGCACCGACACGCTGCGGGCGGTGCTGACCAGCCTGGTGGTGGCGCTGGTGGCGTACCGGCCGGTGCGGGTGGGCGCGCTGCTGTCGGCGGCGGGGGTACTGGCGGCGGCGCTGGTGCACACCCCCGTCGGGTTGAACGCCACCCGGCTGGTGGTGATGTTCGCACTGCCGGTGCTGGCCGCCGCCGCCCGACCACCCCGCGGGCTGGCCGACCGGCTGCGCGCCGCGTCCCGGGGCCGTACCCACGTCGGGGCGACGGCCCCGACCGGCGTGGCCCGGTGGCGCCGGGCGGGCGGCGGGGTGGCGCTCGCCGGGCTGCTGGTGGCGGTCTGCGCGTGGCAGCCGCCGGTGGTCGCCGCCGACCTGCGCAGCGTCGACGACCCGACGGCCGCCCGGTCGTTCTTCGCCCCGCTGCGGGCCGAGCTGGACCGGCGCGGGCTCACCGGCCGGGTGGAGGTGCCGCCGACCCGGAACTACTGGGAGGCCGCCCGGCTCGGAGAGGTGCCGCTGGCCCGGGGCTGGCTGCGGCAGGCCGACATCGACCGCAACCCGCTCTTCTTCACCACCGTGCCCGGGGCCGCCGGCACCGGGGTGCCGCTGACCGCCGACAGCTACCGGGCCTGGCTGGCAGAGAACGCGGTGCAGTACGTGGCCGTCCCCGACGCCCCGCTCTCCTGGGTCGGCCGGCGCGAGGCCGAACTGGTCACCGCCGGGTTGCCGTACCTGACCCAGGTCTGGTCGGACGAGCGGTGGCGGCTGTACGCGGTCGCCGACCCGACGCCGATCGTGGGCGCCCCCGGCGAGCTGGTCCGCCAGGACGCGGCCTCGCTGACGTTCCGGACCTCGGCTGCCGGCACGGTCCCGGTCCGGGTGCGGCACACCCGCTGGCTGACCGCCTCCGGCGGCGCGACCGTCGCCGCCGACGGGGACTGGACCACGGTCACCGTGCCGCGCGCCGGCACGTACACCCTGGGCGGCTGACCGCCCCGCCGGCCACGGCCGGACGGCCCCGGTCGACGATCGCGGCCGGCGGCCCCAGGCCGGCGGTCGCAGCTGGGGGTCCCGGCCGGCGGCCACGGTCGACGGACTCGGCCGCCGGACCCCGGTGTCCTGGCCGCGCCCTTTAGAGCTGATGTCGCAGACGATTCACGGCTGGCGCCGCGTCGAGCGCCGGGCGGCCACGGCCGGCAGCCGTGAGTCGTTCGTGTCATCAGCTCGAAAGGAGCGCCAACCGGACCCAGCGGCCAGAGCGAGGGCGGGCGGGCAGAAACGACTCAGCTCGGCTCGGAACGGACCGGGGAGGGGCGGGCGCGGACGTGCAGCCGCTCCCCCTGCGGCCCGAAGAGGCTGAGGATCTCCAGCGGCCTGTCGTGCGGGTTGCCGAACCAGTGCGGCGTACGGGTGTCGAACTCGGCGACCTCCCCGGCCTCCAGGGTCAGCTCGTGCCGGCCGAGCAGCAGCCGGCACCGCCCGGAGAGCACGTAGAGCCACTCGTACCCCTCGTGGACCTGCTGCTCGGGCTCCCCCGGCCGCCCGCCGGGCGGGTAGATCATCTTGTAGGCCTGCACCCCGCCGGGGCGGCGGGTCAGCGGCACGATGGTGACCCCGTTGCGGACCACCGACCGGAGGTTGACGCGGGGGTCTCCGGTCTCCGGCGCGCCGACCAGGTCGTCGAGCGGCACCTGGTGGAAGCGCGCCAGCGGGAGCAGCAGCTCCAGCGTGGGGCGGCGGCCGCCGGACTCCAGCCGGGACAGGGTGCTCACCGAGATGCCGGTGGCGGCGGAGAGCTGGGCCAGCGTCACGGCGCGCTGCTGGCGCAGCGCCCGCAGGCGCGGCCCGACCGCCGTCAGCACCTCGTCTTCGGCCGCGTCCACCATCGGGTCTTTTGCCATGTCGGCAACGATACTTGTCGGCCCGGCGAACGGCGTGGACGATCCGGAGCGGCGGCGGGACGGACCCGCCGGGAGGGGGCACGACGATGCGGGAGCAGCGGATCTACGACGTGGTGGTGGTCGGCGGCGGCGCGGCGGGACTCAGCGGCGCACTCACCCTGGGCCGGTCCCGCCGGTCGGTGCTGGTGGTCGACGGCGGTGCGCCGCGCAACGCCCCCGCCGGCCACGTGCACAACTACCTGACCAGCGAGGGCGTCACCCCCGCCGAGCTGTACAAGACGGGCCGGGCCGAGGTCGCCGGGTACGGCGTCGAGGTCGTCGACGGCACGGTCACCGGCGCGCAGCGGATCGAGGGTCCCGGCGGGGCGCGGTTCGACGTGGAGCTGGCCGACGGGCGGCGGGTGCGGTCGCGGCGGCTGCTGGTCACCACCGGGCTGGTCGACGAGCTGCCCGCGATCCCCGGCCTGGCCGAGCGGTGGGGCCGGGACGTGCTGCACTGCCCGTACTGCCACGGCTGGGAGGTGCGGGATCAGGCCGTCGGGGTGCTCGCCACCGGGCCGATGGCCACCCACCAGGCACTGCTGTTCCGCCAGCTCACCGACGACGTGGTGGTGTTCACGCACACCGGCCCGCCGCTGACCGCCGAGCAGGCGGAGCAGCTCGCCGCCCGCGGGGTGCGGGTGGTGGCGGGCGAGGTGGCGGCGCTGGAGGTGGCCGACGACCAGCTCAGCGGCGTACGGCTGCGCTCCGGCGAGCTGGTCGCCCGGCAGGCGCTGGTGGTGGCGCCGGCGTTCACCGCGCGGGCCGACCTGCTGGCCGGTCTCGGCCTGGACACCAGCGAGTTCGCCGTCGGCGGGCACGTCTTCGGCGACCACGTCGCCGCCGACGCGTCCGGGGCGACCGCGGTGCCGGGCGTCTGGGTGGCCGGCAACGTGACCGACCCGCAGGCCACCGTGATCGCCGCCGCGGCGGCGGGGATGAAGGCCGGCGCGGCGCTGAACGCCGACCTGATCGCCGAGGAGACCGCTCAGGCGGTCACCGCGCTGCGCGCCCGCACGGACACCGAGGCCCGGACCGGCGCGGGCGCCGTGGCCCGGACCGGCACGGACGCCGTGGACGCCGAGACGGCGCGGCACTGGGACGAGCTCTACCAGCGGCGGGAGCGGATCTGGAGCGGACGGGCCAACCCGCACCTGGTCGACGTCGTCGGGTCGCTGCCGGCGGGCACCGTGCTGGATCTGGGCTGCGGCGAGGGCGGCGACGCCGTCTGGCTGGCCGGTCGGGGCTGGCGGGTGACGGCGGTGGACGTCTCCGCGACCGCCCTCGACCGGGCGGCGACCGAGGCGGCGCGGGCCGGGGTGGCGGAGCGGATCGACTTCCAGCGGCACGACCTCACCCGGACCTTCCCGGAGGGCGAGTACGACCTGGTCTCCGCGCAGTTCCTCCAGTCGCCGCTGGAGTTCCCCCGGGCGGAGGTGCTCCGGGCGGCGGCGCGGGCGGTGGCGCCCGGCGGCCGGCTGCTGATCGTCGAGCACGGCGAGGTGCCGCCGTGGTCCCGACTGGCCCACCCGGACGTGCACTTCCCCACCCCGGAGGAGACGCTGGCCGAGCTGGACCTGGACCCGGACGGCTGGCGGACCGAGCGGCTGGACGCTCCCCGGCGCGCGGTCACCGACCCGGACGGGCAGCCGGCCACCCTGGTCGACCACCTGGTGCTGGTGCGCCGCCGCTGACCGCGGCTCAGGCCTCCAGCACCCGCTCCATCGCGGCCCGGGAGCGGCGGGCGGTGCGCAGGTACTCGTCGAGGAACTCGCCGGGGTCGTCCCGGCCCAGCAGCCGGACGACCCCGGCCAGCTCCACGCCGTGCCGGGGCAACTGGTCACCGGCGCGGCCCCGGACCAGCATGAGCGCGTTGCGGACCTGCGCGGCGAGCGTCCAGCCGGCGGCCATCTCGGCGGCGTCCGCCGGGTCGACCAGGCCGGCGTCGCGGGCTGCCGCGAGCGCGTCGAGGGTACGGGTGCCGCGCAGCTGCGGGTACGCCCCGGCGTGCCGGAGCTGGAGCAGCTGCACCGCCCACTCGACGTCGGCCAGGCCACCCCGCCCGAGCTTGGTGTGGGTGGCCGGGTCGGCGCCCCGGGGCAGCCGCTCGTTCTCCACCCGGGCCTTGATCCGGCGGATCTCCACGATCTGTTCACGGCTCAGCCCGTCGACCGGCCAGCGGACCGGCTCGACCAGCGCCTCGAACTCCGCGCCCAGGTCGGCGTCGCCGCAGACGAACCGGGCACGCAGCAGCGCCTGCGCCTCCCACACCTTCGACCAGCGGGCGTAGTACTGCGCGTACGCGGCGAGGCTGCGGACCAGCGGGCCCTGCCGGCCCTCGGGTCGCAGGTCGGCGTCGACGCCGAGCGGCGGGTCGGGGGCGGGCATGCCGAGCAGCCGGCGCAGCTCCTCGGCGATGCCGTGCGCGGCGGCGCTGGCGGCCTGCTCGTCGGACCCGGCGGGCGGCTCGTAAACGAAGAGCACGTCGGCGTCAGAGAGGTAGTTCGACTCGTACCCGCCGAGCCGGCCCATCCCGATCACGGCGAACCGCAGCCCGGGGGGCCCCGGCTTGGCGGCCCGCGCGGTGCGCAGCGCGGCGGCGAGCGTGGCGTCGGTGACGTCGGCCAGCGCGGTGCCGACCCCGGTGACGTCGGCCAGGGGCGCAGGCTGGGCACCCCGCTCCGGGCGCGGGGCGAGCCCGCCGGCCCGGCTGAGCAGGTCGGCGCAGGCGATCCGGACCAGCTCCCGCCGGCGCAGCGCCCGTACCGCCCGGATCGCCTGCTCCGGGTCGGGGTAGCGGGCCGCGGCGGCGGCGAATCCGTCGCAGAGCACCTCTCGGGTACGCGCGGCCAGCTCGCTCTCCTCGGCCAGCAGGCGCAGCGCCTCGGGCTCCCGGGCCAGCAGGTCGGCGGCGTACCGGGAGGAGGAGAGCACCCGGGCCAGCCGGCGGGCCACCGGGCCTTCGTCGCGCAGCAGCCGCAGGTACCAGGGGGTGCTGCCGAGCTTGTCGGAGACCTGGCGGTAGTTGAGCAGGCCCCGGTCCGGCTCGGGGGCGTCGGCGAACTCGCTGAGCAGCACCGGCAGCAGGGTGCGCTGGATGGCGGCGGTACGGCTGACCCCGCCGGTGAGGGCCTGGAGGTGGCGCAGCGCACCGGTGGGGTCGGCGAAGCCGAGGATCTCCAGCCGGTGGCGGGCCGCCTCCGGGGTGAGGCGCAGCCCGTCGGCGGGTACCCGGGCCACCGACTCCAGCAGCGGCCGGTAGAGCAGCTTGGCGTGCAGCCGGCGTACCTCGGTGGCGTGGGCGACCCACTCGGCGCGGAAGCTCTCCACGGCGCTGCGGCCCGGCGTGGCGGTGTAGCCGAGCGCGGCGGCGAGCCAGCGCAGCGCGGCCGGCTCGGTCGGCACGGTGTGGGTCCGGCGCAGGCCCTGGAGCTGGAGCCGGTGCTCGACGGCGCGCAGGAAGCGGTACCCGCGCAGCAGCGCCTCGCCGTCGGCGCGGCCGACGTAGCCACCGGTGACGAGCGCGCGCAGCGCCGGGATGGTGCCGGGCACCCGCAGCGACTCGTCGCCCCGGCCGTGCACCAGTTGCAGCAGCTGGACGGCGAACTCGATGTCGCGCAGCCCGCCCGGCCCGCGCTTGATCTCGCGTTCCAGCTCCTTCGGCGGGATGTTGTCGATGATCTTGCGGCGCATGGCCCGGACGTCGGAGACCGCCTCCGGCCGCTCGGCCGCAGTCCAGACCAGTGGAGCGAGCGCCTCGATCCACTCCCGCGCCAGGGCCAGGTCGCCGGCGGCCGGGCGGGCCTTGAGCAGGGCCTGGAACTCCCAGGTCCGGGCCCAGCGCTGGTAGTAGGCCAGGTGGCTGGCGAGGGTGCGCACCAGCGGTCCCCGGTTGCCCTCGGGGCGCAGCGCGGCGTCCACCGGCCAGGCGACCAGCCCGCAGACGCCGATCAGCCGGGCGGCGACGGTGGTGGCGACGGTCAGGTCCGCGTCGTCGGCGGCCACGAAGATCACGTCGACGTCGGAGACGTAGTTCAGCTCGTCGCCGCCGCACTTGCCCATCGCGACCACGGCGAGCCGGGGCCGGGGCGTCCCCGCGGGCAGCTCGTCGACGGCGATCTCGTACGCCGCCGCCAGGGTCGCGTCGGCCAGCGCGGAGAGCGCGGCCATGGTCTGCTCCAGGCCGCGCCCGCCGGTGAGGTCGGCCGCCGCGATCCGCAGCAGCGCCAGCCGGTACGCCTGCCGCAGCACCGCCACCGGCGCGGTGGCGGCGGTCAGCCGCCCGGCGGCGGCGAGGTCCAGCCGGCCGTCGGCGGTGGGCGCGAGCCCGTCCGGCGCGGTGGCCAGCACCGTCCACTGCTGCGGGTTGGCGACCAGGTGGTCGCCGAGCGCCGACGAGGCGCCGAGCACGGCGACCAGCCGCCGGCACAGCCCCGGGTCGGCGTGCATCGCATCCAGCAGCGCGGGCGGGTCGACGCTCCGGCGCTCCGCCTCGACCAGGCGGTGCAGCTGGCGCAGGGCCAGGTCCGGGTCGGCGGCCCGGGACAGCGCGGCCAGCAGCTCGGCGGCCCGCTCGTCGACGGGCTCCTGCTCCTCGACGCGCCACAGTCCGAGGCCGTCCGGGCCGAGCAGGTCGGCGGCGCGGGAGCCGCCGTCGGACTGCGCGGCGCCGAAGCCGTACCGGGCGAGCCGTCCCCTGGCCGGTCTGGTCATCTCACTGCCCGAGCAGCGGCAGGCTGCGCCGAGGGCTCTCGTCGTCCAACTCGCCGAGGGCCAGCGCGGCGAAGCGGACGGCGAACGGCTGCCAGACCTCCTCCACGTCGGCCATCACCCGGTCGCAGGCGGCGACCACCAGCTCCGGGTCGTAGCCCAGCTCGGCCAGCACGTCGGAGTCCCGGGCCCAGTCGGCGATCATCGCGGTGTCGCACTCGATGTGGAACTGCAACCCCCACGCCCGGTCCCCGAGGCGGAACGCCTGGTTCGGGTAGCGGGTCGAGGCCGCCAGCAGGGTCGCGCCCCGGGGCAGCTCGGTGATCTCGTCGGTGTGCCACTGGAGCACGTCCGGGATCAGCGGCACGTACCGGAACAGCGGGTCGGCGTCGGCGGCGTCCCGCTTGCCGACCACGCCGGGGCCGATCTCCGGCCCGGACGGGCTCCGCTCGACCAAACCGGCGTGCGCGGTGGCGAGCAGCTGCCCGCCGAGGCAGACGCCGAGGGTCGGCACCCGGTACCGGACCGCCTTGCGCAGCAGCCCCTCCAGCGCCGGGAACCAGGGCGCGCCGGGGCTGCCGTCGGGCAGCGGGTACGCCTGCTGCTCGCCGCCAAGCACCACCAGCGCGGCGTACCCCTCCAGGTCGGCGGGGAGCGCGTCGCCGGCGTGCGGGCGGAGCACCCGCAGGTCGAGGCCCCCCTCGGTCAGCCACTCCCCCAGCCGGCGGAGGTCGTCGGTCGGGTCGTTCTCGATCACCAGCGCGGTCGCCACGGTGTCGAGGCTAACGGGTGCCCGTCGCCGGCCCGGAACGGCTCGGCCGCCAGTCACGGCGCCGACTAGGCTCTGCCGCTGTGATCACCGACGAATGCCTGCGCCCGCCGGTCCTGCGCCCCGGCGACACGGTGATGCTCGTGTCGCCCTCCGGGCCGACCCGGCCGGAGCGGGTGGCCCGGGGCGTCGAGCTGCTGACCGGTTGGGGACTGCGCCCGGTGCTGGCGCCGAACGCGTACGCCCGGCGGGGCTACCTGGCCGGCGACGACGCGCTGCGCGCCGCCGACCTGAACACCGCCTTCGCCGATCCCGAGGTGCGCGGGGTGATCTGCACCCGGGGCGGCTACGGCGCGCAGCGGGTGGTCGACCTGATCGACATGGCCGCGGTACGGCGGGACCCGAAGGTGGTCGCCGGCTTCTCCGACATCACCGCCTTGCAGTTCGCGCTCTGGCGGGGCGCCCGGCTGGCCAGCGTGCACGGCCCCGGGGCGGCCTGGCTGGACGAGCGGACCCCGCTGCGCTCGGCGGAGTCGCTGCACGCCGTGCTGATGACCACCGAGCCGGTGACCGTCGCCGCCACGCCGGACGAGGAGACCTTCGCCGTGCGGGTGCCCGGCCGGGCGGTCGGTCCGCTGCTCGGTGGCAACCTCTGCCTGATCACCGCCTCCATCGGCACCCCGGACATGCCCGACCTGACCGGCGCGGTGCTGCTGATCGAGGAGGTGCAGGAGCCGCCGTACAAGGTCGACCGGATGCTGACCCACCTGCGCCGGGCAGGCGTACTGGACGGGATCGCCGGGGTGGCGGTCGGCCAGTTCACCGAGTGCGCCGACGGCTGGGACACCACGATCGTCGACGTGCTCACCGAGTGCCTGGGCGATCTCGGCGTCCCGGTCCTCGGCGGCCTCCCGGTCGGCCACGGCGTCGGCCAGCTCACCGTCCCGGTCGGCACCCTCGCCACCCTCGACGCCGACGCCGGCACCCTCACCGTCTCCCCCGCCGTCCGCTGACAGCCCCCCCGCCCCGGCCCGGGCCGCCCCGCCCCGGCCGGCACGGCACGGCCCGGTGATCAAGAAGTTTGCGTCGGGAAAGCCTCATCCCGCGACGCGAACTTCTTGATCACCTGTCAGGCGGGGGTGGGATTTTCAGCTGGGGGACAGGGTCGGCACGGGTCTGGTCCAGGTTCGGCGGTCACTGTCGGTGAGGTCATCGCACCACCACCGATCACTGGAGGACTGATGTCCCGCACGATGTCGAAGAAGCACCTGCTGGCCGGGCTCGCCGCCGCCGGAGTGCTCGGCCTGGGGATCGCCGCCCCCACGGTGGCCTTCGCCGAGGCCCCGACGCCGGGGGCCGGCAGCAGCGCCGAGCAGGGCACCGACCGGCAGCAGCAGAAGGCCGCCCGCCAGGGCGAGTTCGCCGAGGCGCTGGCCAAGGAGCTCGGCGTGCCCACCGAGAAGGTCACCGCCGCGCTGGAGAAGCTGCGCGAGCAGCGCAGGGCCGACCGCCCGGAGCGCCCCTCCGCCGCAGACCGGCAGGCCGCCCTCAAGGAGCGGCTGGCCCAGGCGGTCGAGGACGGCAAGCTCACCCAGGAGCAGGCCGACGCCATCACCAAGGCCGCCGAGGCCGGGGTCTTCCCGGGCCCGGGCGGCCGCGGCCACCACGGCGGCATGGGTACGCCCGGCAAGTGACCCGGGTGGCCCCGCCGTCCCCCACTCCGGCCGACGGTCTCCTCCCGGCCGGGTCACCCCCCCGGCGGGGCCACCCCCGTACCCGATCCGACCGCGCGCGGGCCCGACCGGCCCGCGCGCGGCGGCCTCACGCCTCGGGCGGCGGCGCGAAGACGCCGAAGTGGTTGCCGGCCGGGTCGAGCAGGTGGGCGAGGGTGAGGCCGTTGTCGGTGGACTTCAGCGGCACCAGCACCTTGCCGCCGGCCGCCTCGGCCTGCCGGCACGTCTCGGCCACGTCGGCCACCTGCACGTAGAACACCGCGTAGTTCGGGCCGGCCCCGCCGGTGGCCCGGATCGCGCCCTGGATCGACCCCTCCGGGCCCGGCGCCACCACCCGGTACGACGCCTCCGCGCTGCCCTGTTCGTCGAACGCCCAGCCGAACACGTCGGTGTAGAACTTCCCGGTCTCCTCGGGCCGGTCGGTACCGACCTCGAACCAGCTGACCGCGTTGGTGATCGTGGACATGTGTCGCCTCCCGTTTCGCGCGCCGGCCGGTCGGCCGGGCTCGTCGGGAGTCAGCCTCGGGGTCGCTCGCGACACCGTCCTGTCGGTGTTTTCCGACGACTCGGCCCGACAGGCGGAATCTCAGACCAGGCTCAGCGCGCGGACCCGCTCGCGGGGGATGTCCAGGTCGTCGCGGCGCAGCTCCCGGGTGACCACCTCGGGCAGCGCCTCCACCCCCAGGATGCGGTCGGTGCGGAAGCAGCGCAGCCCGTCGCGCAGGCGGCACCAGGCGAGCAGGTACCAGTGCCGGGGGTTGCCGAGGTAGCCCAACGGCTCGACCTCGCGGGCCGACGCCGCGCCCGCGCCGTCGGCGTACCGCAGGCGGAGCACGCGCCGCGCGGAGACCGCGTCGGCGACGACGGCCGGGACGGGCGTGGCCGGCCCGTCGCCGATCAGGTGCACCCGGCCGGCGAGCCGGTGCGCCTCGGCCGCGTCGGCGGCCGGCATCACCGCGAGCAGCTTGCGCAGCGCGGTGGCGCCCGCCCCGGCGAACGGCGTGCCGGCGAGCCGGTGCAGCGCGACGGCCATCGCGACCGCCTCGGCGGCGGTCAGGTTGACCGGTGGCAGGGTGTGCGCCCGGTCGACCACGTAGCCGCCGGTGCGGCCGGGCTCGGCCCAGATCGGCACGCCGGAGCCCTGCAACGCGGCGATGTCCCGCTCGATGGTGCGGGTGCTCACCTCGAAGCGCCCGGCCAGCCAGCGGGCGCTGCGCGGTCGGGGCGACACCGCCCGCAGCTCCTCCACCAGGGCGTAGAGACGGTCGGTGCGGTTCACCCCCGGAAACTAGGCCGGGGGTACGACAGCGGCGCTCAGGCGATGCAGGCGCAGACGATCAGCGCGGCGCCGAAGTGGGTGGCGGCGCTGACCCGGGCCGCCGGGTGCGGCTCCTCCGAGCAGATGACCTCGCCCAGCTTGCCCGGGGTGAGCAGGTCGAGCACGAAGAAGGCCAGCGCCATGATGGCCAGCCCGATCAGCCCGAAGATCACCGTGGAGGCGAGACCCTTGGCGAAGTCGCTGTAGCTGGTCAGGATCGCGGTGAAGACGATCCCGGCGATGCCGAGCTGGTTGGCGGCGAGCAGCAGCGCGGCGTTGCCGTTGCGCCGCACCCAGATCAGCTCGCGCAGCCTCCCCGGGGTCAGCACGTCGACCAGCAGGAAGCCGGCCGCCATCAGGGCCACCCCGACGACGCCGAACACCACGCTCTGCCACGCCCCGCTGAGCAGATCCTCCAGCACCGAATGCCTCCCGGCCTCCTACGCCCGGCGAGGATGCCGGCGCGGTGATCGAGACGATAGCGGCACCGCGCCACCGCGATCTAGAGCGACAGGTAACGCTGCCGCTCGTACGGGGTGACCTCGCGGCGGTACTGCTCCCACTCGGCGCGCTTGTTGCGCAGGAAGAAGTCGAAGACGTGCTCGCCGAGCACCTCGGCGATCAGCTCCGAGCCGGCCATCACGTCGATCGCCTCGGCGAGGTTCTCCGGCAGCGCCTCGTACCCCATGGCGCGACGCTCGGCGCTGGTCAGCGACCACACGTCGTCCTCGGCGCCCGGTGGCAGCTCGTAGCCCTCCTCGATGCCCTTGAGCCCGGCGCCGAGCAGCACCGCGAAGGCGAGGTACGGGTTGGTCGCCGCGTCCAGCGAGCGGACCTCCACCCGGGCCGAGTTCGGCTTGCCGTACGCGGGCACCCGGACCAGCGCCGACCGGTTCAGGTGGCCCCAGCAGACGTACGCCGGGCTCTCGGTGATCCGGTCCGGCAGCGCCAGCGGGAAGAGCCGCTTGTACGAGTTGACCCACTGGTTGGTGACCGCGGTGTACTCCCGGGCGTGCATCAGCAGCCCGGCGATGAACGACTTGGCCACCTTGGAGAGCTTCATCGGGTCGCCGGCGTCGTGGAACGCGTTGCGCTCCCCCTCGAACAGCGACAGGTGCGTGTGCATCCCGCTGCCCGGCTGGTCGGTGAAGGGCTTGGGCATGAAGCTGGCCTGCACGCCGGTGGAGAGCGCCACCTCCTTGACCACGTGCCGGAAGGTCATGATGTTGTCGGCGGTGGTGAGCGCGTCGGCGTAGCGCAGGTCGATCTCCTGCTGGCCGGGGGCCACCTCGTGGTGGCTGAACTCCACCGAGATGCCGATCCGCTCCAGGGCCAGCACGGCCTGGCGGCGGAAGTCGCGCGCGACGGCGTGCGTGGTGTGCTCGAAGTAGCCGCCGGTGTCCACCGGGGTCGGCACGGAGCCGTCCTGGGCGCCGTTCTCCAGCAGGAAGAACTCGATCTCCGGGTGGGTGTAGAAGGTGAAGCCCTTCTCGGCCGCCTTCGACAGCATCCGGCGCAGCACGTGCCGCGGGTCCGCCCAGGAGGGTCCGCCGTCGGGGAGCAGGATGTCGCAGAACATCCGGGCGCTCTCGCCGCTGACCCCGCCCTCGAAGGGGAAGACCTGGAAGGTGGTCGGGTCCGGCATGGCCACCATGTCGGACTCGAAGACCCGGGCGAAGCCCTCGATCGCGGAGCCGTCGAAGCCGATGCCCTCCTCGAAGGCCGCCTCCAGCTCGGCGGGGGCAACCGACACGCTCTTCAGCGTGCCGAGCACGTCGGTGAACCACAGCCGGACGAACCGGATGTCCCGCTCTTCCAGCGTACGGAGGACGAACTCCTGCTGACGGTCCACTTCCCCAACCCCTCGCGACACTCTTCGTCCGCCTTCGACCGGGCTGCGCCCGACCTGACCGCCCAGTCTCCCCGGGCCTCGTTACGCCGACGTTACGCGAAGCGCCGCCGGCCGTCCCGTCGTGTCCCGCCGGCCGGGCGGCCGCTCGCCCGGGTGGCCGCCGTCTCGTCCCGGCCACCGGTACGCTCCGCCGACGCTGGGGCAAGATGAGGACATGCCCACCCTGCGTCTCGCCCTGTCACAGGTCAACCCGACCGTCGGCGACCTCGCCGGCAACGCCGAGCTGGTCCGCACGTGGAGCCGCCGGGCCGCCGACGCCGGCGCCCAGCTCGTCGCGTTCCCGGAGATGATGCTGACCGGCTACCCGGTCGAGGACCTGGTCTTCCGCCGCTCCTTCGTCGCGGCGTCGAAGGCCGCGCTGCAGCGGCTCGCGGCCGACCTGGCCGCGGACGGCCTCGGGGACCTGCCGGTCGTGGTCGGCTACCTGGACGCGGACGGCCCGCCACAGGTCGGCGGGGACGCCCAGCCCGGCCGGGGCGCCCGCAACGCCGCCGCGCTGCTGCACTCGGGCGGCGTCGCGGCCACCTACTTCAAGCACCACCTGCCCAACTACGGCGTCTTCGACGAGGACCGGTACTTCCTCCCCGGCGACGCCCTCACCGTCGTCCGGGTGGGCGGGGTGGACGTCGCCCTGACCATCTGCGAGGACCTCTGGCAGGCCGGCGGCCCGTTCGCGGTGGCCCGGCAGGCCGGGGTGGGGCTGGTGGTCAACATCAACGGCTCGCCGTACGAGCTGAACAAGGACGACATCCGGCTGCCGCTGGTCCGCCGCCGGGCCGCCGAGGCCGGCGCGCCCATCGCGTACGTCAACATGATCGGCGGCCAGGACGAGCTGGTCTTCGAGGGCGACTCGATGATCGTGGGGGCGGACGGCACGCTGCTCGCCCGCGCCCCGCAGTTCGTCGAGCACCTGCTACTGCACGACGTCGAGCTGCCCGAGGCGGGTCCGGACCGGGCGGACGACGAGGAGTTGGCCGACGGGATGCGGATCGTCCGCCGTACCGTCGGGTCCATCCCGGCGTCCCCGGCGGGCCCGGCGGCCGTCGGCGGGGTGATGGAGCCGGTCGCCGACGAGGCCGAGGTGTGGCAGGCGCTGGTGCTGGGCCTGCGCGACTACGTCAACAAGAACCGCTTCCCGTCGGTGGTGCTGGGCCTGTCCGGCGGCATCGACTCGGCGGTGGTGGCCGCGCTCGCCGTCGACGCGCTCGGGCCGCAGCGGGTGGTCGGGGTGTCGCTGCCCAGCCAGCACTCCTCGGAGCACTCCCGCGCCGACGCCGAGGACCTGGGCAAGCGGACCGGCCTGGACTACCGGGTCGAGCCGATCCAGCCGATGGTGGACACCTTCCTGGCCAACATGTCGCTGTCCGGGGTGGCGGTGGAGAACCTCCAGGCCCGGGTCCGGGGCGTGATCCTGATGGCGCTGTCGAACCAGGAGGGCCACCTGGTCCTCACCACCGGCAACAAGAGCGAGCTGGCGGTGGGCTACTCGACGCTGTACGGCGACTCGGTCGGCGGCTTCAACCCGGTCAAGGACGTCTGGAAGACGCTGATCTGGCGGCTGGCGAAGTGGCGCAACGCCGAGGCGGCCACCCGGGGCGAGACCCCGCCGATCCCGGAGAACTCGATCGGCAAGCCACCGTCGGCCGAGCTGAGCCCCGGCCAGCTCGACAGCGACAGCCTGCCCGAGTACGACGTGCTCGACCCGATCCTGATCGGCTACGTCGACGGCGACCTGGGCCGGGACGGGCTGGTGGAGTCCGGTCACGACCCGGCGGTCGTCGACCGGGTGCTCCGACTGGTGGACCTCGCCGAGTACAAGCGCCGGCAGTCCGCACCGGGCACGAAGATCTCCATGAAGGCGTTCGGACGCGACCGGCGGCTGCCCATCACCAACCGGTGGCGCGAGGACGGCTGAGCGGTCCGTTCCGGTGCGGCGGCGACCGATCCCGGTCGCGCCGCGCCGGCTCCGCGGAGTGAAATCCTGCACTGCGCCCTGCCGTGAGGCGGTCGTCCGGTGCGACGATCGCGGCGGAACCCGGGGACCGCGACGGCGGCCTCGAGGAAAGGAGACAGTCATGGTGGAGTCCACCCCGACCGAGGTGACCGCCCTCTACGGCGGCCCGGCCACCCGGCGGGTACGCACCCGCGACCTGATCGCCGCCAAGGAGCGCGGCGACCGCTGGTCGATGCTCACCTCGTACGACCAGTACACCGCTTCGATCTTCGACGCCGCCGGCATCCCGGTGCTGCTGGTCGGCGACTCGGCGGCGAACAACGTGTTCGGCTACGAAACCACCCTGCCGGTGACCGCCGAGGAGCTGCTGCCGCTGGTCCGGGCCGTGGTCCGGGCGACGAAGCACTCGCTGATCGTCGGCGACCTGCCCTTCGGCTCGTACGAGGAGGGCCCCACCCAGGCCCTGCGCACGGCGGTGCGGTTCATGAAGGAGGGCGGCTGCCACGCGGTGAAGCTGGAGGGCGGCCGGCGCTGCGCCGACCAGATCGCCGCGATCGTCGGCGCCGGCATCCCGGTGATGGCGCACATCGGCTTCACCCCGCAGAGCGAGCACACCCTGGGCGGCTACCGGGTCCAGGGGCGCGGCGACGCCGCCGACGAGGTGATCGCCGATGCCCGGGCGGTGGCCGAGGCAGGTGCCTTCGCGGTGGTGCTGGAGATGGTGCCGGGCGAGGTGGCCAAGCGGATCACCGCGGAGCTGCCGATCCCGACGGTGGGCATCGGCGCCGGGCCGGACACCGACGCCCAGGTGCTGGTCTGGCAGGACATGGCCGGGCTGCGTACCGGCCGGGCGCCGCGGTTCGTCAAGCGCTACGCCGACCTGGCCGGGGCGCTGTCCGAGGCGACCCGGCGCTTCGCCGACGAGGTACGCGGGGGCGAGTTCCCCGCCGCCGAGCACACCTTCTGACGGACGCCCCGGGGCGCGGCGGCGGGACACCGCCGCCGCGCCCGTCGGCGGACAATCGTCGGGTGTTCGACTTCGGCATTCCCGGCTACCGGCCGGTCTGGCTGCACCGGTGCTCGGAGGTCGCGGCGGCCCACGGTGAGCGGCTGGCGGCGCTGGCCGGCCGGCGCCTGCGCCACGTCTGGCTGGTGTGGAACCTCGACGACGACTCCTGGTTCGCCGACTGCCCGGTGCTGCTGGACTTCTCCGGTGAGCAGGTCGAGGTCAACCACCAGAAGTTCGCCGACCTCTCGGTCACCTGGAACTCCATCTCGCCCACCGGCCCGGTCACCTGGCCCGACTTCCACCTCGCCTGGCGCAGCGACCCGCTGCCCGAGCTGGCCGCACTGGCGGGCCAGCCGCTGCGCGCGGTCACGCTGCTGGAGCTTCAGGTGCCGCGATGGGACCTCGCCAACGGCAGCACCGCCCTCGGCCTGACGTTCCCCGGCGGCGACGTGGTCCTCCACAACGGCCTCGACGAGAACGCGTTCGCCTTCGGCCCGCCCGACCCCGGCTACCGCCGCCATCCGCTGCCCCGACCATGATCGGGGACGGACGCCGCGGGTGCCGTCGCGGACGGACCCGACGGTGGGCGGCGTCGGTCAGATATCGGTGACGCGGATGCCGGCGTGCGCCTTGTAGCGCTTGTTGATGGCGATCAGGTTGGCGGTGAACGCCTCGATCTGGTGGGCGTTGCGCAGCCGGCCGGCGTAGATGCCGCGCATGCCGGGGATCCGGGCGGCCAGCGCGCCGACGATGTCGACCAGTTCCCGGTCCTCGGTGCAGATCAGCACGTCGAGGTCGATCCGGTCGATCTCCGGGTCGGCCAGCAGCGGCGCGCTGACGTGGTTGAACGCCGCGCAGACCCGGGAGTCCGGCAGCAGGGCGGCGGCCTGCTGCACCGCGCTGCCCTCGGGGACCGGGAGGGCGTACGGGCCCTGCTTGTCGAAGCCGAGCGGGTTGACGCAGTCGACCACGATCTTGCCGGCGAGCGGCTCGGCGAGGGCGGCGACGGTGGCGGCGTGCCCGTCCCACGGCACCGCGATGACGACCACGTCGCTGCGGCGGGCCACCTCGTCGTTGCCGGCCCCGGTCACGCTCGCCCCGGCCGGCAGGCCCGGCAGCGCCCCGATCTCGGTGGCGGCCTCCGCGGCCCGCTCGGCGGAGCGGGAACCGATCAGCACGGTCTGCCCGGCCCGGGCGAACCGGTAGGCGAGGCCCCGCCCCTGGTCGCCGGTGCCACCGATGATGCCGACGGTCAGCCCGGAGACGTCGGGCAGCGTGGTCGCGTCGTAAGCCATGCCGTCATCCTCGCAAACCGCCCGGCCCCCCAGCACCGTCGGCCACTGTGACAATCCCCGCTGCCTCTCCCCCGCCCTCGGATGCCGCCAGTTACCGAGAAAGCGTGGGCATTCGGCGCGCGAAGGCCACGCTTTCTCCGAAAGCGCGCGGATCTTGGGGTCAGGCGCGTTCGAAGAGGACCTTGCGCTGGGTGGGGTCGGCGGTGACCAGGCGGACCGGGATCCGCTCGCCCAGCGGCAGCTCGCCGGTGCAGCGGGCGCGTACCGCCGGGGCGTCCAGGGCCACCGTGCCGCCGGGCAGCCGCCCCGGCTTCGACTGCCCGTTGGGCGGGGTGTCCACGTCGAGCACGGCGGCCTCGAAGACCTCCCCCACCCGGTGTTGCAGCAGTACCGCCTCGGCCAGCTCGATGGCGCCCCGGGTGGCCGCGCCGGCCGTCCGGTCGGTTGCCGCCATCACCTCGGGCAGCTTCGGCAGCGCCGCGCGGGCCCAGTCGGGCACCGGCCGCTGCTCGTACAGGGCCAGGCAGACCTCCGTCGCGTACCGGTCGGCCAGCCGGCGCAGCGGGGCCGTGACATGGGCGTACGCGGCCGCGACTCCGCCGTGCTCCGGCTGCTCGGGCAGCTCGCCGTCGAACGCGGTGTAAGCGGCACCGCGCATCAGCTCCGCCGCCTGGTCGACGAAGGCGGCGGCCCGGGGCTGCGCGGCGTCCAACCCGGCGAGCACCTCGCCCACGCCGGCGCCGTCGGGCCACCGCACGCCCAGCGGGGCGGCGGCGGCGCGCAGCCGGGCCACCCCCTCGGGCTTCGGCGGCGGCATGGTGCGCAGCAGCCCGATCCGGCCGGCGAGCATGATGTCGGCGGCGGCCATCCCGGTCAGCAGCGAGATCTGCGCGTTGTGGTCCTCCATCGGCACCGGGCCGCGCAGCACCAGCCGCCAGCCGTCACCGTCGGGCTCGACGTCCTGCTCGGGCAGGGGCAGGTTCACCGCGCCCCGGCGCAGGCCCCGGGCGGTGAGCAGGGCGCCGATCTCGGGCAGCAGGGCGATCGGTTCGGGCAGCCGTCCGGCGTCGGCGGCGGCCTGCACCCCCACGTAGTCGAGCTTGGCCCGGCTGCGGACCCGGGCGCGTTCCAGCCCGACGCCGGTCGTCGCGCCGTCGGCGTCGAGGTCGATGGTCCAGACCACCGCCGCCCGGTCGACGTCGGGCAGCAGGCTGGCCGCCCCCTCGCTGAGGGTGTGCGGGTGCAGCGGCACGTTGCCGTCGGGCAGGTAGACGGTCTGCCCGCGTCGCCAGGTCTCCTCCTCCAGCGCGCCGCCGGGGCGTACGTGGGCGGCCACGTCGGCGATGGCGTACCGCACGCGGTAGCCGCCACCGGGTCGGCGGGCGAGGTGCATCGCCTGGTCGAGGTCGCGCGACGTCGCGGGGTCGACCGTGACGAACGGGACGTCGGTACGGTCGGCCACGGCGGCCGGTGGGGCGCCGGCGGCCTCGTCCGCCTCGCGCTGCGCCGCGTCCGGGAAGCCCTCGGGCAGTCCCAGCTCGCGGCGCAGCGCGCCGAAGTCGATGCGGGGCGCCACTACGCGTCGGATGACCACGGGTCAATCCTGGCAGTCCCGCGCGTGATCCGCTCTCCGGCGAGGCGGCGGCGGTCGCCGTACGGTCAGCCGGTGGCCTTGCGGGCGCGGGACCGGGCGCCGGCGGGCGGGGTGGCCCGGGCGGCGGCCGGGCGCGCCGGCACCTTGCGGGCGGTGGTCTTCGTGACGGTCGTGGTCTTCTTCGCCGGTGCCTTCGTCGCCGTCGCCTTGCGGGTGGTGGCCGAGGAGGTGGCGGTCGCCTTCCTCGCCGGCGCCTTCTTGGCGGTGGTCTTCGAGGCCGGCGCGGTCCTGACGGTGGTCTTCTTCGCCGGTGCCTTCTTCGCCGCCGTGGTCTTCTTGGCCGCGCCGCCGGTGGTCTTCTTCGCCGCGCCGGTGGTCTTCTTGACCGCGCCGGTGGCCTTCTTCCCCGTGGAGGTGACCTTGCGGGCGGCGGTCGAGGCCTTCGCGGCCGTGGTCTTCTTCGCCGCGGGCGCGGTCTTCTTCGCGGCGGCCGTGGTCTTCTTCGCCGCGCCCGTGGTCTTCGCGGCGGCCGTGGTCTTCTTCGCCGCGCCCGTGGTCTTCGCGGCGGCCTTCTTGGCGGGGGCCTTCGCCGCCGTCGCCTTCGACGCGGGGGCCCTCTTGGCGGTGGTCTTGGCGGCAGGGGCCTTCTTGGCGGTGGTCTTGGTGGCGGGCGCCTTCTTGGCCGTGGTCTTCGTCGCGGGGGCCTTCTTCGCGGTGGTCTTCGAGGCCGGGGCCTTCTTCGCGGCGGTCCCAGTGGTGGCCGGGGTCCGTCCCGCCCCGGCACCCACCGCGCTCGCCGCCGCCTTGCCGGCCGGCGCCTTCCGGGCCGCTGCGGTGGTGGTGGACCGGCGTGCCGCGGTGCTGCGGGTGGCGCCCGCGGTCCGCGCCGCGGCGGCGGACTTCTTGGCGGCCGGGCGGGTGGTGGCCTGTTGTGCTTCGGCCATCTCGGTTCCCTCCTTGGGGACATGCGCTCGCGTGCCCCCGGTGCGGAGGCACGGAGTTCCTCGACGCGGGCCGTCCCGCGCCGTTTAGCTGCCCTCCCCGGCCCAGCGGGCGTCCTCGGCCTCCCACGCTTCATTGCGCTCCCGCACCGTCTGCAGGGCGTTCTCCGCGTCGGCGGACGAGGGGTACGGTCCGAGAACGTGCTTCGCAGGGCACACGTCGGCATCGGTCTCGACCCGGTGGTGTCGGGTGCACCAGTAGTAGCGCCCACCACTTCCGCTGTCGTTCATGAGATCACTGTGCACCGGGAGCAGCCCGGCCGCCACCGGATCGCGCAAATAGTCGCGACGACCTCCACAGTAGACGTGCTGGTCGGGGCCGCGGGGCCGAATCCGCCGAAGCCGTACCCGGGCCGACGGGGCAGCCGGAAGGGCGGTCGGTGGCGGAGAATCCCCCGGTGCGTTTCGGGGGGAGAACATCGGCACGGGTACGCCGCGGCCTGCTCGCCGCGGCCGTGGTCGCGGTGCTGGCCGTGACGGCGGTGGCGATCGCGGCACCGCTGCTGCGGGACCGGTCGCAGCAGCGACTGGAGCAGCGGGCCGACCGCGAGGTGACCGCCATCGCGCAGCGGACGCGGGGCGAACTGCTGGCCGACCCGACGGCCGGGGAGGCCGCCCTGCGCCGCGCCGCGGACCGGGTCGACGGCGTCGAGGTGCTGGCCGTGGAGGGCGGCGGGCAGCGCCGGGAGGCCGGGGTGCGCCTGGTCTTCCGGGTACGCGTGGCGAAGACCGCCGCCAGCGTCTTCGGCTGGCAGCGGGCCACCACCGAGCGGTGCTTCGCGCAACTGGTGCGCGACGGCGCCGGTCCGGCGGCCCTGGAGCGGGTGCCCTGTCCGGCCTGACCGGTCGGCGCGGGCGGCCGGGGCTGGTCGGGCGCGGCGGCGCCGTCGGCCGGCAGCGGCGCGGCGGCGACGGTTAGGGTCGCCGGATGGGCGTACCGGACTACATCCTGCGGATGCGCGAGCACGTCGGCCACGACCTGCTGTGGCTGCCGAGCGTCAGCGCGGTGGTCCGCAACGAGGCCGGCGAGCTGCTGCTGGGGCGGCGCTCCGACGACGGCCGCTGGTCGGTGGTCAGCGGCTTCGTCGAGCCGGGCGAGCAGCCGGCCACCGCGGTGGTGCGCGAGGTCGAGGAGGAGACCGGCCTCTGCGTCGAGCCGGTACGCCTCAGCAGCGTCGTCTCGCACCCGCACACCTATCCCAACGGTGACCGCTGCGAGTACCTCAACCTCGGCTTCCACTGCCGACTGGTCTCGGGCACCGCGCGGGTCAACGACGACGAGTCGGTGGCGGTGGAGTGGTTCCCGGCGGACCGGCTGCCCGAACTGGACGCGCACGCCCGGCTGGTGATCGCGCGGGCGCTCGCCGACGACTCGGCCTCCTGGTACCTGCCCGCCGGTGCGACCTGGGACGAGTTCTCCGCCGCGCGCTGACCCGGGCACAGCCGGCCGCCGGTCGGTGCTCAGGCCATGGCCTGCGCCGTCGTCGCCGGCGCCGCGGGTTCCGCCCGGGCCGTCCGGATCGCCCAGGTGAGCGCGTACGGGGTGCACGCCAGGTAGAAGTTGGGCTCGACCAGCACGAGGTCGGTGATGAGGAACCGTTCCCAGTCGGTCGGCCGGGGGAAGCCGAAGGACCAGTCGGTCCAGCAGGTGAGCAGCCAGAGCGGGGCGGAGATCCGGTCGACGCCGTCCGGCGGCAGCTCGGTGACCGGCTGTCCCGGATCGATCGGTGGGATGGCGGCGACCACGGTGGCCACCACCGCCACGTCGGCGGCGGCGAAGGCCGCGAGCACGCCGACCGTCCAGGCGAGCCGGAGCCGTCCCCGCCGGGCCAGGGTCGCCGCGGCCCAGAGCGCCAGGGTCAGCCCCGCCAGCCAGACCAGCACGCCGGGCAGGACGCGGGCGAGTTGCCGCGCGTCGTCGAGCAGGGCGACCTCGGCCGGCACGACGGTGATCGCCACGGCGAGCCCGACGCCGACGGCGGTGGCCGGCGGTCCCACCCGTACGGCGTGCCGGGCCGCCCGGGCCACCACCACAGCGAGCAGCACTCCGAGCCCGGCGCAGAGCATCGAGAAGAGCGGCAGTTGCAGCCGCTGCGCCCACCCGAACCGCAGCTCCAGCGCACCGTGCACGGTGGCCATCGCGAAGAGGGCGACCGCCACGATCGCGACGCAGGCGGGCGGGGCGAGCAGCAACGCGGCGGCCGTACGCCGTACCTGCCGTCGCCACACGGTCCGGTCGACCAGCGGAGCGGCGGCGCGGCTGGTGGCCAGGCTGGCGGCGAAGCGCAGCATCCGGACCCGCTGCCCGGCCTCGGCGAGGACGTGCAGTTCGGCGGTCCACTCCCGGCGCAGGTCGTCGCGGAGCGCCACGGGCCAGCGCCGGGCGGCCGCGCGGAGCAGCGCCTCGGCCACCCGCCGGGTCACCATGCCGGCGCTCCGGCCGGGCCGCCCAGGGCCGGGCCGGCCTTCGGGGTGAGGGCGCGCAGCTCGGCGAGCGCCTGCCGGGCGGCGGTCACGCCCTCGGCGGTGAGCCGGTAGTAGCGCCGGGCGGGCCGTCCGGCGGTGGCCGGGTCGACCTCCTCCCAGTCGGCGTCGAGCCAGCCGGCGTCCTGGAGGCGGTGCAGCACCGGGTAGAGGGTGCCGCTGGGCAGGCCGGTCGCCTTCATCAGGTCGAGGCCGTAGCGCGCGGCGTCGGGCTCGGCCAGCAGCGCCGCCAGCACCTTGGCCACCGGAATCGTCATCCGCATGCGGCGGACTATATCTGTTCTCTACATAGGGTGCTGTCCCTCTCCGGCGGTCGCCGCCCCTACTGCCGGCGGCCTCGGCCGGTCGACCGGCGACCGGTCAGGAGTCCGCCCCGCCGAGGACCGACCGCAACCTGTCCAGTTCCGGGGTGGTACCGATCGCCGACCGACGCTCCGGGTGCTCGACGTAGTGGCGGACGGTGGCGGCCAGGAAGGCCAGGTCCACGTGCAGCGGCCCGACCGACAGCTGATGCGGCACCGGGCGGCCCGCTGGCGACGTCGGCTGTTCGGAGAGGACGAGCGCGGCGAAGACCTTCCCGGCCGGCGCGGGCGGCCCGCCGGGGAGCAACCGGTCCCACCGGACGGTCCTGTGCTTCACCAGGCCCCGCAGCGTCATCCCGGACTCGTCGAGGGTCAGGCGGGGCCGGTCGTCCCAGAGCACCAGCACCACGACCACCAGGACGGCCACCAGCGCGAGCACGTTCCACACCAGGGCGTCGCCCGACTCGAAGAACCGGACCCGGTCCTCGCCCGGCACCCGCTCGGTGATCAGCGGACCGCCCGCCAGCCAGCCCGCGATGATCGACCACGGACCGCTCCAGGCCGGCGCGGCCGGCGCCGTGAAACGCCGATTGACGAGGTCGACCCGGAAGGTCGCCGGTCGACGGCGAGCCGCACGGGTGAGCAGCAGGTAGCCGGCCATCGGGACCAGGATGCTGCCGACGCTGACCGCCACCCAGGCGAGCAGGCCGGCGGCGGCGGAGTCCAGGCTCCAGGTGAGCGGCTTCAGCCAGAACTCGGCGCCGATCCGCAGCAGCGACGCGGCCAGCGCGAAGGGCAGGGCGGCGAGGCGCGCCGTACGGGGGGTCACCGGCGGGAGTCTAGGCGGGTCGATCAAGGATCCCGGCCGCGTCAGGCATCGGTGTGCAGGCGGGCGTGCAGGTGCATGTCGTGCCAGCCGTCGGCGTGCCGGCCCTCGCCACGCTTCGTACCCTCGGCGGGAAAGCCGGCCCGCCCCGCCACCCGGCAGGACGCCTCGTTCGCCGTGGAGTGACACAGCTCGACCCGGTGCAGCCGGAGCGTGTCGAAGCACCACGCGGTCACCGCGGTGAGCGCGCGCGGGGCGACCCGGCGGCCCCGCGCGGCGGGCAGCACCCAGTACGACACCTCGGCCAGGCCCTCGGCCAGGACGAGCCGGCGCAGGCTGACCTGCCCGACGACCACGCCGGCGTCGCACACCGCCCACCCGGCGCCGGTCTCCGCCCGCCACCGGCCCGGCCAGGCGGCGATCCAGTCGGCGGCCTCGTCGTCGGTCATCGACCGGCAGTGCCAGCGCCGAATCGCGGCGTCGGCGTACGCCGCCACCACCACCGGACGGTCCGCCGGCAGCCAGGGCCGCAGGTGTACGCCGTCAGCGGGCAACTCCGGCTGCGTCAGCGCGGCCATCGATCCGGGCGGTACGGCGGGCGCAACGAGCATCGGCACGAGTGGACTGTAGGCGGTCCTCCTGCCCCGCGTGGGGGCCGCGGCGGGCGCCGGCACGCCGTAGGCTGCGCGAGGTCCCGGCCCCGCCGGAGACGACGATGGACACCCACACCGAGCCGGTCGAGATCCTTGCCCGGGTGAGCGAGCAGGACGGTCACCAACGGGCGTTCGAGGTCTGACTAGCTGCGGGCCCGCCGAGGATGACGGCGATCCGGGCCGGCGGTGTACGTCCGAGCGGGTGCGCGATGGCAAGTTCGTAGCCAACGGAAATCGGGATGATGCCGGCGACCATGATCGGGTGGGCGAACACCACTGGACGTCCGCGAACCGGTCCGGGAGCCGCTGCGAGGGCCGCCGCCATCACGTCTCCAGCGCTGTAGATGTAGATGCGCCCGAGCAGCACCGTGGTGACAAACGCCGAAAGGACAGCTGCCGAATGAGCAGTCTGAAACCCGCTCTGGTCGAGCGTCAGCCCGGTGACCAGGCACCAGGTGGGGTGACGAGCATCCACGGCGCTGTGACATATTGCCCACGCCCAGGGGCCAGCGAATCCGACAGCCGATACCTACAGTCGGGCCATGAGCACCGACAAAGGCGTGCGGGTCTGGCTCCGCCGGCAAGGAGCTGAGCAGATCGCGCATCCCGGGGGCAACCTGTACGCCCACCTATGTCGAGTCAGCGAACGACTCGCCGTGCTTGGCTGCAGCAGTGACGTGCAAGCCGCGGGCCTTACCCACGCCGTCTACGGCACCGACGGGTTCGACCTCGCCCTGCTTGATCCGGCCGATCGTGCTGTGCTACGGGATCTCGTTGGTGCCGACGCCGAGGAGCTTGTCTATCTGTATGGCGCCTGCGACCGTAGACGCAGCTGGCGGGAGCTGGCAAAGACCAGCCAGGTGTTCGACCGCTTCGTACGTCAGGTGAGAACGCCGAATGCGACTCAACTTCGGTCGCTCATGGACCTGAGCATCGTCAACGAACTGGACGTCATCGAGCACGATCCTGCGGTGGCGGACCGGCACGGCACCTACTTCCGGGAACTGTTCGCCTCTTGGGCCCCACTCGCCTCTGAGCAGGTCATCCGCGATGCGCAGCGGGTCTTGCGGCCGTGACACCCGAACCATCGACAGGTCCACATTCGATAGCACGCACCCCCGGTCGCGTACGCGTGCGAGCCGTCTACCCCGGCAGCTTTGATCCCTTCACTCCCGGGCATTTGAATGTGGTGAAACGGGCACGCGACCTCTTCGACGAAGTGGTCGTGCTCGTCGCGGTCAACAGCAACAAGCATCCGGGCACCGACGAAGAGGAGCGAGCGGCCGCTGTCCGGGCCATTCTGCCGGTCGAGTGGACCTCCGTCACCGTTGCGGCCTGGAGCGGGTTGACCTCCACCTACTGCCGTCGCCATGAAGTGGGAGTGATCGTCCGCGGCGTGCGTAACACCACCGACCTTTGGACCGAGTACCAGCTCGCCGCGATGAACCAGTCGCTGGGTGTCCCCACGGTATTTCTGCCTGCGCAGCCCGAACTGGCCGCGGTGTCTTCGACTGCCGTGCGCACGCTGGGGAAGTGACCTTCGTCCACGCAGTGCGCGGTTCTTGAAATTCGTGCTGTGGGGTGTTGACGGCGCGACGCCGGAGCAGTGCGCCGAGATGCTGGACGGCTTGGATTACGTCACCTACATACGTGACCGATGCGGGCCGGTGCGGGTTCCGCCACCTCCACGACCGGACTGGCTAGGACGTCGCTGACCCAGCGCCGCGTGACGTTGCCCGTCGAACGGCGACCGTTATTGACCGACGACGACCGGTAGCACCCGGAGAAACAACAGGTCAGTCGCCCTGTACAGGCGGCTGACCTGGTGGGCGACGGACGAGTCGACCTGTACGCCGGATTCTGTGCGCGGCGCGTACCCCTCGCGGGGTACGTGCCGGCGGCGGCCATCCATCTCGGCCTGCCGTCGCCGACAGGCTCATGCGGCCTACCCGCAGACATCGGGCGGGCAACCCTCAAGCGTCTGCGCCGGGTCGTCATCTTGCGGTGACGGCCCTTTCTTGGCCTTGCTCCGGGTGGGGTTTACCGAGCCACCCCGGTCACCCGGGGTGCTGGTGGGCTCTTACCCCACCGTTTCACCCTTACCGACCCGATGGGCCGGCGGTCTGTTTTCTGTGGCACTGTCCCGCGGGTCACCCCGGGTTGCCGTTAACAACCACCCTGCCCTGTGGAGTCCGGACGTTCCTCGGCGGCGGGCCGGAGCCCGCCGACGCGACCGCCCGGTCGACTCGTCCGTCGCGCCTTCATCCTAACGACGCGGCGGCCCCGCCCATTTCCGACCCGGGAGAGCCTCCGGGCGTCCCCACTGACCGGTTTGCGACGCGTCGCGAGGTTCGGCGACAGGGGACGCCGCTTACACGTCGCAAACCGCACCGGCGCCAGCTCACGGGGACGGTGGGCAGGGTGCATCTGAGGGGGCGCGGTACCCGCGCGCGGCGGAGCGGGGCGTACTAGCCTCGGGGCACCATGGATCTTTCCGACGCCGCGCTCCTGCTCGCCGCCGGTCTCGCCGCGGGGACGGTCAACGCGGTGGCCGGAGGCGGTTCGCTGATCACCTTTCCGGCGCTGATCGCGGTGGGGCTGCCCCCGGTGCCGGCGAACGTCACCAACTCGGTCTCGGTCTGTCCCGGTTACCTCTCCAGCGTGGCGGGCAGCCGCCGCGACCTGCCGTCGACGCGTTCGCTGGCGGCCCTGGTGCCCACCACCGTGGTGGGCACGATCGTCGGCTGCCTGCTGCTCTTGGCCACCCCAGCCCGGGCGTTCGAGCTGGTCGTGCCGTTCCTGGTGCTCGGCGCGACGGCGGTGCTCGCCTTCCAGGATCCACTGCGCGCGCTGGTCGGGCATCCGCGCGACCTGGCGCCGCGCCGCCGTACCGTCACGGTGCAGGCCATGGTCGGGCTCGGCGCGGTGTACGGCGGCTACTTCGGCGCGGCCCTGGGGGTGATGCTGGTCGCCGGCCTGGCCCTGGTGCTGGACGCGACGCTGGCCCGGGTCACCGCGATCAAGAACCTGCTCTCGGCGGTGGTCGGGCTCACCACGGTGGCGGTGTTCGCGCTCTTCGGGCCGGTGAACTGGGCGGCGGTCGCGGTGGTCGCGCCGGCCACGCTGGTCGGCGGGTACGCCGGCGCCCGGCTGGTCCGTCGGCTGCCGCCGGTGTTCCTCAAGATGCTGATCGTGGCCTTCGGCACGGTGATCGGCCTGTACCTGCTCTGGCGGGCGCTGCGCTGAGCCCGGGCCACATCTCGCCTCGCGGGGCCAAGGGTGGGAGCCGGACAGTACGAAGCTGATGACGTAGACGGATCAGCGGCCGATCCGTCTACGTCATCAGCTCCACAGCCTCCCAGCACCGCGGCGGGCCGCGCTGCGGCCGGCCGCCCTCGAACTACTGGCCCATCGCCGCCCGAACCACGGGGCTCGGCGTCGGCAGGGCTGCCGGCCCGCCCGGGCGTCCGCCACAGCGGCGCACCCGGGCGGGCCGATCCTCATGCCACCGGCTCGCGGGCCGAGTCGGCGTCGCGGTCGGTGCCCGGGGTGACCCGGGGGTCGCCCTCGTCGGCGAAATAGTCGTCCGGCGTGGTGTTGTCCACCCCCTCATTGACCTTCGCGGCCCGCAGCACCAGCGTCAGCAGCGCCGCCACCAGCAGGTTCACCAGTACGGCCACGATGCCGACGTAGATCGTCTTCTTGGTGTCGAAGCCGAACTCGGACAGCGGGAAGGCCGAGCCGGCGAAGTGCTTCTTGCCGGTCACCGGGTTGCCGATCTGGTAGAGCATCCACATGCCGAGCGCCATGCCGGCCGCCCAGCCCGCGATCAGCGCGGTGCGGTGGAACCAGCGGGTGTACAGGCCCAGCGCCACCGCCGGCAGCGTCTGGAGGATGATCACGCCGCCGATGAGCTGGAGGTCGATGGAGAACTGCGGGTCGAGGAAGATGATGCAGGCCACCGCGCCGACCTTGACCACCAGCGAGGTGATCTTGGAGACGTTCGCCTCCTGGGCCGGGGTGGCGTCCCGCTTGAGGTACTCCTTGTAGATGTTGCGGGTGAACAGGTTGGCCGCCGCGATCGACATGATCGCCGCCGGCACCAGCGCGCCGATGCCGATGGCCGCGTACGCGACGCCGGCGAACCAGTCCGGGAACTGCTGGTCGAACAGGACCGGCACCACCGTGTTGTTGTCCACGCTCCCCGCGGTCGCCCCGGGCAGCGGCTTCACCCCGGCCGCGATGGCCATGTAGCCGAGCAGCGCGATCAGGCCGAGCAGCAGGCTGTACGCCGGCAGCGCAGACATGTTGCGCTTGATCACGTCCCGGTTCCGGCTGGCCAGCACGCCGGTGATGCTGTGCGGGTAGAGGAAGAGCGCCAACGCCGAGCCGAACGCCAGGGTGACGTACTGGAGCTGGTTGTTGGCGTTGAGCAGGATGCCGTCGTTCGGCGCCGCACTCGCCGAGAACTTGGCGTCCGCCGCGTCGAAGATCGAGCCCCAGCCGCCCAGCTTGTACGGCAGGTAGAGCACCGCCACCAGGATCACGATGTAGATCAGCGTGTCCTTGACGAAGGCGATCAGCGCCGGCGCCCGCAGCCCCGACTGGTAGGTGTACGCGGCCAGGATCGCGAAGGCGATGATGATCGGCAGGTGTCGGGCCAGCGCGGTGTCCCCGGTGACCCCCATCGTCTTCAGCACCGCCTCGATGCCGACCAGCTGCAACGCGATGTACGGCATGGTGGCGACGATGCCGGTGATCGCGACCAGCAGCGCCAGCACCGGCGAGTCGAAGCGGTTGCGGACGAAGTCCGCCGGGGTGACGAAGCCGTGCCGGTGCGAGACCGACCAGAGTCGACAGAGCACCAGGAAGACCATCGGGTAGATGACGATGGTGTAAGGCACGGCGAAGAAGCCCGCCGCGCCCGCCCCGAAGATCAGCGCCGGCACCGCCACGAAGGTGTACGCGGTGTAGAGGTCACCGCCGACCAGGAACCAGGTGATCCAGCCGCCGAAGCTGCGGCCGCCCAGCCCCCACTCGTCGAGGTGGGCCATGTCCCGCGGGGCGCGCCAGCGGGCAGCCACGAAGCCCATGGCGCTGACCAGCAGGAAGAGCAGCGTGAAGACAATGATCTCGGTCAGGTGGTCACGCCACATCACTGCACCGCCTTCGTTCGCGACTGCGGGGCTCGCAGGCCAGGCTCACTCCTCGCGCTCACCGGCCACCCCGCTTCTTCGTCATCTGGTACACCAGGGTCGTGGTGGCCACACCGAGCAGGATGTAGGCCAGTTGCAGCCAGTAGAAGCGCGGGAAGCCGAAGAGCCGGGGCGAGTCCGCGTTGAAGAACACCGGGATCAGCGGCACCAGAATCGGGATGAAGAGCAGCCAGTTCCAGGGACTGTGGTCCTTGGCCCTGGACGACGCCGTGCTTGCCGCGGGATCCGGTCCCGGCTCGGCCGGTGGTGTTCCGGGATCACTCATCTGCGTCTCCGAAGGGTCGTGGATCGGTCTGATCGCGCGGAGGCTAACCAGGCTGTGAGCGTGGTCACGCCACTCGCCGACGCGCCCTGCGCCGAGCGGCAATTCCGCTGCGCCGAATGACGTTCCCGCCCCTCGACGGGGCAGCCGGCCGGGCCCCGCCCCGCTAGCCTGGGGCCTCACGCACTGACGGGGGGTGGTGCAGGGTGTCGCAGTACGCGACCGAGGCGATGCGGGCGTTGGGGTCCTCCTTCTCCACGTACGCCGACGACCTCGACCAGCAGACCCGCCCGACGCTGGCCGGGCTGGAGCTGCCGGAGGGGGCCTTCCCGCTGTTCGCGATGCCGGCGGCGAACGACTACGCGCAGTCCCTGTTGGCGGTCGGCGCGGTGACCACCGCGCTGCGCGACACCTTCGACGCGATCGGCGCGGCGCTGCACCGGGTCGCCGGCCACTACGAGCAGTTGGAGGCCGACCAGGCGGCCGGCTTCCACCGCAGTCACGACTGACCGAGGGGGACCGATGCCTGCCGGCTGGGACGAGGGCGGCTGGACCGACACCGACAGCGACGCGTTCGACACCTTTCTGATCCGAGGGCTGGTGGCCGCCGCCACCAGCGGCCTGATCGTCGCGCTGGAGCCCTCCGGGGCCGGCATGGCGGCGGCCACCCTGACCGGGCTGCTGGTGATGCCGAACGTCGTCGACCCTGAGCCATGGCTGAGCAACTCCGGCACCTGGGGCGAGCTGAAGAACGCGTACGACAGCATGCACGCGCAGCTGCTGAGTCAGATCGAGAAGGTCGACGGGTTCTGGCAGGACTCGGCGGCCACCCAGTTCCACGCCTTCGCCACCGGCGACCTGCTGCCGGCCCTGGAGCGACTGGCCCAGACCTGCTCCCTGATGGACTCGTACTGCGCGCAGATGGCGACCGGCGTGATCACCACCCTCGGCGCGTTCCTGGTCGCCACGGTCAGCGCCGCCGTCGCCGCCGTGGCGGCCAACGCCGCCGGTCCGGTCTCGCCGGCCGTCAAGATCGGCATCTTCGCCTCCTGGGCGGCCTTCGCGGTCGCCGTGATCGGCCTGCTGGCCGGTTTCGTGATGACGGTCTGGCTCGCCGCCAAGACCCTCGGCGACGCCAACGACGAGCTGGCCAACAAGTTCGCCGACCGGAGCGGGCAGATCGACACGGCCAGCATCCGGCTGCCCGAGTCCCTGAAGATCGTCATCGGCGATCCGGCGGAGTGGGTGCAGCGGTGAACGCGGACGCGGAGGCCATCGCGGCGGCGGCGGACGAGGCGCGCCGCCGGGGCTACACCGACGCGTCGCTGCGCGCCGTCCGGGAGCGGGTGGACGACCTGGCCGCCCGGATCGCCGCGCTGCGCCAGGAGAGCGTCGAGGCGAGCGACGCCACCGGCACGGTGACCGCCCGGGTGACCGGCGACGGCGAGGTGGCCGAGGTCTACCTCAGCCCGCAGGCCGTCCGGGACCTGGACGCCGACCAGCTCGGGGCCGCCTGCCTGGAGGCGGTACGCCAGGCCCAGTCCCGGCTGTCGACCACCCTCACCGACCGGATCCGGGAGATCACCGGCAACGACGGCGTCGACCAGCCACCCGCACCCCGGCAGGCGCTCGACGAGTTCCTCCGCCGCAGCGGGGAGGTGGGCTGATGCAGCGACCGGATTTGGGCGCCCTGGCCCGACAGATGACCGCGGCGATGACCGCCGCCGTCGAGTTCGCCGAGGGGGCGGCGCACCGGCGGCACGTCGTCTCCTCGCCCGGCGGCGAGGTCACCGTGGAGATGTCCGGGGCGCGGGAACTGCTGGACATCCGCATCGACCCCCGGGCCCGGCGCACCGTCGACAACCTGACCCTCGGCGAACTGGTCACCGAGACGATCAGGGCGGCCGGCCGCCAGGTGGACGAGGCCCGCCAGGAACTGCTCGACTCGCTGCGGATCGGCGACCACGCCGTCGGTGACGTGATGCGCGACCCCCAGCGCCTCGTGTCGCGGCTGACCGAAGAAAGGCCCCGCCCGTGACCCGGCAACCCCGCTCGCCGCGCCGCAACGCCGCGATCCTCGGCTACCTGCTCTGCGTCGCCACCCTCGGCCTGGGCTTCCTGGCGTTGCAGCCGGGGCTGCCGCCGCTGATCCGGCTCGCCGTGGGCCTGGTGTGGCTCGCGGTGGCGCTGCCGTGCCTTTACTTCATGCGCTGGCTGCTGCGCTCCGGGCGCGGCTGACCGGCCGGTCGGCCGGTCAGCGCGCGGCGAGGTGGGCGGTGTCGTTGACGCTGCGCACCGCCACACCGCCGTCGGGCCACATGTCCAGCACCGAGATGCCGGCCGCGTCCAGGTAGAGCCGGTGCAGGAAGGCGTCGCCGGCCGCCAGGGCGTCCCGCAACGCCAGCTTGATCGGCGAGACGTGCGAGACGACCACCACGGTCTCCCCCTGGTACGCCTCACGCAGCGCCGCCACCGCCCGGTCGACCCGCTCCGCGACGGTGGTGAACGACTCCCCGCCGGGCGGCGCGATCCGGGTCGAGGCGAGCCAGGCGTCCAGCTCCCCCGGCCACTGGTCGCGTACCTCGGCGAAGGTCTTGCCGTCCCAGTCGCCGAAGTCGCACTCGACCCAGTCGTCCTGCCGGCGTACCGGGATGCCGCCGACCGCCCCGGCGATCGCCTCGGCGGTCGCCGTACACCTGGACAGCGGTGAGCTGACGACGGCCGCGACGGACGGGGCCAGCTCGGCCACCCGCGCGGCGGTGGCCCGGGCCTGGGCCTGACCCGCGTCGGAGAGCGGGACGTCGGCGCGGCCGGCGTAACGGTGCTGCACGGTCCACTCGGTCTCGCCGTGGCGGACCAGGATCAGCCGGGTGGCGGTGAAGCTGGGCCGCGGCTCCCAGGAGGGCTTCGTGGTCGCCGGGTCGGTGCCGGTGGTACGGGAGGCGGCGCGGGCGGCGACCTCGCGGGCCTGCGCGCGGGCCGCCGAGTCGGCGGCGGCCACCTCGCGGGGCGGCTCGGCGGCGGCCCGCTTCGGCGGCTTGCCGGCGGCGGCGTCCATCGCCGCGTTGGCCAGCGCGTCGGCGTGCCGGTTGCGCTCGCGCGGGATCCAGCTGAACCGGACCGACTCGAAGCGGTCGACCAGGGCGGCGGCCTTCGCGGCGAGCGGGCGCAGCCCCGGGTGCTTGATCTGCCAGCGGCCGCACATCTGCTCGACCACCAGCTTGGAGTCCATCCGCGCCTCGACCTCGGCCGCGCCCAGCTCGGCGGCGGCCTCCAGCCCGGCGATCAGCCCCCGGTACTCGGCGACGTTGTTGGTGGAGACCCCGATCGCCTCGGAGCGCTCCAGCAGCACCTCACCGGAGGCCGGGTCCCGGACCACCGCGCCGTAGCCGGCCGGGCCCGGGTTGCCCCGGGACCCGCCGTCGGCCTCGACGACGACCGCGCGCACCGCCACCGGCTACAGACCCGACTCGTTGGTGCGGACCATGATCCGGCGGCACTCCTCGCAGCGGACCACGTCGTCCGGGTCCGCCTTGCGGATGCGGGACAGGTCGGCGCCGGAGAGCTCCAGCCGGCAGCCACCGCAGCGGCCGGCGGTGAGCAGCGCCGCACCGAGGCCGGTGTCCTCGCGGATCTTGTCGTAGAGGGTGACCAGGTCGGCCGGGAGGTCGGCGGCGAGCGGCTTGCGGGCCGTCTTCTTGAACTCCTCCTCCTTGGCGATCTCGGCCAGGGCGTCGTCCCGGCGCTGCTCGGCCGCCGCGCGGCGCTCGCGCGCGTCGGCCATCCGGGCCTCGATCCCGTCCAGTACGCCCTGCGCGGTCTCCCGCTGCTCCATCAGCTCCAGCTCGGCGTCCTCCAGGTCGCCCTGCCGCCGGTTCAGCGAGACCAGCTCGTGCTGGAGCGCCTCCAGTTCGCGGGCCGGGCCGGAGCCGGCGGCCAGCCGGGCCTCGTCCTTGGTCTTGCGGGCCCGGACCTGGTCGACGTCCTTCTCCAGCCGGGCGATGTCGCGGTCCAGGTCGTCCACGGCGACCTGGGCGCGGGCCCGCTCGTCCTCCAGCGCGGAGAGCTCCCGGGCCAGCCCCTCCAGCTCGGCCCGCTCGGGCAGGACGCGGCGGCGGTGGGCGAGCTGGGCGAGGGCGGTGTCGATGGCCTGCAGATCAAGCAGGCGGCGCTGGACCTGGGGTTCAGCCTTCACGGTCGGGGCTCCTTGTCGTCCAGTGCGGGCGCGGCGGCGTGCACGGTCCAGGGGTCGGTGTCCAGGTCGGACACCACGGTCTCGACGTCGAGGTCGGCCCGCAGGTGGGCGGCCAGGTCGTCCAACCAGGGTCGTTCCGTCGCCCAGTGGGCGGCGTCGAGCAGGGCGGGTCCGCCGGCGGCGAGGTGTTCGCCCGCCGGGTGGTGCCGCAGGTCGGCGGTGAGGAAGGCGTCCACCCCGGCGGCGGTCGCCTCGGCCAGGAAGGCGTCGCCGGAGCCGCCGCTGACCGCGAGGGTACGCACGATACGCGCGGGATCGCCCGCGGCGCGAACTCCCCAGGCGGTGGCGGGCAGCACGGCGGCGGCGTGCCGGGTCAGCTCGGCCAGGGTCATCGGGGTGGGCAGCTCCCCGATCCGGCCGATGCCCCGGCCCGGGCCGTCGGCCGGGGCGCCGGGCGACGGGCGGTGCAGCGGGCGCAGCCCGGTCAGCCCGAACCGGGCGGCGAGCGCGTCGGAGACCCCCGGGGCCGCCACGTCGGCGTTGGTGTGCGCGACGTACAGGGCGACGCCGGCCCGGATCAGGTCGTGCACGATCCGCCCCTTGTACGTCGTCGGGGCGACCGAGGAGACGCCGCGCAGCAGCAGCGGATGGTGGGCGACGATCATGTCGGCGCCGGCGGCGCGCGCCTCGGCGACCGTCTCGGGCACCACGTCGACCACGCAGGCGACCCGGCGTACGGCGGCGGTGGGCTCACCGAGCACCAGACCGACCCGGTCCCACTCCTCGGCCCAGGAGGGCGGATACCGGCGCTCCAGGACCGCCACCACGTCGGCGACGGTCGGTGCGGCTGCGGTTGTGCTCACGGCCGGTCAGCTTACCGGCGCGCACGGGTCGCCACGGCCTCGCCCGCCGCCCGTGTCCCCCGGCACGCCCACGTGATCCCCGCCAGTGCCCGGCCGCCGCCCGGCGTGATCCGCACCGTTTGCGGCGTGTCGGGGTGTGCGGGCGCGCGGGACACCCCGACACGCCGCAAACGGGGCGGGGGCGACCACGGCGGGGACGGGGGCCGGGTCAGGCGGCCGAGGTGACGCGCGACCGGTCGCGCAGGGCGGCGATCCCGACCTCCCACGGGAAGGCGTGCAGGTGCCGCTCCCCCGTGCCCGGCGCGTGCAGGGGGAAGACGTGGTCGCCGAAGAGCACCGTGGTGCCCCACTCGCGCAACCGGGCCAGGCCGGCCCGGAAGGCCGGGTGGGCGGCCATCGCGGCATTGGTGAACGGCACCGCCACCACGGGCAGCCCCTTGCCCTGCCCCTCGACCAGCAGGCCGAGCGCGAGCGTGTCGGTGATCCCCGCCGCCCACTTGTTGACCGTGTTGACCGTCGCCGGGCAGACGATCATGGCGTTGGCCGGGGGCAGCAGGTCGGGGTCGCCCACGTTCTTGTAGTGGGTGCGTACCGGGTGACCGGTCTGCCGGGCCAGCGCGCCCCGGTCGACGAACTTCGCCCCGTCGGGCGTGGTCACCAGGCAGACCTCCCAGCCGTCCTGCTGGGCCAGCTCGACCAGGCGACCGACGTGGCGGGCCAGCGGCGAACCGCAGGCGATGACGTAGAGCACCTCGCGGCGCTCGCTGCTCGGGTGCGGGCCGCTCATCCGGCCGGCACCGTGCTCATACTCCGACTCCCATGTGCTCAGCCAACTCCGCTATCGGCGAAGGCGGCGCACCACGTGTGCGACGCAGCACGTCCGACATCACCTCGTGGGCGATCGGCCGGCAGCGGATCTCCGAGGGCGCGAGCCGGTCGCCGCGCAGCAGCATCTCCCCGGCGTTGGCCACGTCGCCGATCTGGGCGAAGCCCCGGGCGATGTCGAGCAGGTGGTGGGCCCGGCGTTCGGGCAGCAGCGCGTTGAACGCGGGCTCCGCGAGGCGCTGGTGGATCTCCACCGCCCGGCCGCCGTCGCCCAGTTCGACCGCCGCGGCGGCCCGGTGCAGCTCCAGGTTGGTCGGGCCGAACGAGGTCCAGTAGTGGTTCTGGTCGCCGCCGAGCAGGGTGGCCGCCTCGTGGGCGCCGTTGAGCAGGTCGTCCACGGTCGCGGAGTCGCCGATCCGGGCGGCGGCCATCGCGCCCTGCAGCAGCAGCATGCCGTAGACGGAGAGCCGGTCCGGGGAGGCCTCGTTGCTCCCGCCCGGGGCGAGCCGGTTGGCGATGGTGACGTTCAGCTCCAGCGCGGGCCGGGCCCGGCCCATCGCCACCAGCGCGTTGCAGACCCGGGTGGTGGCGACGCCGGCCAGGAGCTGGTCGTCGGCGCGCTGGGCGACCGCCATCGAACGGTCGGCGGCCAGCCAGGCCAGCTCGCACTCGCCGAGCTTGCGCAGCACCGAGGAGGCGATCTGGTAGACCTGCCCGAGCAGGTGGGCCGCCTCGCACGCCTGGTCGCCCCGGTAGCCCGCGTCGGCGGCCTGGGCGTCGCGCAGCAACTTCGGCAGCGCCCGGGTCAGCATCCCGTAGCGGCCGTACTGGTAGGTGAGCCAGGCGTGGTTGACGGCCTTGCGCATGTCGGCCAGCGGCGGCGGGTACGGCGCGGCGTCGAAGTAGGCGCTCATCGAGTCGTACCGCTCCAGGGCGGCGCGGATCTCCTGCACCTCGATCTGGTCGATGCAGTTGAGCGCGTCGGTACGCCGCTCCGGGTCCTTGCCGAGCAGCAGTTGCACGTCGACCTGGAGGATGTCGGCGATCTCGTAGAGGACGGAGAACTTGTCGAGCCGGCGCACCCCGCGCTCGACCTTGTCGACCCAGCTCTTGGACTTGCCCAGCCGATCGGCGAAGACCTGTTGCGACATCTTGCGCCGGCCCCGCCAGTAGGCCACCCGCCGTCCTATGGGTAGCTCGTCCATCCCCTGCTCCTCCCCCTCGTCGCCCGTCCGGCGGATCTCCGGACGGCCCCCCGCGGGTGCGGCGCTCCGTCCGTCCCAGGTTTTCGCTGGTCGCACAGGTTGTACGTCGGCCGTACGGCCAGTCCTCGTAGTTTTCGTGCAAGTTGCACGAGCCGTTCGACAGCTCAACGATCGCGGGTTACGGCAGTGACGGTGCTCGACATACCGCCTGACGGGTTGACCGGTCGGGGCGAGGGGAGATCACGAATCATGTGGGGGAACGTCGGACCGCGGGTCGCCCAGCTCTCGCCGATCGAACGGGTCCGGCTGCGCCGGATCGCCGTCCGGTACGCCGCGCACGGTTGGGAGGTCACCCCGGGCGCCTGCCTGGCGCGCAGCCGCTTCGTCTGCGGTCGGGCCGGCTGCCCGACGGTCGGTTGCCACCCGGCCCTGGAGAACTGGGAGTACGCGGCCAGCGCCGACCCGGCCCGGGTGGCGACCTGGTGGCGCAGCCGCCCGCACGGGGTGCTGCTGCCGACCGGGCGGGCGTTCGACGTGCTGGAGGTGCCCGCCCACCTCGGCCGGCACGTCCTCGACGCGATCCCGGCGCACCCGGCCGGCCCCGGCGTCCGGGGCCCGGTGCTGATGACCCCGACCGGTCGCTGGATGTTCCTCGTCCGCCCCGGCGACCCGCTGCGGCCGGAGCTGGAGCACTGCTTCCACGTGGTACGCCACGGCCCGGGCTCGTGGATCGCGGCGCCGCCGACCCGGCTGCCCGAGGGGCCGGTGCGCTGGGTGGTCGCCCCGGAGCAGGCGCGCTGGCAGCTCCCCGACTCGTACCTGGTGCAGAACACCCTGGTCGACGCGCTGCGGGCCAGCGGGGTGACGCTGACGCCGGAGCTGCTCCCCGGGCAGCTCCCGCTTCCCCGACGGGGCCACTGATCCCTCGGTCGGGTCACCGGCAGCGTCCCCGCCGGGGCCGGGCTCGTTGGACCGGTGACGGCGCGCACGCGCCGGGAGCGGGGGTACGTGATGGCCAGTGACGACGCGACGTGGCCCACCGGCGGCACCGAGCCGCCGCCGCACCACCGGCGGCCCCACCGCCGGTCGCGCACCAGACCGGGCGGCTCCCGCCCGGAACGCGCTCGCCCCGCCGGCTCCCGTCCGGCCGGCAGCCCCCGCCCCGCCCGCTGACCCCTTGCACCCACCGAGCCCGCGCGGGTCAGTCGCTGAGCGGAAGGTCGGTGGAGTGCAGCAGGCGGGCGTCGTCGGTGACGACCGCGTGCCGGTGGTCGGTGAGGCGGTCCAGCCAGCCGATGCCGGCCTCGCCCATGGCCACCGCCGCGGTGGCGTACGCGTCGGCGACCCCGAGGTCCGCGCCGACCACGGTGACCGAGCGCAGGCCCCGGGCCGGCTCGCCCCGGCGCGGATCGCGCACGTGCTGGCCCCGGTGCTGCACGCCCGAGGTGGCGATCGCCAGGTCGCTGCCGGCGAGGACCAGACAGGTGGCCATCGGGTTCCACGGGTGGGCGACGCCGATCCGCCACGCCTCCCGGGTGGGTGACAGTCCCCGGACCACCACGTCGCCCCCGGCGTTCAGGCAGTGGTTGGCCGCTCCGGCGGCGACCAGCCGGTCCGAGGCGACCTGCGCCGACCAGCCCTTCACGTAGCCGGACGGGTCGAGCCGGCCGGTGGCGTACGCGTCGAAGTAGCCGTCGGTGGCGGCCCACAGGTCGGCGCAGCGCTCCAGCACCGCCCGCAGGTCCGCCGAGGCGTCGGCCAGCCGCAGCTCGCCCCGGTCCAGGCGGCACACCTCGCTGTCGTCGGAGTAGGTGCTGAACCGGGCGTCGACCTCGCGCAGCCAGCCGAAGGTCTCCTCGGCGAGGTCGCGCAGGGCCGCGGCGGGCAGGTCGTCGGCCAGGTCGAGGCTGATCGCCGTACCCATGACGTGCTCGACCCGGCGCAGGCCGGGACGGACCGGCGAGACCGGCACCTCAGCCGGCCCGGTCGATCGCCGCCTGGAGCGACTGCTGGTACGCGTTGCTGGTGGCGGTGGCGTCGGTGACGGTGTTCAGGTCGGCGCTCTGCTTCTGCACCACCTCACCGCTGGTGCCGCTGTAGGTGCGCTGCACGTCGTCGCTGCGCTGGCCCGACTGCCCGCTCTGCGGCAGGCCGATCCCGGTGACGTTGACGATCTGGCTGCCGGAGAGGGTGATCTGCACGTGCAGCGTGCCGAACTCGTACTTGACGTCCGGGCCGCGCACCGTGCGCAGGGCCGGCTTCGGCGCGCTGGTGGTGGCCCTGGGCGCGGCGGGCGATTTGCCGGTGGTGCTCCGCGCGCCCGGGGTGCGGGGCGCGGCGGTGGTCGGTCGCGCCGCCGGGGCGCGGCCCGAGGCGGTGGGCCGGGGCGCGGGACGCACCGTGCCCGCCGTGCCCGGTTCGCCGGCCGCGGGGGCGACGGACGCCTGGCCGGCCGGGAGGTCCTGGGCGACCTGACCGACGCCCGGGGAACCCTTGAGCACCACCAGCGCACTGGTGCTGGCGGCCAGACCGGTGATCGCGAGGATCGCGCGACGCATGGCGGTTGCCTCTCTACAACTCGAACGTGGCGAGGTGGATCTGCCCCCGGGGCACACCGGCGGCGCGCAGCACCCGCACCGACTCCTCGACCAGCCCAGACGGGCCGCAGAGGTAGACGTCGCGGCGGGCCACGTCGGGCACCAGCCGGCGCAGACCCTCGGGGTTCATCACCTGACGGGGGCCGGCGTCGTCGCGGGAGCCGATGACGTACCAGACGGAGGCCTGGCGGGCCTGGGCGAGCCAGTCCAGCTCGTGGTGCAGCAGCACGTCGGCCGGGGTACGGGCGCGGTAGATCAGCGCGGCGCCGGGCGGCAGCTCCTCCAGCATCGCGCGCAGCGGGGCGATGCCGCTGCCGCCGGCGATCAGCAGGGCACGCTCCCGGGTGCGGTGCGCGGCGGTGAAGGTGCCGGACGGCCCCTCCGCCCAGACCCGGGTACCCGGGTCGAGGTCGCGCAGGTCGGCGGTGTGCGAACCGACCACCTTGACGGTCAGCCGCAGCCAGCGGCCGTTGGCCGCCGCGGAGAGCGAGAACGGGTGCGACTGCCACCAGCAGCCGCGGGTGAGGAACCGCCAGCGGAAGTACTGCCCGCCGAGCATGTCGATCTGGTTGAGCCGCTCGCCGGTCAGGTAGATCGAGATGGTGTCCGGGGTCTCGGCGACCACGTCGGCCACCCGCAGCCGGTGCCGCAGGTTGAAGCGCAGCGGGGCGACCAGCCGTCCCCAGACCAGCGCGGCGACCACCAGCAGGTAGGCGGCGATCCAGCCGGTGCGCACCGGACCGGGCGGAAAGAGCTGGGCGCCGTTGCTGAACTGGTGACCGAAGCCCAGCAGCAGGGCCGCGTAGCTGGTCAGGTGCAGGTGGTACCAGAGCTCGTAGGGCAGCAGGGTGCGGATCGCCCGGACGCCGGTGCAGCCGACCAGCACCATGATGCCGGCGGCGGCGAACGCGGAGAGCATGTCCTCGTAGTCGCGCAGCAGCACGCCCACCTCACCCAGCACCGACTGCTCGTCGGCCTCGGCGTAGGCCACCACCAGCAGCGACATGTGGGTGAGCACCGCGACGAGCAGGGTGGCCCCGACGTCCCGGTGCAGCCGGGAGATCCGCTCGCCGCCGAGTGCGCGTTCCAGCACGCCGAGGCGGCTCATCATCAGCACCTGCACCAGCAGCAGGTAGCCGGCGACCAGGCCGGTGATCCGCCCGGCGGCGGTGAGCACGTCGGCGGTGTCGGCCAGCGAACCGGCCGGGGTGTCCAGCCACCAGGGCAGCACGCTGGCCACCAGGCCGAGCCAGAACAGCGCGGACAGCGCGCGCCGGCCGCCGGGCCCGCGCCGGGGCAGCACCGGTGTCGGGGGTACGGGGGCGGCCGAACGGCCGCCGTGCCGGGACGAGGTCCCGGTACGGCGGCCGCCGGCGTACGTTTCCTGGTACGTCACGCGTACAGCTTCATGGGGGTGTACTTCTGCCTCGGGAAGATCTTGTCCACCTCGGCGTTGGTCAGGCCGAACCGCCCCTGCGCCACGCTTCCGTAGACGTTGAACATGTTGTTGTACTCAGGTACGTCGCCACTGTCCAGATCGTTCAACCCGTTCCAGGTGCCGAGCAGCGAGCCGGCGAGCTTGCGGCCGGAGAGCAGGGTGACCACGCCGCCGTGGCCGTGGTCGGTGCCGCCGCTGTTGGAGGCGACCCGGCGGCCGAACTCGCTGGACACCATGATGGTGACGTCGGCGGCCCGGTCACCGAGGTCGGTGAAGAACGCGGCCATCGCCGTGGCCAGCTCGTTGAGCCGCCGGTAGAGCTGACCGCCGTCGCGGGTGCCCTGGTTCTCGTGGGTGTCGTAGCCGCCCATGCCGACGGTGGCCACCCGGACGTTCGCCCCACCCTTGATGAGCTGGGCGAGCTGCTGGAACGCGTACCCGACGCCCTCGTACTTCACCCCGGCCGCCGGCTGGTACGGCTTGGCCGCCAGCCGCTGCGCCGTGGCCAGCGCGCCCATGCCGTCGAGCACCGCCTCCTGGACCGGGTGGTTGATCCCGGTGAACAGGCCCCGGATCGCCTTCTCGGTGGCCGCCCGGTACTTCTCGTCGCCGTTGAGCCGCAGCGAACCGACGTTGTTGATCGACAGCGCGCCGTTGTTGCCCACCAGCGACCGGGGCAGCGTGCTGCCGATGCCGACGCTGCGGAACGCGGTGCCCTTGCCGAGGTTGTCGACCAGGTTGTCCAGCCACCCCCGGCCGCCGGTCTGGTTGGGCAGGCCACCCAGGTTGCAGGCGTCCGCGGCCTGGAAGTGGCTGCGCGACAGCCGCTCGTCGGAGACCGCCGGGATGAAGCCGAGCTGGCCGGCCTTGAGCCACTGCTCGAGCGGCTTGAAGGCGCTGGTCAGCTTGAAGCCGCGGCCGACGGGCAGCGAGTCGTTGCCGAGCAGCAGGTCGGGCCGGGCCTTGGCCAGCACCGGGTCGTTGTCCGGAGCGACCAGGCTGAGTCCGTCCAGCCCGCCGTAGAGGAAGACGTGGATCAGGGTGCCGGTCTTCGTGGCGGCGAACGACGCCGAGGTGGTGACGAACTGCGCGGTGGCCAGCGCGGTGGCGGTGGCGGCGGCACCGGCGACGAAGGTACGCCGGGTCACCCCCCGCCCGTCCTGCTGGGCCTCCTCCAGGTCCTCCAGCCGGCGGTAGCGGTCGGCCTCGGCGGCGCTCTCGGCGGCGACGATGTCGGCCTCGGCGCGCAGCAGCGCCTCGGCCGGGTCGTCGGCCAGCCGCCGCACGTCGGGGCATTCGGGGTGCAGGGGGAACGAGTGCACAGTCTTCTCCATCGGGTGCCTCACCGGAGGTGGTGCTGGGGGGAAGCGAGGATCGCCCGCGCGACGGCGGTGACGGCCCCGTTGAACGTCGCGTCGACCTTGGCGCCGGCCGGCACACCGGCGACACCGAGGATCAGCGCCTTCTCCTTGGCGCTCAGCTTCTGGTGCACCAGCCGCTGGGCGAGCGCGTCCACGTACGCCCCGGCGGTCGCCGGCGGCTTCGCCACCAGCTTGTCCGCAGTGGTGTAGGTGAACTCGGTGCGGTAGCCGTTGAGCAGGTCGGCGGCCTCGTTCCAGCCGTTGACCATCGTGCCGGCCGAGGTCCAGGCGACGTAGACGTCCGGGTAGCCGTCCGGCGTGGGCTGACCCATCGGATACTGGCCGAGCTCGCGCAGCTTGTCGTGGATCTGGCGCAGCCCCCGGGCGAACGCCGGGCGCCCACCGTCGGACTTGAAGCCCCGCGACGCCTCCGGCCGGACGTTGAGGGTCCGGTAGGTGGCGATCAGGTACTCCATCGGCCGGCGCACCTTCTGCCCCACCGCCGCCCAGAACTCGGAGGAGCTGAAGAGCGTCATCAGCAGCGGCTTCACCATGCCCTTGTTGACCGTGTACGTCTTGGCCAGCCGGTCCACCAGGGACTTCGGCGGGGTGTCCGAGACGAACCGGGTGGCGAGGCTGCGCGCCACGTACTGGGCGGTCGACGGGTGCAGGGCGATGTAGCGGATGTACGAGTCGATGACCGCGTCGGCCTTCTTCGGGTCCGCCGAGGCGTTCGCGTGGCTGAACCCGAGGATCTTGACCTTGCCGAGGTAGTGCTGGTCGGCGCGGAAGACGTACTTGCCGTCCTGGACGCCCCGGCCGGTCTGGAGCATGGCCGCCTGCCGGACGTCCTTCTCGGTGTAGCCGCCGTCGACGCCGACCGAGTACAGCTCCAGGTTCTCCCGGGCCAGGTTCTCGTTGATGGCGTCCTTGCGGGAGTCGTTCTGGCTCAGGTAGAGCAGCAGGGCGGGGTGCTTGTTCGCGGCGACCAGCATGTCCGGGTAGCTGCCCAGCGCGTTCGCCCGCACGACGTCCCGGTCGAAGGAGTTGCGGTAGACCTCACCGCCGTCGAAGTCGGCGGCGACGTGCAGGAAGTCGTTCCAGAAGTCGACCATCACCTCGAAGAGCTGCCGCTCGGACCAGATCTGGCGGGCGATGGTGGCGTCCACCATCTCCTTCTCCGGCTGCACGCCCTTCTCGTTGAGCTGGTCGCGCTGCTCGCGCAGCTGCATGGGGCTCAGCTTCAGGCTGGGCAGCTCGGCGAGCTTCAGCTCGGCCGGGCTCGGCGCGATCTTCTCCGGGTCGAGCTGCCAGCGGACCCAGCCGTCGATGCCCATCCGGCGGATGTCGGCGAGCGTCTTGGGCGAGGCGCCGAAGGTGGCCCGGCTGGCCAGGTGCCGTACCGGGTCCTTGGCCAGCACCGTCTTCACCGTCACCGGCGTCTCCGCCGCGGCGGCCGCCGGGCCGGAGAACGTCCGCCCCCCGCTGGGGGCGTTCTTCTTCAGCGCGGCCCCGGCCCGGGAGCCCATGTAGCTCTCGTTCTGCTCGGTGTAGGTGCGCACCGTGCTCGCCTGCTGCCCGCTGGGGCGGGCGGCGGTGCCGTCGGTGACGGTGGTGCCAGTCGCGTCGCCGGCCACCGCGTCGTCGCCGCCGAAGAACCCACGCACCGTCGAGTTCATCCCGAGGGCGGCGCCGCCGGCGACCACGGCGGCGGTGCCGCCGATCGCGGCGAGGGCGCGCCGCCGGCCGACCCGACCGCCGGGCTCGCCGTCATCGTCCAGTTGGGGCAGTCCGGTGCCGGCCGGCTGGTGGAACGACTGCCGGCCCAGACCCTCCGGGCCGACCCACTGCGGGCCGCGGGGGGCCGGCGGGGCGGGGTACCCGCCGTACGGCTGGCCGGGGCCCGCCGGGCCCTGGTACTGCGCGGGGTACGACGCGGAGGGGTGGACGTCGCGGTAGCCGTCCGGGGTGGGGTGTTGTCCAGGGGTCCAGCCGCGGTCTTCCCACGGTCCGCGCGGTGGCACATTCTGGTCGGCCATGCACCAATCCCGATTTCTTCAAGGCGCCGACACGCTGCGACCGGAGCGGGGCGGAGGGTGCGGCGACCGTTTGTCTGAGGGGGTTGCCCCGGGAAGGTAGCCAAGGGGTGGGGTGCCTTCAAGGCGCTGATCAGCGGCTCAGGACCACACTTAAGGCACCGCTCAGCAGCGCCGCCGCCGGCCCGGTTTGCGCCCTGTCGGGCCTCGACGTCCAGAGCAGGGGCGACACGTCCCTCCCGGGCCCGGACGTAACGTTTCCGGCCCACGCGACGCTTTCGACCCCGTTCACGGGCACAGCCAAACTTAAGGAAGGGATAAGCCTCTGCTGAGCCGTTCCTGACCCGCGTTCCGGACCGTCCCGCCGGCGCAAAGTGGCAGCAGCGCAAGGGCGTGAGCGGCCGTCGCAGCGGGTAAGCCGCCGGACCGCTGAAGCCGTGAGGGGAAGGCATCGCCATGCTCAGCAAAGAGGATCAGCGCAGATTCGAACAGATCACCCGGCACCTCCGGGAGAGCGACCCGAAGTTCTTCGCGAGACTCGACCATCGGGCGCGGGCCCGACGCGGGCGCTGGCTGATGATCCTGACGATCGTGCTCTGGGCGTCGCTGCCGGCGATGACCGTGCTGGCCGGACGGATGGCCGGCGCGATCTGCGCCGTGGTGCTGGCGGCCAACGCCGCGCTCATGTGGCGGTTCCGCCGCCGCTGGCTTTGACCCGCCGGTGGTAGGCGGCCGGACGTCGGGACGCGTCACCCGGTTCGAGATCGTGGACAGTCGACATCCACCCGGACGACGACCGTCCACGATCCGCCGCGGGCGGCGGGGTCAGGACCGGCCGAAACTCCGGTACGCCCGGCGCAGCCGCTCGAGCAGGCCCGGGCCGCCGATGGCGGCCGCGGGCGCGCCGAGCTGCCGCAGCAGCAGCTCCGGGCCGGTCGCCAGGCTCGGCGGCCGGTCCGGCAGCGGCACCGGCGGCAGCCAGAACCGGTCCACCGCCTCGCCGAGCGGGATCACCGGCAGCCCTGCCAGCACCCGCGCCGCCCCGGCCGCCGCGACCGGTTCCCCGGCGGGGGCCGGGCCGTCGTCGGCCACTTTCGGCGCGAGGGCGTCCGGGTCGGACGGTTCGCGCGTACCGGTGGGACCGGCCGGGCCGGTGCCGCGCAGGGCGCGCAGCCGGTCGAGCAGCTCGGCCCGGCTGCGGCCGCGCCAGTGCAGCAGCTGGAACGGGTCCGCGTCGAACGCCTCAGCCAGCAGGTAGAAGGTCGCCGCCAGGTGTTTGCAGGGCACCGCGAAGTCGGGGCAGCTGCACCGCTGGGTCAGCGCCGCCACCCCGCTCGGAAAGAGCGGGGCGCCGGCGGCGGCGAACACCTCCTCCAGCTCCGCCGGGAGGTCCCCGGCGAGCAGCCGGGCGCTGAAGAACGCCTGCGCGGCGAGATCCCGCTCGACCCGGTCCCAGAGCGCCGCCGGAAACACCGCCAGCTCGATGCCGACCCGGTACGGCTCGGCCCGGGAGCCCTGCACGACGGCCTCGACCCGGCCGGGCGTCACGTCGAGCCGCAGCACCTGGCCGCGCCGCGCGTACGACCGGCCGCGGGTGAGCCGGGTGCCGAGGGCGAACGACTCCAGCACCTCCAGGAAGCGCCGCGACCACCAGGAGACGCCGATCGCGCCCCGGGTGCTGCGCGCCTTCAGCCCGCCGTCGACCCGCCGGGGCGGCCCGAAGTCGGCGAACCGGCCGGCCGGGCCCGCCTCCTCGCCGGCTGCCGGGTCGCCGGGCGGTGGCGTGCGGTCGGGGCCGGTCACTCGACCACCGCCCCGGCCTCCAAGGCGAACAGCTCGCGCAGTTGAGCGGTGGAGAGTTCGGTGACCCACTGCTCCCCGCTGCCCACCACCGAGGCGGCCAGGCTGCGCTTGTCGGCGATCATCGCGGCGACCTTCTCCTCCACCGTGCCGGCACAGACGAACTTGCGTACCTGGACCCGCCGGCGCTGGCCGATCCGGAACGCCCGGTCGGTCGCCTGGTCCTCCACCGCCGGGTTCCACCACCGGTCGACGTGGACGACGTGGTTGGCGGCGGTCAGGGTCAGCCCGGTGCCGCCGGCCTTGAGCGACAGCACGAAGATCGCCGGGCCGTCCGGGGACTGGAACCGGGTGACCATGGCGTCCCGGTCCGCCTTGCCGACCCCGCCGTGCAGGAAGAGCACCTCGCGACCGAAGCGGGCCGAGAGGTGCCCGCGCAGCATCCCGCCGAACTCGGCGTACTGGGTGAAGAGCAGGGCCTTCTCCCCCGCCGCGAGCACCTCGTCGAGGATCTCCTCCAGCCGTTCCAGCTTGCCGGAACGCCCGGGCAGGGCCGAGCCGTCGCGCAGCAGCTGCGCGGGGTGGTTGCAGACCTGCTTGAGCCGGGTCATGGTGGCCAGCACCAGGCCGCGCCGCTCCATGCCGTCGCTGGACTCGATCTTCGCCAGCATGTCGTCCACGATGGCCCGGTAGAGCGACGCCTGCTCGGCGGTGAGGTTGCAGAGCACCTCCATCTCCAGCTTCTCCGGCAGGTCGGAGATGATCGAGGAGTCGGTCTTGAGCCGGCGCAGCACGAACGGGCCGGTCATCCGGCGCAGCCGGGCGGCGACCTCGGCGTCCCCGTGCCGCTCGATCGGCACCGCGTACGCGGTCCGGAAGCTGGCCGCCGGGCCGAGCAGCCCCGGGTTGGCGAACTGCATGATGGACCAGAGGTCGGCCAGCCGGTTCTCCACCGGCGTACCGGTGACCGCGACCCGGTGCCGCGCGGGCAGCGACCGCACCGCCTCGGCCTGCCGGGTCGAGGCGTTCTTGATCGCCTGCGCCTCGTCCACCACCACCCGGTGCCAGCCGATCGAGGCGAGCGCGACCGCGTCCCGGGCCGCCACCGAGTAGGTGGTCACCACCAGGTCGGCCGCGTGCGCCGCCGCGGTGAACTCCTCGCCCCGGGCCCGCTCCGCGCCGTGGTGCACGTGCACGCGCAGCCCCGGGGTGAACTTCGCCGCCTCCCGCTGCCAGTTGCCGACCAGCGACATCGGGCAGACCAGCAGGGTCGGCCCGGCCGCCGGCGGGTCCCCGGCGAGCAGGGCCAGCAGCTGCACCGTCTTGCCCAGCCCCATGTCGTCGGCGAGCACACCGCCGAGCCCGAGTGACTGGAGGAAGGCCAGCCAGGCCAGCCCCCGCCGCTGGTACGGCCGCAGGGTGCCCTTGAAGCCCGGCGGCGGGTCGAGCGGGGTGAGCCGCCGTTCGGCCTCCCCGGCGAGCAGGTCGCCCAGCGGCCCGTCGGCGGTCACCTCCAGCACCGGCAGCGCCTCGGGCCGGTCGGCGCCGGCCAGGCCGAGCCGGAGCAGGTCGGCGACGGTCAGCTCGCCGGAGGAGCGCAGCAGCCGCAGCCCGGCGGCGAGCCGCTTCGGGTCCAGCTCCACCCATTGGCCGCGCAGCCGCACCAGCGGCGTCTTCAACGCGGCCAGCGCGGTCAGCTCGTCGGCGTCGAGCGCCTCGTCGCCGAGCGCCACCTCCCACCGGTAGTCGACCAGGGCGTCCAGGCCGAGCCCGCCGGAGGCGCCGGCGACGGTGCCCGGGGCGGTGCGGCTGCGCGCCTGCAACCGGGCGCCGAGTCGTGCCGACGGGCGTTGCCACCAGGAGGGCAGCAGCACCCCGAAGCCGGCGGCGTGCAGCACCGGGGCGCCGTCGCGCAGGAACCGGTGCGCGCCCTCGACGTCCAGCTCCAACTCCTCCGGGGCCGGGGTCCGCAGCGCGGCGTCCAGCTCCGGCCAGAGCCGGCCGGCCCGGCCCAGCTCGGCCAGGAGCGTCTCCTGCGGGTCGTCGCGCCGGCCGGCGAGCGCGGGTACGGTCTCCGGCGCGCGCCAGACCTGGCCGGCGTCGACGTGCAGGCTCGGCTCGTCGGCGGCCTGCAGGCCGAACTCGACCCGCCAGCGACCGGCGGGCCGGACCACGGTGGCCGGGTCGGCGGGGACCACCACCAGCGGGTCGACGATCTCGTCGGGCGGCGGCTCGACCAGCCGGAAGCTGGCCCGTACCGCACCACCGGCGGCGTCGCGCTGCCAGTTGTCCAGCTCGGTGCGGAGGGTGGCCAGCGCGTCGGGGTCGGTGGTGAACTCCCGGTCCGCCTCGGACAGCGCGGTCAGCCAGTCGGCCACCACCCCGTCGCGGCGGCCGCCCCGGGCCAGGTCGGTGTCGGCCAGCGCGGCCCGGGCGGCGGCGTCGGTGAGCGCGTCCAGCGCGTCGGCCACCAGCCCGCCCGCCCCGGGATCCGCCGACCCGGGACTACCGGACGCATCGGTTCGCCCGGGTCCGCGCCCGTCGGTGAGCACCGGGCGGGCACCCTGCGACGCCGGTCCGGGGTCGACGGACAGCGGCCCGTCGGCGGACCGGGCGGCCGGGGGCAGGGCCAACGCCAGCGACCGGGCCCACCCGGCGTCGGTGCCGGTGAGCAGCGGCCGCCAGAGCGCCCGGGCCACCGTCACCGCCCCGCCGTCGGGCGGAGCCGACTCGGCCAGCCCGGGCAGGACCCGGCCCCGGGACACCAGGTCGACCGCGAACTCGGCCAGCTCGGCGAGGTGGCGCAGGGTGGCGCCCGGTACGGCGGCCGGCCCGTCGAGGGCGCGCAGCAGGGTCAGCGCCGCGTCCGGGCCGTACGTCAGGACGGGCACCCGCCAGCGGGCCAGGGTGACCGGGCCGCGGACCGGCTCGGCGACGGTGGTCCGCACCAGCTCGGGCGAGTCCAGCGGGGAACCGGCCCGGGTGGGCAGGGTGAGCGGCAGGGAACCGGCCTGGGCCGGGACGTCGCCCAGCGCGGTGGCGAGCGTGGCGTGGTCGGCGGCGAACGGGTGGGCGCGCTCGCGCGGGGCCCTTCCGGGCCGGCGGGGCGCCCGGGCGGGCGCGGCGCTGTCCTCCGCCCAGACGGCGAGACCGGCACCGACCAGCCACAACCCGTGGATGACCAGCAAAGCTCCCCCTCGTCGACGCCCGGGCCCAGGATAGGCCGCGCCCACCGGCTACCGTCGGCGCCATGTTCGACCTGCTCGTGATCGGCGGCCTGGGGGTGGATGTGCGGGTCCGGGTGCCCGCGATCCCGCCCCCCGCCGCCGACTCACTCATCGTCCCGGCGATCGAGTCGCGGATCGGCAACACCGGCGCGGGGGTGGCGCTCGCCGCACACGCGCTCGGGCTGCGGGTCGCCCTGGTGGACGTGCTCGGCACCGATCCCGCCGGTCAGGTGGTGCGCGCCGCACTGGCCCGGACCTCGGTGCACACGGTGCTGGTCGACAACCCGGGCGGCACCCGGCAGTCGGTGAACCTGGTCGACCCGGCCGGGCGGCGGATGTCCCTGCACGACCCGTCCCCGTGGACCGGCGCGGCGGCCCCGTTCACCGACGACGAGCTGACCAAGCTGGTCCGGGACGCCGCCCACGTGCACGTCTCGATCATGGACTGGGCGCGGGACGGGCTGCCGGTGCTGCGCGCGGCGCTGCCCGACGGGGTGTCGCTCTCCACCGACCTGCACGACTGGGACGGGGAGCAGCCCTACCACCGTCCGTTCGCCGAGGCCGCCGACCTGGTCCTGGTCAGCGGGGTACGGCTGGGCGACCGGGCCCCGGCGGTGGCGGCCGGGCTGGCGCCCCGCACGGTGGTGGTGACCCGGGGCGCGGACGGCGCCGACCTGCACCCGTGCGGCGGCGCGCCGGTGCGGGTGCCCGCCACCGTGCCGGCCGCGCCGGTGGTGGACACCAACGGCGCCGGGGACGCCTTCGCCGCCGGGCTGGTCGCCGGTCGGCTGCGCGGCGCGGCGCTGCCCGAGGCGGCGGCGTACGCGGCGGCGGTGGCCGCCGCGGCCTGCACCCACGACGGCATGGAGTACCCGCCGGGGCTGCTGCCGCGCGCCTGAGTCAGAGCACGCCGGTCTCGCCGTCGGTGAGTTCGCGGAGGATGTCGGCGTGGCCGGCGTGCCGGGCGGTCTCCTCGATCAGGTGCACCAGGATCCAGCGCAGCGACACCTCGCCGAGCTGGGGGTGCGGCACGACGTGTTCCAGCGGGAACCGGGCGGCCACCCTCCCGGGACCGCGCGCAGGCCCGCTCGTACGCCTCGACGAGGGCGCCCAGGGTCTCCCCCTCGGCCACGGCGAAGCTGGCCGCCGCGTCCTCTTCGGTGGTCGGGAAGACCTCGCCCGGGGCGGGGTCGAGCAGGATGGGGAACCAGTTCCGCTCGATCAGGGCCAGGTGCTTCAGCACCCCGGCGAGGGTGGTCGCGGAGGGCACCAGCCGGCGGCGGGCGTCGCCGTCGGCCAGGCCGCGCACCTTGCGCAGCACGATCCCCCGGTGGAAGTCGAGGAACGCCTCCAGCACGGCGCGTTCGTCACCGGTGCGGGCCAGGACCGGCGCGAGCGTCGGGTCGATCTCGATGTCGGCCATACCTGCACCGTAGTGCCGGTCCGGCAATTCCTGCGGGCCGGCGATCTCCGGGGCAGGATGGGCCCATGGCATCAACGGTGCGGATTCCCCTGGCGGACGGCCCGGCGGACGGCGAGACGGTCGACGTGGAACTGGACAGCAACAACCGTCCGCCGCTGACCCATCACCACCTCGGTCCGGAGGGGCTGATCGACGCGCAGATCTACGAGCTGGAGTCCGTCGGGGGCGAGTACTGCTACCGCTGGCGCGGCCCGGCGATTTGAGCCGTCCTGGCGGCGCGGTCAGGCGTCCATCCGGGCCAACGCCCGGGACCGCAGGCTGTCCAGCACCGCCCTGGTGACCTGGGAGGTGCCCCGGGCCTGGTCGCAGACCTCGGCGACCCGGCGGGCGGTGGCCTCCGCCCGGGATTCGCGTTCGTCCCAGAGCCGGTCGACCTCCGCGAGCAGCGGGCCCTCCACCTCCCGTTCCACGCCGCGCAGCGCCGGCACCCCGAGCCGCTGGGCCAGGTCGAAGACCTTTCCCGCGTACGGCAGGGGAAGGAACGGCGTGCCCACCATCGAGGCGAAGATCAGGAAGTGCAGCCGCATGCCGACCGCCAGGTCGAAGTGCTTCATCAGGCCGAGCACCTGCCGGGGCGAGTAGTCGCCGTGCAGGATCCGGCCCCGGTCGGCGGCGACCATGTGGGACAGCACGCCGTGCGAGTGCCGGATGTCGTCGCGTTCCATCGGAACGAAGAGCACGTAGGCGTCGATCCGTTGGACCAGGAAGTCGCCGATCTGGGCGAGCAGCCGGTGGTACCCGTCGACGTCGAGCCGCTCCGCGGCCCGGCCCGGCTCGCGGACGCTGAGGCCGATCAGGCGCTTACCGGCGGGCACGCCCTCCTCGCGCAGCAGCCGGTCGGGAAAGTCCTCGGGCTCCAGCAGGAACGCCGGGTCGGCGGTGACGGTGATCGGGTTGAGCAGCCCCGCCTCCTCCAGCACCATCCGGGACTCCTGGTCCCGTACGGTCACCTCGATGGCGCTGGCCAGGGTCTCCCGGACCATGCCGGTGTCGACGTTGTCGCTGAGCGGCCCGACCCCCACCGCGTACGTCAGCAGCGGCAGGCCCCGCTCCTGGGCGACCCGCACGACGCGCAGGTAGCGGCGGGCCTCCCGGTCGTACAGGATGCCGCCGCCGCCGAGGATGAGCAGGTCGAGCTGGGCGAGCACCTCCGCGGAGTCGACCCGGCTGACCCCCTCCCAGGGCACCGCCTCGACGTCGGGGTGGGCGAGCGCAGTGTGCGCCGGGTTGCGGGAGAAGACGATGATCCGGGCGTGGGGTTCCTGTTCGCGCAGGTCGGCCAGGAGGCCGGTGAGGATGGCCTCGTCGCCGAGGTTGCGTCCGCCGTACGAGCCGAGCACACCGATGGTCAGGCCGGCGCCGTCTCTCATCCGTCACTCCTCCCGGGGGTTCGTCCCGCAGGCGGTTTCCCGTTGCGGCCGGTGGCATACCTCGGGCCGGGCCGGGCGGCGGGTGCGCTCAGGCGCGGGCGACCAGCCGGGACACCAGGGCGGAGACCACCTCGTCCGGGTCGAATCCGGCGTCGATCGAGGTGGTGAGCAGGTCGAGCAGGAGGCCGTCCAGCGCGTAGTGCAGCAGGGCCACCTCGAACGCCCCGCCGGGCAGCCCGGCGGCGACGTGGAACGCGACGTCGTCGCGGTAGCCACGGCGCAGCGTGTCGCCGAGGATCCGGGCCAGCTCCGGCCGGCGCACCGCCTCCAGCCGCAGCTCGATCAGCGCCCGGGTCAGCTCCGGCTGGGCGGTGGTGCGCTCGACGATGTAGCGGACGTAGTCGGTGAACAGGTCCAGCGAGGGCTCCCGAGCGCCGAGTTCGGCGAGGGTGCCCTCGTCCGGGGCGAACCGTTCCATGATCCGTTCGCCGAGCGCGCCGAGCATGGCGTCGCGGGACCGGAAGTAGTTGGAGGCCGTACCGACCGGGACACCGGCCTCGGCGTCGACGGCGCGGTGGGTCAGGCCCCGCGCCCCGGTCGCCGCCAGCACCCGCAATCCGGCGTCGGCCAGCGCCGCCCGCCGTTCCACGTTTCTCGCCACGGATTCACCCTAGCGGAACCACGACAGGTGTTGTAGTTTCTCAACCACGACAGCAGTAGTGATTGGGGAGTTCGTTTGCGCAAGCTCGTGTACTACGTCGCCAGCACCGTCGACGGCTTCATCGCCGCCCCCGACGGGTCGGCCGACTTCTTCCCGCTCGACCCCGACGTGCGGGAGCACCTGGCGGCGACCTGGCCCCAGACGTTCCCCACCTTCACGCACGAGCGGTTCGGCATCGACCGGCCGCAGGGCCGCTTCGACGCGGTGGTGATGGGGCGCGCCACCTACGACCCGGGGCTCGCCATCGGTGTGACCAGCCCGTACGCCCACCTGACCCAGTACGTCTTCTCCCGCTCGCTGCCCCCGGCGGACTACCCCGACGTGCAGCTGGTCGACGCCGACCCGGTCGAGTTCGTCCGTGAGCTGAAGCGCCGCGACGGCGGCGACATCTGGCTCGCCGGCGGTGGACAGCTCGCCGGCCAACTGCTGCCCGAGGTGGACGAACTGGTGGTCAAGCTCAACCCGTTCCTGGTCGGCCGGGGCGTGCCGATCGTCGACCGGGAGTTCGACCCGCGCCGGTTCCGGCTGGTGGAGACCCGGCCCTTCGCCAGCGGCGTCGTCGTGCTGCGCTACCTCGCCACGTAACGCGGTTGCCCGCCGGCACCGCCCCGCACCACCCTGGACGGATGGATGAGCTGGTCAGGACCCGGATCGGCTGGGCGGACCTGCCCGGTGAGGTCCGCTCCGGCGTGCAGGACGTCCTCGGCGGCCGGGTGGTCGAGGCGGTGTCCCAGCCGGGCGGCTTCTCCCCCGGCACCGCCGACCGGGTCCGCACCGCCGACGGTCGACGCGCCTTCGTCAAGGCGGTCAGCCGGACGCGCAACGCGCACAGCGTCGCGCTGCACCGGGCCGAGGCGGCCGTCGCCGCCGCGCTGCCGGCGTCCGCCCCGACGCCCCGCCTGCTCGGACGGTACGACGACGGCGAATGGGTGGCGCTGATCTTCACCGACGTCGAGGGCCGGCACCCGGCCACCCCGTGGCGGACCGACGAGCTGACCGCCGTGCTCGACACGCTGGCGGCGATGGCCGCGGCGCTCACCCCCGATCCGGTCCGGCACGCGCCGACCGCTGCCGCACGCCTGGCGTACGACTTCCGCGGCTGGGAGCGGATCGCCGCCGACCCGCCCGCCGACCTCGACCCGTGGGCACGGGCGCACCTGGACGACCTGCGCGCCTCGGCCGCGCGGGGCCTGGCCGCCCTCGACGGGGACACGCTGTGCCACCTCGACCTGCGGGCCGACAACCTGCTCGTCGACCCGGCCGGCACCGTGACCGTGGTCGACTGGCCGCACGCCTGCCGGGGCCCGGCCTGGCTGGACACCGCGCTGCTGCTGGTCAACGTCGCGCTGCACGGCGGGCACGACACCGAGGCGCTGCTGCGCCGGCTCCCGCTCACCGCCGGCGTCGACCCGGACGCGGTGACCGGCGTATACGCCGGGCTGGCCGGCTTCTTCACCGACGGCGCCCGGCAGCCACCCCCGCCCGGCATTCCCACCGTCCGGGCGTTCCAGCAGGCCCAGGCGGACGCCCTGCTGCCCTGGGTACGCCGCCGGCTGCACTGACGTCGCGCCACGGATCGTCGGCCGCCGCTGCGGACCGCCGCCGTGACACCATGACGTGGTGATCTACCAGGGAGGTGCCGTCAGGTGAGCGACATGGACATCCCCCGGGCGGCCGGTGCGCCGGCCCGGCGCGCGCTGAGTGCAGCCGGCTGGATCCGGCTGGACCAGCTGACCGCCGTCACCGAGCGGGAGCTGCTGGCCCTGCACGGCGTGGGACCGAAGGCGATCGGCGTACTGCGGGCGGCGCTGCGGGATCGCGGCCTGAGCCTCGCCGGGGAGGAGACCGGCGCCTGACGACCGGGCGCCACGCACCGAACGAGGTGTCGACCCGGCGGTCGACCGCCCCGGGCGGGCCCGCCGCTTCCCGTCACTGCGGTGGGCGGACCTGGTGGGTGAGGAACGGCAGGACGGCGGCGGGCAGGGCCGGCGAGGCGACGATGTCGTAGTGGGTGAGGCCGGGCAGCACCGCCAGCCGGGCCGCCGGCCGGTCGGTGCCGTCCCAGCCGGCGTCGCGGTGGCCCCCGCCGAGCAGCCCGAAGAACTCGGCCATGTGGGTGACCGGGATCGAGTCCGCGTCGGCGTAGACCAGCATGGTCGGCACACTGAGCGCGGCGACCTCGGCCGACCAGTCGTACTCGTGGCGCAGCAGGTCACCGGTCCTGGCCCAGAGCCCCGGCCAGTCCCCGGGCCGGGGCGCGACCCGGGCGTAGAGCTCGTGCGCGGGCGTGCCCCGCATCTGCTCGCCGACCCGCTCGTCCTGGGCGGCCGTCGCGGCCAGCACCTCGGGATACCAGCCCCGCCGCCGGCACGGGGTGGAGACCAGCACCAGCCGCCGGACCAACGCCGGATGCTGGATCGCGGTACGCAGGGCCACCCCGCCGCCGAGGGAGTAGCCGAGCACGTCCGCCTCGGGCAGGTCGAGGTGCCGCAGCAACGCGACGATGTCCTCGGCCATCGTCTCGTACCGCAGTGGACGGTCCACGTCGGCGGTGCGCCCGTGACCCTGCAGGTCCACCGCGATCACCCGCCGCCGCCGCGTCAGGGCGGGCAGGATCGGGGCGAACGTCTCCACCGCGCCGTACCCGCCGTGCAGCAGCACCAGCGGGAGGCCGTCGCCGTGGACCTCGTACCAGAGGCGCAGCCCGTCGACCTCCGCGTAGCTCACGGTGCTGCCTCCCGGTTCGTCGCTGCCCACGCCTCACCCGTACAACGGGGGAACGGGCACGCCGGCGCGTGCCGCGCCCTCCCATCACGGGCAGGGCGCGGCGCTGGACGTCCCGCGCCGCTTCAGGGCAGATCCACCGGCCCGTACCGGGTCCGGGCGGCCCCGGTGCTCAGCGCCCAGTAGCGGTCGCCGAACGACCAGTGCCACCATTCGGTCGGGTAGTTGACCATGCCGGCGGACGACAGCGCCCGGCCCAGGATGCCGCGATTGGTGCGGGCCCGCGGGGAGATGTCGGGTGATCCCGTGAAGCAGGCGTCGGCGCTGTCCACCGGGCTGGCGTTGACGATCGTGCCCAGGTCCAGTTCGATCCCATCGGCCGTACAGAGCGTGAGGTCGACCGTCCCGCCGGTACTGTGCGGAGCCACCTCGGGCGGAGAGATGTACTTGCTGGCCTCCACGTGCCGGCGCGCCGAGTCCCACTCCGGGTACCTGCGGCGCAGTTCGTCCTGGTAGCTCTCGAAGTAGGTCGTCTGCAGGCTGAGCGGCCGGTACCCCTCGATGACCAGCAGCCGCAGCCCTCCGGGCAGGGTCCGCTGGGCGGCGAGCAGACGCTGCACCGTCGCCTCGCGCAGGTGCGCGTACGCGCCGGCCTCGTCGGCCAGCCGGTCGTCCACCCGGAGGTCCGCGACCTGGCGTAGGTCGACCATGGCCTCCCCGTTGTCGCCGAGCGGGATGGCCGAGATTCGCCGATCAGACAGCAGGATCATGACCGGTATCGCCCAGCGGCGTCGATGATCGCGCTGGCCACGGCGGTGGCCGCATGGGGCCGGCCGTGTCGACGGGCGGCGTCGGCCAGCTCCTGGCGTCGTTCCGGGTGGTCGAGCAGCACCATGATCTCCTCGTAGAGGCGGTTGGCGGAGGCGTCGGGCCCGGCGAGCATGCGGGAGGCACCGGCGTCGGCGAGGTGCCGTGCGGTCCGCCGTTGTTCGTCGCCGCCGGTGGGGATGAGCGGGATGAAGACGCATGCCTTGCCCAGGGCGGTGAGTTCGGCGACGGTGCCGGCGCCGCTGCGCGCGACGACGATGTCCGCGGCGCTCAGGACGTCGGGCAGCTCGCCGTGGACGTAGTCGACGACCCGGTACCTGCTGCGCAGGTGTTCCGGGAGGGCGGCCGCGACCTGCCGCATCCGGTCGAGGGAGTAGTCGCCGCACTGGTGCAGCACCTGACATCTCTGCAGGAGTCCCGGGAGGATGTCGGCGATCAGGTTGTTGACTTGGACGGCGCCCTGGGCGCCGCCGGTGACGTACACCAGCGGCAGGCGCGGATCCAGGTGGTACGCGGCGAGCGCCCGGTCGCGGTTGCCCGTGAGGATCTCGGGCCGGATCGGGTTGCCGGTGACCACCGCGCGGGTTCTCGCTCGGGCGGGCAGATGGTCGATGGAAGACTCGTGACTCAGCAGGACTCGATCGGCGAGGCGGGCGAGGATCCGGTTCGCCAGCCCGAGCGTGAGGATCTGCTCGTGCATGACCAGCGGGCGGCGGGTCATCCAGGCGGCGATCCCGATCGGGACGGAGACGTATCCGCCGGTGGAGAAGACCACCTCGGGCCGGGTGCGCACCACGATCCTGATGGCCTGGAAGATGCCGAGCGGCACCCGGAAGGCGTCGGCGAGGTTGCGGCCCCACTCGTGCAGGTTCGGCGAGCGGCGCAGCTTGCCGGTGGTGATCGCCGTGAAGGGAATGCCCTCCTGCCGGGCGATGCCGGCCTCCAGTCCGTGGGCGACGCCCACCCAGCGGACGTCCGGTGCGGTGCCGGCTGCCGCCAGCCGCTCGCGGAGCGTACGGATCGTGGTCAGCGCCGGGTAGGTGTGCCCGCCCGTTCCCCCGCCCGTGACGATCATGCGGAAACCACGGAGGTGTTCCGCGGTGTAGACGGCCATCAGCAGGGACTCGGGCAGAGGGAGACGGCGTCGCGTCGATGCAGTGCGCCCTGGATGAGGATGTCGAGCAGTGCCGAGTAGCCGACGCCGGCCCGCTGCCAGATCTGCGGGTACTGGGAGGCGGCGGTGAATCCGGGGAAGGTGTTGACCTCGTTGATCACCGGCTCCCGGTGGTCTCCGGTCCACCCGGTGCCGTGGTCGGCGTCCGGATCCGGGAGGAAGAAGTCGACGCGGAGCAGCCCACGGCAGCCGAGCGCGTGGAACGCCCGCACCGCCCGGTCCTGCAGTAGCCGGGTGGTGCCGGGGTCGAGCTGGGCCGGAATGTGGAAGACGGCACCGCCGTCGTACTTGGCGTCGTAGTCGAAGAAGGCGGCGTCCGCCACCCGTATCTCCAGCGGCGGCCCGGCCTCGACGCGACCGTCGGGGTGCTGAAGGACGCCGACGTCGATCTCGCGCCCGCGCACGGCGCGTTCGACGAGAACCTTCGCGTCGCTCTCGCGCGCGAGCCGCAGGGCGGCGGGCAGCTGCGCCCATTGTTCGACCTTGGAGACTCCCAGGCTGGAGCCGGCCCGGGCCGGTTTGACGAAGACGGGCAGCCCCAGCCGCTCCTGATCCCGCGACGACAGCTCCTCGTCGGGCCGCAGCGTCACCCCGTCGGCCACGCGCAGGCCGTCGGCGGCGAGGAGTTTCTTCGTGACCGGCTTGTCCATCCCCGCGGCGCTGGCGAAGACACCGTTTCCGACGAACGCGACGCCGAGCCACTCCAGCATCGACTGGACGGTGCCGTCCTCACCGTACGGCCCGTGCAGCGCCGGGAGCACCACGTCCTGGTCGCCGAGGGTCCGCAGCGCCTGCGCGAACGTGGCCCGGTCTCCGTTCACCCGCCACTGGCCGTCCCGCTCGATCAGCACCTCGGTCACCTGGTAGGCGGCGGGGTCGAGGTGAGCCAGGATGCTCTCCGCCGAGCGCCGGGAGACGTCGTGCTCCCCGCTGCGCCCACCGAACAGCACCGCCAGACGAACAGTCATGATGTTGCCGCTTCCGCGTGTAGGTGTACGCGCGCCACTCGCGCGCCGATTCCGGTCAGGACTTCGTGCGGGTTGGTGCCGGCCCACCGCGCCCACTCGGCGGCCGTCGGCTCGGCCGGGTCGGGCGAGCCGGGCTCGGCGCCGGGACCGAAGACGACCACCGGGTCGCCGAGCGCCACCGGCAGGTCGCCGACATCGACGACGCACTGATCCATGGCGATGCGCCCGACGATCGGGCAGCGCCGACCCGCGAGCCAGACCCACGCGCGGCCCTCGGCGGTGCGCGACAGGCCGTCGGCGTACCCGAGCGGCAGCAGGGCGAGCGTGGTCGGCCGATCGGTCACCCGATCGGGACCGTAGGACACGCCGGTACCGGCGGGCACCCGCTTCAGGTTGATCACCCTTGACCGCAGGGTCATGGCGGGTCGCAGGCCGTAGCGGCGGGGACCGGTCGCGCCGAACGGGTCGACGCCGTACATGGCCAGGCCGATCCGGCAGAGACCGAACCGGGTCTGCGGGGCGGCCAGTGCCGCCGCCGAGTTCGCCAGATGCACCACTTCGGGGTCGAGCCCGGTCTCCCGAGCGATCCGCAGCGCCTCCTGGAACGTCGACAGCTGCCGGGCGATGCTCGGGCAGCCCGGCACGTCGGCGTTCGTCAGGTGGGACCACACCCCGCGTACCCGGACGCTGCCCTCCGCCTCGTGCTTGCGGGCCCAGGCGGCCAGCTCGGGCCATTCGTCGCCGCCGGCACCGTTGCGGGACAGGCCGACGTCCGCCTTGAGCTGGACCGTGGCGGGCACCCCGAGATCCGTGGCCGCGGTGGCGATCGCGCGCAGGTGGGTCAGGGTCGACACCGCGATGTCGACGTCCGCGGCGATCAGGCGGGTGAAGTCCTCGTCCGGCCGGTGCAGCCAGCTCAGGACGGGCGCGTCGATGCCCGCCGAGCGCAGCGCCACCGCCTCCGTCGCCGAGGTCACACCCAGCCAGGCGGCGCCGGCGCCCAACGCCGCCCGCGCCACCGGCACCGCGCCGTGCCCGAAGCCGTCGGCCTTCACCACGGCCATCAGCCCGGTACGTGCGATCGCCGCGATCGTCCGGATGTTCTCCGCGATCGCCGCAAGATCGATCACGGCCTCGGCCAACGGGACAGTCTCGTTGCTCACACCGGTCCCCGCGCGCCGACCACGCGTACCCGGCGTCACCCCGGCAGCCCCGGGCTCGACGCGCGGTTCGTCCAGCGGTTCGGCGGCCCCGTGCCCGCCGACCGTGGCGGCCCGGCGCACCGCGAGCGTCTCCCGGATCCGCCGCCGGGCGGCCCGCCGCTGTTGCTCGTCGCGGCGGCCCGATTGTGCTGGTTCGAAGATCATGTCCGGCTCCTGACTGACACGAAGAGCACCGTAGGCAGCCGGTGGTGAAGAACCCTTGAAGAAGCCGTGGGCCGGCTGTGCGGATATCCCGCTCGCCGCTCTCCGAAGCCCGCCCACATCAGTTCTTCACGGGTTTCGGGTTTACTTGACCCCCGCCACCACCAGGCAGAATGGGGAAACATGAGCGCGCGGATCCTGGTCGCCGAGGACGACCCCAAGCAGGCCAACCTGGTACGGGTCTATCTCGAACGCGAGGGGCACAGCGTGCTGCTGGTCGGCGACGGGCGGGCCGCGCTGGACCAGTGCCGCTCCCGCCGGCCGGACCTGGTGGTCCTCGACGTGATGATGCCGGTCCTCGACGGCCTGGACGTGTGCCGGATCCTGCGCGCCGAATCGGAGATTCCGATCCTGCTGCTGACCGCCCGCACCACCGAGGACGACGTCCTGCTGGGCCTCGACGTCGGTGCCGACGACTACCTCACCAAGCCGTACAGCCCGCGGGAGCTGGCCGCCCGGGTACGGGCGCTGCTGCGCCGGGCGCGGGTGGTGAACGCCGACAACCGGGCGGTGCTACGCGTCGGCGATCTCGAGGTGGACGCCGGCCGGTTCGAGGTACGCGTCGGCGGGCGGCCGGTCGCCCTGACGGCCAAGGAGTTCGGCATCCTCGAGGTGCTCGCCGGCGAGCCCGGGCGGGCGTTCACCCGGGCGCAGATCATCGACCGGGCCTTCGGATTCGATCGTTTCGTGCTCGAACGCACCGTCGACGCGCACGTGATGAACCTCCGCCGCAAGATCGAGGACGACGTTGCCGAGCCGCGGTACGTGCAGACCGTCTACGGCCGCGGCTACCGGCTCGCCGAACCGGAGCAACTGGCGGCGGCGCCGACCCCCGAGGGCACGCCCGGAGCCGGCCGGTGAGTTTTCGGCTACGGGTGCTCTGGCTGGTCGTCCTCGTCGCGGTGAGCGCGACCGCGGCGACCGCGTGGCTGACCCTGCGGCAGGCCTCGCAACAGATCAGCGACTCGGCCACCACCGATCGGGCGCAACTCGATGAGGTCGTCGGCCGACTCACGACGTACGGCAGCCGGCACGGCACCTGGGAGGGCGTGCCCGACCTGGTTCGGGACCTGCGCGCCCAGACCGGTCAGCGGATCCACCTGGTCGCCGACACGGGCCAGGTGATCGTGGACACGGACACCCAGGAGGACCGCACCGCCCGGCCGCTCGGCACGATGGTCGGGGTCGTCGATCCGCGGCCGGTGCTGAACCTGGCCGCACTGCCGGCGGAGCCGGCGAGCCGGCAGAAAGGTGTGGCCGGTGCGATCGCCGGCTACCGCACCGGCGTGCGGTTCGCGGCCTGCCTGACACGGGCATCCGTCCCTGTTGTCGCTGCACCCACCAGCACGGGAGTTCCGCAGTTCGACGCCGACCTGAGCGCGGTCGACGTGCGCGATCGCCCTGGTGTCGCTGAGATCGTCGACGGCTGCGCCGACGTCGCGGCAGAGCCGGGCCGGAACCTGGCAGACGCCGCCTCGGTGCAGGTGTGCGGCGCCTCGACGGTGGAATCACTGGATTCCTGCCTGGCCCAGGCCTTCACCAACGACATCAGTGACGTCGCGCCGGTACCCGCCCGGGTCTATCTCGGTGCTCGCGGCGATCCGGCGTCCGTGTTGGCCGCCGGTCCACTGCTCGCCGCGGCAGCGGGCGTTGCGGCGGTCGCGGTCATCGGCACCGTGCTGCTGAGCCGGCGGGTGCTGCGCCCCATCGACACGCTCACCGCGGCCGCTCAGCGGCTCGGCCGGGGCGACCTCACCGGACGGGTTCCGGTGCGGGGCAACGACGAGTTGGCGGAGTTGGCCCGGTCGTTCAACCGGATGGCCGACTCCCTGCAGCGCGGGGAGGAGCGGCAACGCCGGCTGGTCGCCGACGTCGCCCATGAACTGCGCACCCCGCTGGCCAACCTGCGCGGCTATCTCGAGGCGCTCTCCGACGGCGTGATCACGCCGGACCAGGATCTCTTCGCGTCACTGCACGAAGAGGCGGTGCTGCAACAGCGCATCGTCGATGACCTGCAGGACCTGGCCCTGGCTGAGGCCGGCAGCCTGGCGTACCACCGGGTCGCCGTGGATCTGGCCGAACTACTGGAGACCTGCCGCACCGCCCACCACGCCCGGGCGGAGTCGGCCGGGGTGTCGTTGCGCGTGGCGGCCGAGCCGGTCGCGGTGCACGCTGATCCCGACCGGCTCCGCCAGGTGGTCGGCAACCTCGTCACCAACGCCCTCCGGGCGACCGCTGCGGGCGGCAGCGTCCGGCTGGTCGCGAGCCGCACCGACACGCAGGCGATCGTCCAGGTCGTCGACACCGGCTCGGGAATCGCAGCGGACGCGCTGCCGCATGTGTTCGACCGGTTCTGGCGGGCCGACGCCGCGCGCGGCCGCCGTACCGGGGGCAGTGGCCTCGGCCTCGCCATCGCCCGGCAGATCGTCACCGATCACAAGGGCACCATCACGGTCGCGAGTGAGGTCGCCGTCGGGACGACGTTCACCATCACGCTTCCCCGCGTCGACCAGCTTGACCGTCAGTTGAGCTGAGGTTCCCGCTGCTAAGACGAGGCAGGGGGCTGATCTTGTGATCGGCTCCCCTGCTGGTCATGGGTGGTGGGCGCGGCAGGTTTCGAACCTGCGACCCCTCGCTTGTAAGGCGAGTGCTCTCCCACTGAGCTACGCGCCCGGAACGCCCGTACGGCGGGCCGGAGGGTGGCAAGCTTACCTGCCGGCCTCCGGCCCGGTCGAACGGTGTGCCCGGTTCGGGCGTCAGGCCGCGACGGCCTCCGCGAGGGCCTTGCGCCAGCCCTCCTGGTCGCGCGCCTCGCCCGGCATGTTCATCTCGGCGAACCGGACGACACCGGCCTTGTCGATGACGAAGGTGCCCCGGTTGGCGATGCCGGCGACGTCGTTGAAGACGCCGTACGCCTGGGCGACCGCCCCGTGCGGCCAGAAGTCGGCCAGCAGCGGGAACTGGTAGCCCTCGCGCTCGGCCCAGATCTTGTGGCTGTAGACCGAGTCGACGCTGACCGTGAGCACCTGGACGTCGTCGTTGACGTACTCGTTGAGGTTGTCCCGCACCTCGCACAGCTCGCCCTGACAGATGCCGGTGAAGGCGAGCGGGTAGAAGACCAGCAGCACGGTGCGCTTGCCCTGGAAGTCCGAGAGCCGGACCTCCTGGTTGTTCTGGTCCTTGAGCACGAAGTCCGGCGCCTGGGCGCCAACCTCGATCGGCATGCGAGCTCCCTGGGTTGAGTCTGGAGGTGGCAACAGCGTGCCACACCCGGCGGCGGCAGCCGCCGGGTCACGGGGGGGACGGCTACTTCTTGCCCTTGGAGCCGCGCCGCAGCACGAGGCGGGCGCCGCTCCAGTCCCGGCCGGCGTTGACCGTCGAGGTCTGCTGCAGCCCTGCGGTCTGCGCCGACTCGGCGACCTCGCTCGGCTCGACGTGCCCGTCACGCCCGGCCTTCGGGGTCAGCAGCCACACGACTCCGGCGTCGGCCAGCGGGCCGAGGGCGTCGACGAGGAGTTCGAAGAGGTCACCGTCGCCGTCGCGGTACCAGACCAGCACCGCGTCGACCACCTCGTCGGTGTCCTCGTCGACCAGATCTCCACAGCGGTCGGTCAGGGCGTCCCGGAGATCCTGGTCGACGTCGTCGTCGTACCCCATCTCCATGACGACCATCCCCGGCTCGATCCCGAACCGGTCCGCCAGGCTGCGTACCCCGTCGGCGGCCTGACCTGCGGTCGCGCTCACTGTCGCGTGCCTCCTCATCTCATCCCTGCTCGCGACGTCGGGTGACGCCGTCAGGCAAAGTCCACACAGTTGCGGGCCCACGCGCAAGTGGCGCACCGGGTGGAACGGAATTTACCGTGCCAGCAGCGTACGGGCACCCTGGGTAATGGCTTCCTCGGAGACCAGAACCTGACGTGCCGCCGGACCTAATGGTACAAACGAGTCGACTCCGGCTACTCTCCGCGCGGCGCCCACATATCCGGCGTCCACCAGCGCCGCGATGATCCCCTCGCCGACCCCGCCGGACCGGCGTGTCTCGTCCACCACCAGCACCCGGCCGGTCGCCGAGGCCTCCCGGATGATGTCCGCCACCGGCAGCGGGGCCAGCCAGCGCAGGTCCACCACCCGGGTCCCGATCCCCTCGTCGGCGAGGACGGCGGCGGCCCGCAGCGACATCCGCACCCCGTTACCGAATGTGAGGATCGTGACGTCCTCGGCCGAGCCGACGCCGTAGACCCGGGCGCGGCCGATCGGCACGTGCTCACCCGCCCACGCGCCCGGTTCCGCGTACTCCCCCAGCCACTCGCCGTCGCCCGGTTCGTAGAGGTCGCGGGTGTGGTAGAGCGCGATCGGCTCCAGGAAGACGCAGACGGCGCCGTCCACCGCCGCGGCGGCCAGGCAGGTGCGCAGCAGCGGCGCGGCGTCGTCCGGCCGCGCCGGCACCGCGACCACCAGGCCGGGCACGTCCCGGAGTACGGCCACCGAGTTGTCGTTGTGGAAGTGCCCGCCGAACCCCTCCTGGTACGCCAGCCCCGGCACCCGCACCACCATCGGGTTGCGGAACGCGCCGGAGGAGAAGAACTGCATGGTGGCCGCCTCGCCGCGCAGTTGGTCCTCGGCGTTGTGCAGGTACGCCAGGTACTGGATCTCCGGTACCGGCAGCAGCCCGGCCAGCCCGGCGCCCAGGCCCAGCCCCAGCACCGAGGTCTCGTCGAGCAGCGTGTCGAAGACCCGCGCCGGGCCGAACTTCTCGCGCAGCCCCTTGGTCACGCCGTAGACCCCGCCCTTGACGGCGACGTCCTCGCCGAAGACCGCCAGCTGAGGGTGGGCGAGCATCCCGTCGGCCAGGGCGGCGTTGATGCTCTGCGCCAGGGTGAGCGGGCCGGCCAGCTCCGGCGGCTTCCCGCCGAACGCCTCGGCCCTGGCCCCCGCGCCCGGCCCGCCGGCCCGGGCCGCCGCCTCCGCCACCGCCGCGGCGATCCGCGCCGGCCGGCGGGGGGCGAGCGGGGCGACCACCTCCGCCGCCGTGGCGAGCTTGGGCTCGTCGAGCACCTCCTCGGCGATCCGGCGGATCTGCCAGCCGCGCTCGTCGTACCGGGACAGCAGCTCCTCGCCGGTCGCCAGTCCCGCCTCGACCAGCAGCCGGGCGGTGGCCAGCACCGGGTCGCGCGCCTCGTCGGCGGCGATCTCGGCGGAACTGCGGTAGGCGGTCTCCGCGTCGGCCCCGGCGTGCCCCATCAGCCGTACGGTGCGCAGGTGCAGCACCGCCGGCCTCCGGTGCCGGCGCACCCAGGCCGCCGCCTCGGCCGCCACCTCGTACGTCCCGACCGGGTCCGTACCGTCGGCGGAGAAGTAGCGCAGCCCTGGCCGGGCCCGCAGGCTCCGCTCGACCCAGCCCTGCGGTGAGCGGACGCTGATGCCCAGCCCGTTGTCCTCGCAGACGAAGAGCACCGGGATGCGCAGCCCGGTGTGGTCGTACCAGCCGGCGGTGTTGAGCGCGGCGGCGGCGCTGGCGTGGTTGACCGAGGCGTCGCCGAAGGAGCAGACCACGATGGCGTCCCGGGGCCACGGCGAGCGCGGCGGCACGTCGGCGCCGTCGCGGCGGCCGGCGGTCTCCACCCGGCGCAGCCGCTCCAGGGCCAGGCCCAGGCCGACCGCCCGGGGCAGGTGCGAGGCGATCGTCGAGGTGGTGGGCACGACGGCCAGGTCGGCCCGGCCGAAGACCTTGTGCCGGCCCCCGGCGATCGGCTCCCGCGCGGAGGCGACCATCCCGCGCAGCACGTCCCGCGCGGCGGCGGTATACGCGTCCGGCTCGGCTCCGCCGCTCGCCTGGGCTTCGAAGGCGGCGTCGGGTGCTGCGTCGTGGCCGACGCCGACGGGGTCCGGGGCGGGTACCGCCTCGGCGGTACCGTCCGCGCCGACCCGGTAGGCGGCCGCGCCCGTGCTGCCGGTGGAGGGTGCCGGGGAAGCTGCCTCCGGCGTCTGCCCGCCGCCCGCGACGGTCGAGGCACCGGAGCTGGCGGGGCTGTCGACGGGGTCGGCGTCGTCGGCGGAGGCGTCCGGAACGTCGGTGGAAGCGGCACCGCCATCGGAATCGCTGGGAACCCCGACGCCGGCTCGATCGCCGGGGACGCCGGGAACCCCGACGGGCTCGGCACCGCCACCGGAGAGGTCCGGGAAGCCGCTGGGGGCCACGCTGTCAGCGGGGTCGTCGGAGGTGGGCGTACCCCCGTCGGTGCCGGCGGCCGGGAACTCGCCGGCGGCGAGGGCGGCGCGGGCGCAGTAGAAGGCGCCGGAGCGGTAGTGCAGCAGCGCGGGATCGGTGGGGCGCAGTGCCGCGGCGACGGCGGCGTTGGCCTCGTGCCCGGCCGAGCCGATGGTGTAGAAACCCTCCCCGAAGCTGCGCAGCCAGCGTCCGGCCAGGTCGAGCTGGCGGCTGGTGACCTGGGCGTCGAAGAGGGCGAGCAGTTGCCGCCCGGTCAGCGCGGCGCCGTCGCGGACCGGCTCGGCCGGGTCACGCCGCCGCTCGGGCTCGGGCAGCGTCGCCCAGGCTCTCCCGGAACCGGTCGTCGAGATCCTGCGGGGTGGTCACGTCGATCAGCATTACCGACGAAGGCCAGGGTCGCCCACTTGGACACGATCCGCCCGGCCGGGCTCACTCCGGGGCGCACTGCTCCGGGCAGCCGCCGTCGGAGACCTTCCACACCAGCTCGCGCAGGGTGGCCAGCTCGTCGGTACTGAGGCCGGCGAGGAGCCGGGAGTCGGTCATCACCCGGTCCACCCGCTCGCGCATCCGGCGGCCGGCCGCGGTCACCACCAGCGTCTTCTGCCGCCGGTCGGCCGGGTCGACGCGGCGTTCGACCAGGCCGGCCTGCTCCAGCTTGTCGACCAGGGCGGTCACGTTGGACCGGTCGCAGCGCAGCTGCTCGGCGAGGTCGCGGGCGGGCAGCGGCCGGTCGGGGTCGAGTTCGTGCAGCGCGCGGGCCGCCGCCGGAGTCAACCCCAGCTCGGCGATCTCGACGTCCTGGTAGTGCCGGATGGCGGACGCGACGTGCATGATCCGGCGCACCGCGTCCCCGGCCAGCCCGGAGCGGTCGCCCAGGTCGGAGCCGGTGGGAGCGGTGCTCTGCGTCATGTCTCACATCCTACTTGCCAGCAGATAGTTGAGTAGCTCTACTATTGGCGAACTCAAGCATCTCCGATCGAAGGGTTTTCCCATGTCCGACTTCACCGTCCTGGCCATCTCCGGCAGCCTGCGCGAGGCGTCGTTCAACACGGCGCTGATCCGGGCCGCGCAGCGGCTCGCCCCGGCCGGCCTGACCATCGAGCAGTACACCGGCCTCGGCGCGATCCCGCCGTTCAACGAGGACGTCGAGCCCGAGCCGTCGGCGGCCGTGGTGGACCTGCGGGAGCGGATCGCCGCCGCGGACGCCCTGCTCATCGCCACCCCGGAGTACAACTACGGCGTCCCCGGCGTGCTGAAGAACGCCCTCGACTGGGCGTCGCGCCCGAGCTTCCCGATCACCTCGTGGGTCTCCCCGCTGGCGCACAAGCCGATCGCCATCGTCGGCGCCGCGCCGACCGGGATGGGCACCGTCCGCGCCCAGCTCCAGCTGCGTCAGCTCTTCCTCTGGACCGACTCCGCGGTGGTCACCAAGCCGGAGATCATCGTCACCAACGCCCACGAGAAGCTCACCGAGGACGGCTCGGTCAAGGACGAGACGACCGAGACCCTGCTGCGTGCCCTCCTCGACGCCCTGGTCACCAAGATCCGCGTCACCCAGCTCGCCGCCGCCTGACCCGGCGCCCTCGTCACCCCGAGCCCGCACTTTCCGCGAAGGAGTGGCTGTTCGGCGCGCAACAGCCACTCCTTCTCGTAAACAGGGGGCGGGGGTCAGGCGGGGAGGAAGGAGAAGCGGACCTGGCGGGTGGGGTTGTCGCCGTTGGGGTCGACCAGGGTGAGGGACTGCCAGGTGCCGAGCGCCAGGCGGCCGTCGAGCACCGGAAGGGTCGCGTACGGGGGGACGAACGCCGGGAGCACGTGGTCGCGGCCGTGCCCCGGCGAGCCGTGCCGGTGCCGCCACCGGTCGTCGGTGGGGAGCAGGTCGTCCAGCGCCCGCAGCAGGTCGTCGTCGGAGCCGGCGCCGGTCTCGATGATCGCCAGGCCGGCGGTGGCGTGCGGCACGAAGACGTGCAGCAGCCCGTCGCCCTGGCCGGCGACGAAGCGCTCGGCCTCGGCCGTGATGTCCTGGACGGTCGGCCGGGACCCGGTCCGGACGGTGATCACCTCACTGCGCATACCGCGCATTCTGCCGCACCGGCTCAGTAACTGCCGCCGCCACCGTCCGAGCCGCCGCCCCAGCTCGACCCGCCGCCGTCCGAGCCGCTGTGCGAACCCGAGCCACCGTCGGAGCCGCCCCAGAAGCCCGAGCCGCCGCTGCGGCCGGAGTCCGACGGAGCGGGGTCCGGGACGGCGCAGCCCGGGTCCGCGCCGGCGTCCGCGTACGGCGCCATCGAGTACCAGCCGACCGCGGCCTCGTCCGGGCGGGACCGGCGGCGGGGACGGCGGGCGTCCCGGGCCAGACCGGCGACGAGCAGCAGCGCGAACGCGCCGAGGACCAGAAAGCCCACCATCTCCGGTTTGCCCTTCATCAGGCCGGCGACCCCCACCGCGATGCCGGCCACGCCGGCGACGGTCGTCACGAGCCCCAGGAGCACCAGATGCCTTCGCATGCCCGAAGGGTAGGGACGGCGGACAAGCGTGAGTCGACTAGCGCATCCGGCGGTCGCGCAAAGTTACTGGTGGGTACCTGTGTTGAGCGTCGCGTCTGGGGGAGCTAGACGTGACGACCGGTGCCACCAGGGGGCAGGATGGCGCTAGAGACCTATCCCACACACACCCGAGGGAACGCCTGTGGCTACGGAACGCAAGCGCCCGGTGATCACCGCTGGTCTGCCGAGCCAGCTTCCGGACATCGACCCTGAAGAGACCGGCGAATGGGTCGAGTCGCTCGACGGTGTCATCGACGAGCGCGGAACCAAACGCGCCCGCTACGTCATGCTGCGCCTGCTGGAGCGGGCCCGCGAGCGCCAGGTCGGGGTGCCGTCGCTGACCACCACCGACTACATCAACACCATCGCTCCGGAGCGCGAGCCGTGGTTCCCCGGTGACGAGCACGTCGAGCGGCGGATCCGGGCGTACGTCCGGTGGAACGCGGCGATGCTCGTGCACCGGGCGCAGCGCCCGGAGATCGGCGTCGGCGGGCACATCTCCACCTTCGCCAGCTCCGCCTCGCTCTACGAGGTGGGCTTCAACCACTTCTTCCGGGGCAAGAACCACCCCGGCGGCGGCGACCACATCTACTACCAGGGTCACGCCTCCCCTGGCATGTACGCGCGGGCGTTCCTGGAGGGGCGGCTGACCGAGCACCAGCTCGACGGGTTCCGCCAGGAGCTGTCCCACCCGGGCGGCGGCCTGCCGTCGTACCCGCACCCGCGGCTGATGCCGGACTTCTGGGAGTTCCCCACCGTCTCGATGGGGCTCGGCGGCCTGAACGCCATCTACCAGGCCCGGTTCAACCGGTACCTGCACCACCGGGGCATCAAGGACACCTCCGACCAGCACGTCTGGGCTTACCTCGGCGACGGTGAGATGGACGAGCCGGAGACCCTCGGCGCGATCGGCGTGGCCGCCCGCGAGGAGCTGGACAACCTCACCTTCGTGATCAACTGCAACCTGCAGCGGCTGGACGGCCCGGTCCGGGGCAACGGCAAGGTCATGCAGGAGCTGGAGGCCTTCTTCCGGGGCGCCGGCTGGAACGTGATCAAGGTGGTCTGGGGCCGGGAGTGGGACCCGCTGCTCGCCGCGGACACCGACGGCGCGCTGGTGAACCTGATGAACACCACGCCCGACGGCGACTACCAGACCTACAAGGCGGAGTCCGGGGCGTACGTCCGGGAGCACTTCTTCGGCCGCGACCCGCGGACCCGCAAGATGGTCGAGCACCTCTCCGACGACGAGATCTGGAACCTCAAGCGGGGCGGCCACGACTACCGGAAGCTCTACGCCGCGTACAAGGCGGCGACCGAGCACACCGGGCAGCCGACGGTCATCCTGGCCAAGACGATCAAGGGCTGGACGCTCGGTTCGCACTTCGAGGGCCGCAACGCCACCCACCAGATGAAGAAGCTGACGCTGGAGGACCTGAAGACCTTCCGCGACCGCCTCTACCTCGACATCCCGGACAAGGTGCTGGAGGAGAACCCCTACACGCCGCCGTACTACACCCCGGGCGAGAAGTCCGACGAGATCGCGTACCTCAAGGAGCGGCGCCAGCAGCTCGGCGGCTACCTGCCGTCCCGGCGGACCAGCAGCAAGCGGCTGACCATCCCGGGCCCGGAGCGGTTCGCCGACGTCAAGCGCGGCTCGGGCAAGCAGAAGGTGGCCACCACGATGGCCTTCGTCCGCCTGCTCAAGGACGTGATGAAGGACAAGGAGTTCGGCAAGCGCTGGGTGCCGATCATCCCGGACGAGGCGCGCACCTTCGGCCTGGACTCGATCTTCCCGACCGCGAAGATCTACTCGCCGCACGGCCAGCGGTACACCTCGGTCGACCGGGAGCTGTTCCTGTCCTACAAGGAGTCGACCGCCGGGCAGATCCTGCACGAGGGGATCAACGAGGCCGGCTCGGTCGCCTCGTTCACCGCGGCCGGCACGTCGTACGCCACCCACGACGAGCCGATGATCCCGATGTACATCTTCTACTCGATGTTCGGGTTCCAGCGCACCGGCGACGGGATCTGGGCGGCCGCCGACCAGATGGCGCGGGGCTTCCTGCTCGGCGCGACCGCCGGCCGGACCACGCTCAACGGTGAGGGTCTGCAGCACGAGGACGGTCACTCGCTGCTGCTCGCCGCCACCAACCCGGCGGTGGTCGCGTACGACCCGGCGTTCTCGTTCGAGATCGCGCACATCATGGAGAACGGCCTGCACCGGATGTACGGGGACGCTCAGGAAAACGTCCTCTACTACCTCACGGTCTACAACGAGCCGATCCTGCAGCCGGCGGAGCCCGCCGGTGTGGACGTCGAGGGCCTGCTCAAGGGCATCTACCGCTACTCCCCGGCGCCCGAGGTGGGCGGGGACGCGCCGAAGGCCAACATCCTGGCCTCCGGCTCCGGCATGCAGTGGGCGCTGCGGGCGCAGGAGCTGCTCGCGCAGGACTGGGGGGTGGCCGCCGACGTCTGGTCGGTGACCTCCTGGAGCGAGCTGCGCCGCGACGCGGTGGAGTGCGAGGAGCACAACCTGCTCAACCCGGGCAGCGAGCCGCGGGTGCCGTACATCCAGCAGAAGCTGGCCGACGCCGACGGGCCGAAGGTCGCGGTCAGCGACTGGATGCGCGCGGTGCCGGACCTGATCGCCCGCTGGGTACCGGGCGACTACACCTCGCTCGGCACCGACGGCTTCGGCATGTCGGACACCCGGCACGCGCTGCGGCGGCACTTCCACGTCGACGCCGAGTCGGTGACGGTGGCGACGTTGCGGCAGCTCGCGCTGCGCGGCGTGGTGCCGGCGACCGTGCCGGCCGAGGCGGCCAAGAAGTACGCCCTCGAGGACGTCACCGCCGCTCCGGTCGGCGAGACCGGCGGCGACAGCTAGTCCCCGCGTACGACGGAAGGGCCCGGCGCACGACGCGCGCCGGGCCCTTCCTCGTCTGCGGTGGTGTCGCGGGCGACCGTGCCGTGGTGCGGCGGACCGGCCGGCCGGGGTACGAAAGCGGCGGTGGTCCGGAGCCCCTGGCGGGGACGCCGGGCCACCGCCGTCGCGGGTGACGCCGCAGGACGCGCCCGTCTCAGCCGACGGCGGCCAGGTCGGTGAGGCGGGCCAGCGAGTCCTCCAGGTCGGCGCCGACCCGACGCAGCCCGAGCCGGAGCAGGGCCGCCTTGACCGGACCGGCCGGCCACCGTACGACGATGAGCCGCACGATCGTCCCGCCCTCCTCCTCGTCGGGAGTGAGCTGGACGTAGATCTCGGTGCGCGCCTCGGCTCGGGCGCCGGCACCCCTGGCCCGCTCCCGCCACCCGATCAGGGTGGGTTCCTGATAGGCGATCACCTCGGCCTCGTGCGCCGCGCCGCGGCCGGCCTGCACGAGCTGTCGCCGGCCGAAGCCCTCCCCCGAGAGGACCTCGGCCGCGCGGACGCCCGCCAGCCAGGCCGGCAACTGCTCGGCCCGCTGCACGACGTCCCAGACCGCTTCCATCGGCGCCATCACGTGCGCACTGCGTTCGACGAGGATCATTTCTGTCTTCCCCCACTGAGGACATCCGCGATATTCCGCACTGTATGCGCAAATTCGGACGTACTGGGACGGGTTCGGAAAAGACACGCCGAAAACCCTTGTGCTGGCATCGCCGTGGGCCTATGGCACTTCCCGGGCCTGCGCCCTAGAGTCCCGAACACGCTTCATGTTTCTGGGAGGGTGACTGTGACGACCGCGCCGATGCCCGCGTTCCCCGCCGGCTTCCGCTGGGGGGTCTCCACCTCCGCATTCCAGATCGAGGGCGGCGCCGACGCCGACGGGCGCGGGCCGTCCATCTGGGACACCTTCGCGCACACCCCGGGGCAGATCGCCGACGGCAGCACCGGCGACGTCGCCTGCGACCACTACCACCGGCACCGCGAGGACGTCGCGCTGATGGCCGGGCTGGGCGTCTCGGCGTACCGGTTCTCGATCGCCTGGCCCCGGGTGCAGCCCGGCGGCAGCGGCGCGGCCAACCCGGCCGGTCTCGGCTTCTACGACCGGCTCGTCGACGACCTGCTCGCCGCCGGCATCGACCCGGTGGCCACGCTCTTCCACTGGGACCTGCCGCAGCCGCTGGAGGACGCGGGCGGCTGGCTGAACCGGGACACCGCGCACCGCTTCGCCGAGTACGCCGACCTGGTCGCCGCCCGCCTCGGCGATCGGGTGAAGCTCTGGATCACCCTGAACGAGCCGTTCATCCACATGAGCCTCGGCCACGGCACGGGCGTGCACGCGCCGGGCCGCTTCCTGCTCTTCGACGCGCTGCCGGTCGCCCACCACCAGTTGCTCGGGCACGGCCTCGCGGTCGCCGCGCTGCGCGCCCGCACCACCAGCCCGGTCGCCATCGCCAACAACTACTCGCCGGTGCGGCTGCTCGGCGGCACCGACGCCGACCGGGCCGCCGGGGCGGCGTACGACGCGCTGCACAACCGGCTCTTCACCGACCCGCTGCTCGGCCGGGGCTACCCGCCGGGGTTCACCGACGCCCCGGTGCGCGACGGGGACCTCGACATCATCGCCGCGCCGATCGACGTGCTCGGGGTGAACTACTACAACCCGACCGGGATCCGCGCGCCGGAGGAGGGCGCGCCGCTGCCGTTCGAGCTGGTGCCGCTGGAGGGCTACCCGAGGACGGCCTTCGACTGGCCGGTGGTCCCCGAGGGGCTGCGCGAGCTGCTCACCTGGCTGCGCGACACCTACGGCGAGGCGCTGCCCCCCATCCAGGTCACCGAGAGCGGCTGCGCCTACGACGACGTACCCGACGCCGACGGCCGGGTGCACGACCCGGAGCGGATCGCGTACCTCGACGGGCACCTGCGGGCCGTCCGGGCGGCCATCGACGACGGCGTCGACGTCACCGGGTACTTCGTCTGGTCCCTGCTGGACAACTGGGAGTGGGCGGAGGGCTTCACCAAGCGCTTCGGCCTGGTGCACGTCGACTTCGACACCCAGGTCCGCACGCCGAAGTCCTCGTACGCCTGGTACCGGGACCAGGTCGTCCGGCGATGACCACGGTCGACCCGACGCCGACCTCGCTGCCGGCGGCGCTCGCCGAGCCCGTGGTCCCGGTGCGTCGGGGCTGGATCGCGTTGATCTTCGCCGCCAACCTCGGCGTCTGGATGGCCTTCTTCACCCCGATCCAGGTGCTGCTGCCGCAGCAGATCGAGCGGATCGCGCCGGGCGACAAGGAGGCCATGCTGGCCGTCGTCACCGGCGTCGGCGCGCTGGCGGCGGTGCTGGCCAACCCGCTCGCCGGGGCGATGTCGGACCGTACCTGCCTGCGCATCGCCGGGCGGGAGTTCGGCCGCCGGCACGCCTGGACCGCGGGCGGTGCGGTGCTCGGCGCGCTCGCCCTGGTGCTGCTGGCCCGGCAGGACACCGTCGCCGGGGTGACGCTGGCCTGGGTGGCCGCGCAGGTCTGCTTCAACGCGATGCTGGCCAGCCTGACCGCGGCCGTCCCGGACCGGGTGCCGGTCGTCCAGCGCGGCGGTGTCTCCGGCTGGGTGGGCATCCCGCAGGCGCTCGGCCTGGTCCTCGGCGCGGTGCTGGTCACCGCCGTGGTCAGTGGCACCACCGCCGGGTACGCCGCCGTCGCGGTGGCCGTCCTGGTGCTCTCGCTGCCGTTCGCGCTGCTCACCGCCGACGACCCGCTGCCCCGGGCGCACCGGCCGGCGCTGCGCTGGCGGGCGCTGGCCGCCTCGATGTGGATCAGCCCGCGCCGGCACCCGGACTTCGCCTGGGCCTGGATCACCCGGTTCCTGGTCCAGATCGGCAACGCGCTCGGCACCCTCTACCTGCTGTACTTCCTCACCGACGGGGTGCGCCACCCCGACCCCGAGGGCGCGCTGCTGGTGCTGATCCTGCTCTACACACTGGGGATGATGCTGACCGCCGTGGTCGCCGGCCGGCTCTCCGACCGCTCCGGCCGGCGCAAGGTCTTCGTGATCGCCGCCGGGGTGATCATGGCGGTGGCGGCGCTGCTGCTGGCCGCCGCGCCGGTCTGGTCGACGGCGGTGGTCGCGGCGCTGCTGCTCGGCGCCGGCTACGGGGTCTACCTGTCGGTGGACGCCGCGCTGATCACCGAGGTGCTGCCCCGCGCCACCGACCGGGCCAAGGACCTCGGGGTGATCAACATCGCCAACTCCGCGCCGCAGGTGCTCGGCCCGGCGATCTCCGCCCCGATCGTGGTCCACCTGGGCGGCTACCCGACCCTCTACGCCGCCACCGCGGCCGTCACCCTCCTCGGCAGCGCCCTGGTCCTCAAGATCCGCACCGTCCGCTGACCCCTCGGCAGGGCGGGGCGGACCCCTGGGGGAATGGGGTCGCGGGCGGCCGTAGGCTGGAGGACGTGACGGTACGTGTGCGCTTCGCCCCTTCCCCGACCGGTATGTTCCACGTCGGCGGCGCCCGCTCGGCGCTGCAGAACTGGATCTACGCCAAGCAGCAGGGCGGGGTCTTCGTGCTGCGCATCGAGGACACCGACGCGGCGCGCAACAAGCCCGAGTGGACCGAGGGCATCCTCTCCGCGCTGGAGTGGATCGGCATCGCGCGGGGCAGCTACGAGGGCCCGTACTTCCAGTCGCAGTACGCCGGTGAGCACCGCGCCGCCGCCCAGCGGCTGTTCGAGGCCGGCCGGGCGTACTACTGCGACTGCACCCGGGAGGCCGTGCAGGCCCGCACCGGCTCGCAGTACCAGGGCTACGACGGCTTCTGCCGGGACCGGGGCCTGACCCCGGGCGAGGGGCGCGCGCTGCGCTTCCGCACCCCGGACGAGGGCGAGACCGTGGTGGTCGACCTGATCCGCGGCGAGCCGACCTTCGAGAACAAGCTGATCGAGGACTTCGTCATCGCTCGCGGCGACGGCTCCCCGGTCTTCCTGCTGGCCAACGTGGTCGACGACATGACCATGGGGATCACCCACGTGGTCCGGGCCGAGGAGCACCTGCCCAACACCCCGAAGCAGCAGCTGCTCTGGGACGCCCTCGGGGTCAAGCCGCCGATCTGGGCCCACGTGCCGGTGGTGGTCAACGAGAAGCGGCAGAAGCTGTCCAAGCGCCGCGACAAGGTGGCCCTGGAGGCGTACAAGGACGAGGGCTACCTCGCCGACGCGATGCGCAACTACCTGATGCTGCTCGGCTGGGCACCCTCGGGCGACCGGGAGATCGTGCCCTGGTCGGTGATCGAGGAGGAGTTCCGCCTGGAGGAGGTGAACCCCTCCCCCGCCTTCTTCGACGAGAAGAAGCTGCGCGCGTTCAACGGCGAGTACATCCGGGCGCTGCCGGTCGACGAGTTCGTGGCCGCCTGCCAGCCCTGGCTGACGGGCACCGACACCATCGCGCCGCCGCCGTGGCAGCCGGCGGAGTTCGACGCCGAGGCCTTCGCCGCGGTGGCGCCGCTGGCCCAGACCCGGATCGCGGTGCTCAGCGAGATCGTGCCGAACGTCGACTTCCTCTTCCTGGCCGACCCGCTGATCGACGAGGCCGCCTGGGCCAAGGCGATGAAGGAGGGCGCGGCCGAGCTGCTCGACGCGGCGATCGCCGCGTACCAGGGGCTGGAGTCGTGGGACGCCGAGTCGCTGAAGGCGACCCTGGAGGCGGTGGGCGCGGAGCGCGGCCTGAAGCTGGGCAAGGCGCAGGCGCCGGTCCGGGTCGCGGTCACCGGCCGCACCGTCGGGCTGCCGCTGTTCGAGTCGCTGGAGGTGCTGGGCCGGGAGCGCACCCTGAACCGGCTGCGCGCCGCCCGGGTCCGCCTGGTCTGAGCCGTACCCGCGAAAGGGCCCGCCGGCGAACCGGCGGGCCCTTCGCCGTACGCACACCGGGCCGGCGCGGCCCGGACGGCTCAGCCGCGGCTGGCGCGGCGGCGCAGCACGGCGGCGGCCAGTCCGGCCACCACCAGCCCGGCGACGAGCAACCAGGGCCAGACCGGCGCGCCGTCGTCGCCCGCGTCGGCGGCGGGGACGGCCGGCCCGGCCGTGGTCGCGGCACCCGGCGACGGCGAGGCGGACCCGGTGGACACCGACGGGGACGACGACGGCGGCAGGGCCGAGCCCGCGGGCGCCGACGGCGGTGACGCGGACGCCGACTCGGCCGGCGTGCCGGTGGTCAGGGTGAAGCGCACCTCGCCCTTGATCGGGTGGCCGTCGCTGGACGAGAGCTGGTAGCCGACGATGTAGAGGCCGGCCCGGCCGGGCTTGAACGGCACGGCGACCCGGCTGCCGGTGAAGCTCGGCGCGCCGCCGGCGGCCGGCACGTTGTCCGGTCCGACCACTGTGATCTTCGTCGTAGCCGGGTCGACCCTGGCCAGGAAACGCAGCTCGATCCGGGCGGGCGCCGCGGCGATCCGGGCGCCGTCGGCCGGATCGCTGCCGGTCAGCGAGTTGTGCGCGGCCGCCGGCGTCGCCGGCAGCAGCAACGACACACCGAGCGCCACGCCCATAACGGCTAGCGAGGTACGCGCCACCCGTGCGACCCTGCCCCCCATGAACCCCTCCGCAAAGATAAGATCCGCCCGCTGATCAACGGCTGATCCATTAGTCGGGCCCGGATCACAGATAGTTCCAGATAATGGTTCAGCAGCTGCAACCAAGCGCCGTTCTGCGGAGTCTTTGAGGTGGGGAACCCGCGATTCGCGGGCACGGTCACCGCCATCGACCGATCAACGCGTGACCTGCAGCACAGCCACCCATCGAACGGGGCGAGGAGGCGGCGATGGTCGGAAAGGTGAGGCGGCTGCTCGGCATGGTGGTCGCCGTGACGGCGGCGGCGGTGCTCAGCGTCGGGATGGCCGCACCCGCGGGGGCGAGCCGCTCGGGACGGGCCGCTCCGAAGCCGCCCCCCGCCGGGGTGGACATCACCGGCGACGGGCTGACCGAACCGCTGCGGCTGCGCGCCGACAGCCAGCCCGCCCACGTGCTCGCGGTCATCGACCAGGTCAACTGGTTCGGCCGCACCGGGGCCGCCTCCGGTCCCAAGCCCGCCGACCTCGGTCCGAAGTACACGATCGTGGTGCTCGCCGGCGACGCGCCGAAGCAGACCTTCGACCTCTACCCGCTCGCCAAGGGCGGGCCCCGGGCGTACCGGCCGGCGAAGCAGCCGGACTCCCGCAAGACCAGCGCCGGCTGGTTCCTCGGCCGGCTCAACATGTCCGAGACGCTGCGGACCGCCGGGGTGCCGCTGGAGCGGCAGTTCGACACGGTCAGCGGCGGCGTCGGCGGCGGCGAGCGGGTCATCCCGGAGGACTCCCTCAACCCGGGCCGGGACATCGACGCCGCGATCAGCGAGCTGCAGCGCCTGCTGCTGCTCAACGCCGGGGTGCTGCTGGTGATCACCGCCGGGCTGGCCGGGATCGCGCTGCTGATCCGCCGCCGCACCCGCTGACCCACCGCACCGGGCGGCTCAGACCTCCAGCACCACCTTGCCGCGGACGTGCCCCGCCTCCACCAGGCGCTGCGCGTCCGCGGCCTGCGCCAGCGGGAACGTCCGTGCAACGTGCACGGTCAGCCGGCCGGCATCGACCAGCCCGGCCAGCAGGGTGAGGTCCTGGGTGGACGGTTTGACGAAGACGTAGCTGCCGCCGAGCCGGGTCACGTGCTCCGGGTCGGCGGTGGAGACCAGGCGGGCCGCACGGGCCAGCAACGCGGCGGAGACGTCCAGCGCCTCCCCGCCGAAGAGGTCCAGCGCCACGTCCACCCCGTCGGGCGCGACGGCGCGGAGCCGGTCGGCCAGGCCGGCGCCGTAGCCGACCGGCTCCGCGCCGAGCGCGCGGACGAAGTCGTGGTTGGCCTCGCTCGCCGTGCCGATCACCCGGTCGGCGCCGAGCGCCCGGGCCACCTGCACGGCCAGGTGTCCCACCCCGCCCGAGGCCCCGTGCACCAGCACGGTGTCCCCCGCGCCGGTGCGGGCCAGCTGCAACGCCTGGTACGCGGTGAGCCCGGCCAGCGGCAGGCCGGCGGCCTCCGCCCAGGTGGCCTGCGCCGGCTTGTCGGCCAGGCAGCGCTCGGGGGCCGGGACGAGTTCGGCGTACGTGCCGTACTGGAGGTGGTCGCGGCGGACGTACCCGATCACCTCGTCACCCACCGCGAACCCGGCCACCGCCGGCCCGACCGCCACCACCTCGCCCGCCGCGTCCCAGCCGGGCACCAGCGGGAAGTGACCGGGGATCGCGGCGGCCAGGTGGCCCTCGCGGACCTTCCAGTCGACCGGGTTCACGCCGGCCGCGCGGACCCGCACCAGCACGGTGTCGGGGCCGACCGGTGGGTCCGGCAGGTCCCGCAGGGCGAGCTGCTCGGCCGGGCCGTACGCGTCGATCGCGATCGCCTTCACCCTGCTCACGCTAGCGGCCGGACGGCCGTCAGGTGGTCAGCACCAGCGGTGCGGGGGCCGTTCCCGGCGATCGGGGCGGCGGCTGGGGCGGACCGGGCCGTGCCGGTGCGCGCCGGCCCAGCCGGCCAGGTCGCTGCGGCAGGCCCGGGGGGCCGGCGCGACGGGCTCGGCCGACGGGTCCGGCTCGGCGCCGCGCGGGCGGGAGGTCGCCGGCTCCGGCGCGGCCGGCTCGGCGGACCGCTGCCGGGGCACCGCCACCTCCTCGTCGGCCCGCTCCGGTGCCCGGCCGGCCTGCTCGGTCGGGCAGGGCACCGCCGCGAGCCGGCGGTGGGGCCGCACCGGCCCCTGCTGCTCGTGGTGGCTGAGCCGGCAGGGCTCGCCCTGGGCGCAGCCGTGTTCGGCCTCCCCGTGCGCCATCCCCGGTCTCCTCACGCTCGCGTCGTGCGCCGGGAGGTCGCCCCGGCGCCCACGCCACCGTACTGGCCGGGACCGACGCCCCGTGCAGCGCGTACCCGGGAGTCAGCTCTTGGGGCGGCGCGGGAAGATCGTCTCCCAGACCGGGAAGGCGACCAGCCAGACCAGGATGGCCACGGTGAGGTTGCGGATCCAGTTCACCAGCTCGCGGGTGCGCTCGGCGTCGTCGACGTAGACGATGGCCGCGCCGAGCAGGGCGCAGGCGATCGCCCAGCCGAGCAGCGCCTTGCCCCACTCCCGCCACTCGTGCCGGGTGCGGGCCCAGCCGTGCCGGGGCGGCCGGACCGGCGGCGGCCCGCCGGCGAAGCGGTGGGCGAAGCGCTGGTCGGCCCAGCGGACCAGCGAGTGGCCGAAGGCCACCGAGAAGCCGAGGTACGCCGCCGCCAGCCCGTGGGTGACGTTCGCGGTCGCCCCCCGGCGCAGGTCCAGCACCGTCGCCACCAGCAGCACCAGGTCGACCAGGGGCACACAGACCAGCAGGGCCGCACCCAGCCGTGGCCGGCGCAGCAGGTACCGGGCGACCAGCCCGGCACCGAGCACCACCCAGAACCCGATCTCGCACGCGGCGATCACCGCCAGCAGCATCCGTACCTCCCCGTCGTCGGTCTCCAGCGTCCCCGGCGACGGGCGGCACCGCCTCGACGGCGGGAACGAGATCCGGGTCCATCCTTCGACGGACCCGGGCACGGCGACGCCGGACCGCGTACCTCCTTCGGCGGAGGCTCACGGTGCCGGGCTCCTCCCGCGGACGGAGGGCGGGCGGCGCCGGGTGTGGTGGGATCGGGTCATGCGGACGCCGGCCTGGATCGGCTCCGGCACGCCCGGGCGCGACCTGGCGCTGGCCGGGGTCGCGCTCGCCGGTGGTCTGGTCCTCTACGGCGTCGGGTTCCAGCCGCAGTTCCCCTGGCACCCGCCGACGCCGGAGGCGCTGTTCCTGGCGCCGCTGGCGGTGATCTGCGTCGCCGTCGGGCTGCGCCGGGCTGCTCCCCGGACCGGCCTGGCCCTCGGCACCGGCGCGGTGCTGGCCGACACGGCGCTCGGGGTCTCGCTGGGCACCCCGCTGGTCTACACCCAGGTGCTCTACGACGCCTGCGTGTACGGCCCGGCCCGGCTGTGGCGCCGGCTGGTGCGGGCCACGGTCGGGCTCAGCGCGGCCGGCGCGGTGGCCGGTGCGCTGCTGTGGGGCTGGCGCGGCGTCGCCCTGGGGGTGCCGTTCGTGCTGGCCGGCGTGCTGCCCGTGCTCACCGGGGTCAGCGTGCGCCAGTACCGGGACCAGGCGGCGGCGGAACGGGCCCGGGCCGAACAGACCGCCCGACTGGCGGAGCTGGACCGCCGCCAGGCGGTGCTGGCCGAGCGGGCGCGGATGGCCCGGGAGCTGCACGACGTGGTGGCCAACCACCTCAGCGCGGTGGCCCTGCACGCCACCGCGGTGCTCTCCGCGCCCGGGCTGAACCGAGACCGGGTGGACGCGGCGCTGCGGGTGATCCGGGAGAGCAGCGTGCAGGGCATGGCGGAGATGCGCCAGCTCATCGGCCTGCTCCGGGGCCCGGCCGGCGAGGACCCGACCGATGGCCCCACCCGGGTACGCCTCGACGAACTGGACCGGCTGATCGCGCGGATGACGGCGGCGGGCCTGACGGTGCGCGCCACCGTCACCGGGACGCCACGGCCGCTGCCGGTGGGGGTGGACCTGGCGGCGTACCGGATCGTGCAGGAGTCGCTGACCAACGCGCTGCGCCACGGCGCGGGCGCGGCGGAGCTGAGCGTCGCGTACGAGCCGGCGGAGGTCGTGGTGACGGTGCGGAACCCGATCGGCGGCGGGAACGGGCGGCTGCCGGGCGCGGGCGCCGGGCTGATCGGCATGCGGGAGCGGGCGGCGCTGCTGGACGGGCGGTTCTCGGCCGGGCCGGAGGACGGGCAGTGGCAGGTCCGGGCCGCCCTGCCCACCGGGGCGTCCGGATGACCGCCCCGGTCCGGGTGGTGCTCGCCGACGACCAGGACGCCGTCCGGGCCGGCCTGGCGCTGATCCTGTCCACCGCACCGGAGATCGACGTGGTCGGCGAGGCCGCCGACGGCGAGGAGGCGGTGCGGCTCTGCCGGGACCTGCGCCCCGACGTGGCGGTGCTGGACGTCCGGATGCCCCGGCTGGACGGGATCTCCGCCACCCGGGAGATCGTCGCCGATCAGCTGGCCGACGTGCTGGTGCTCACCACCTTCGACCTCGACGAGTACGTCTTCGCCGCGCTGCGGGCCGGCGCGGCCGGCTTCCTGCTCAAGGACACCGACGCGCCCGGACTGGTCGCGGCGGTGCGGACCGTCGCGCGGGGCGAGGGGATCATCGCCCCGGCGGTCACCCGGCGGCTGATCACCGCGTTCGCGCGCAGCGCTCCGGCCGCGCCGGCGGCGGCCCGGTCGGCGGTGGCGGCCCTGACCCCCCGGGAGCGCGACGTCCTGGCCTGCCTCGGCGCCGGGCTGTCCAACCAGCAGATCGCGCAGCGGCTGGCGATGGCGGAGAGCACCACCAAGACCCACGTCAGCCGGATCCTGGCGAAACTTCAGCTGCGCAGCCGGGTGCAGGCCGCCATCCTCGCCCAGGAGCTGGGGCTGACCGCGCCCCGCTGACCGCCCGCCGGGAAGGGCCAGGTCAGCACGTGTCAGGCTGGACCGGTGAGCGAGCCGAGCGGGATGGAGCTGTCGGCCACGCTGCGCCGGATCGAACGGGCGGCGGGGGCGTTGGCCACCGCCAGCGTGGCCCGGATGGACGAGACCCTGCCCTGGTTCCGCGAACTCCCCGCCGACCAGCGCTCCTGGGTCATGCTGGTGGCGCAGGCCGGCGCCCGGTCCCTGGTGCAGTGGCTGCGCTCCGGAGGCGGCAGCGCGGACAGCACCCAGGAGGTCTCCGACGAGGTCTTCGCCACCGCGCCGGAGGCCCTCGCCCGGTCGATCAGCCTCCAGCAGACGGTGGCGCTGATCAAGGTGACCATCGACGTGGTCGAGGAGCAGGTGTCGCACCTGGCCGCCCCGGGCGAGGAGCAGCAGCTGCGCGAGGCGGTGCTGCGGTTCTCCCGGGAGATCGCCTTCGCCGCCGCCCGGGTGTACGCCCGGGCCGCCGAGTCCCGCGGGTCCTGGGACGCCCGGCTCCAGGCGCTGCTGGTCGACGCGCTGCTGCGCGGTGACTCCCCCGACGTGCTGGCCAGCCGGGCGGCGGCGCTGGGCTGGACCGACGCGCCGCCGGTGTCGGTGGCGGTGGGCCGCTCCCCCGGCGGGGAGGTGGCCGCCGTGCTGCACACCGTCTACCGGCAGGCCCGACGCATCGGCGTGGAGGTGATCGGCGGCGTGCACGGCGACCGGCTGGTCATCGTGCTCGGCGGCGCGGCGGACCCGGTGGCCGCCACCGAGAAGCTGCTGCCCGCGTTCGGGGAGGGGCCGGTGGTGGTCGGGCCGGCCGTACCCAGCCTGGACGAGGCGACGGAGTCGGCCCGGGCGGCGCTCGCCGGGTTCCGCGCCGCACCGGCCTGGCCCACCGCGCCGCGCCCGGTGCCGGCGGCGGAGCTGCTGCCCGAGCGGGCCCTCGCGGGCGACGCCGAGGCCCGCCGGAGGCTGCGACACGACGTGTACGCGACGCTGGTCCGGGCCGGCGGCGAGCTGCTGGAGACCCTGGACGCCTTCTTCACCGCGGGCGGGACGCTGGAGAGCGCCGCCCGGTCGCTCTTCGTGCACCCGAACACGGTCCGCTACCGGCTGCGCCGGATCTCCGAGGTGACCGGCTTCTCGCCGCTGTCGCCGCGGGACGCGTTCGCCCTCCAGGTGGCCCTGACCGTCGGGCGGCTCGACCCGATCGTCCCGGGGGTCACTGCCGTCCCGACCCAGACAATGACCCCAGGCGTCAGGAAAACATCACAGACAGGTGATGATCGCCGTTGATTTTTGTAGGATCCCTCCAAAGGTCCTAGTGCGGTTTGGTCGGTGCCGACACAGCGCTACCCACAGGTATCCGGGAGAGTCATAGACGTGCTCGCCGTACTCTCTCCCGGCCAGGGTTCCCAGAAACCCGGCTTCCTGACTCCCTGGCTCGACCTGCCCGGCACCGAGGCCCGCCTGCGCTGGTGGTCCGCGCTCGCCGGCGTCGACCTGGTGCGCCTCGGCACCGTGGCCGACGCCGACGAGATCAAGGACACCGCCCGTACGCAGCCGCTGCTGGTCGCCGCGGCCCTGCTCGCCGCCGAGCACCTGCCGATGTACGACGTGGCGGTCACCGCCGGGCACAGCGTCGGCGAGCTCGGCGCGGCCGCGCTCGCCGGGGTGCTCCCGGCCGAGGCGGCGATCACCCTCGCCGGGGTACGCGGCCGGGAGATGGCCGCCGCCTGCGCCCTCGAGCCCACCGGCATGGCCGCCGTGCTCGGTGGCGACCCGGACGAGGTGCTCGCCGCCATCGCGGCGCACGGGCTGCACCCGGCCAACCGCAACGGCGCCGGTCAGATCGTCGCCGCCGGCGCGCTCGACGCGCTGGACAAGCTCGCCGCCGAGCCGCCGGCGAGGGCCCGGATCACCCGGCTCAAGGTGGCCGGCGCGTTCCACACCCCGTACATGGCCCCGGCCGAGGCCGCGCTGGCCGGCGTGGCCGCCGGGATCACCCCGGCCGACCCGGTCCGGATCCTGCTGTCCAACCTGGACGGCTCGGCGGTCAACCACGGCCGCGAGATGGTGCAGCGGCTGGTCCGCCAGGTCACCGCGCCGGTCCGCTGGGACCTGTGCATGCGTACCCTGGCCGACCTCGGCGTCACCGGCGTGGTCGAGCTGCCCCCGGCCGGCACCCTGGCCGGCCTGGTCAAGCGGGAGCTGAAGGCCACCGGCCTGCCCGAGATCGTCACCCTCAACACCCCCGACGACCTGCCCGCCGCGCGCGACCTGATCGCCCGGCACAGCGGGCTGCGCGGCCACGAGCCGGTGATCCAGTTCCGGGTGGTGGTCTCCCCCGCCGCCGGGATGTTCGCACCGGCCGCGGAGCTCGCCGAGGGCGCCGACCTCCGCGCCGGCCAGGTGATCGGCCACATCGACACCCGGCAGGGGCCGGTCGAGGTGACCGCGCACGACAGCGGCCTGCTCACCGAGTGGCTGGCCCACCACGACGACCCGGTCGCGCCGGGCCAACCCCTCGCCCGCATCGGAGGCCCCGCATGACCGGCAGTCGGATCCTCGCCATGGGCCACTACCAGCCCTCCCGCGTGGTCACCAACGACGACATCGCCCAGCTGGTCGACACCAACGACGAGTGGATCCGGGACCGGGTCGGCATCGTCACCCGGCGGATCGCCGACGGGGAGACCGTGGCCGACATGGCGACCGCCGCCGCCGGCAAGGCGCTGGCCAACTCCGGCCTCACCGCCGCCGACATCGACCTGGTCGTGGTGGCCACCTGCACGTCGGTCGACCGCAGCCCGAACGTGGCCTGCCGGGTCGCCGCCAAGCTGGGCATCACCGCCCCGGGCGCGTACGACATCAACACCGCCTGCTCGGGCTTCGCCTACGCCCTGGGCACGGTGGACCACGCGATCCGGGCCGGGGCGGCGCGCAACGCGATCGTCATCGGCGCGGAGAAGCTCTCCGACTTCACCGACTGGACCGACCGCTCCACCTGCATCATCTTCGGCGACGGCGCCGGGGCCGCGGTGGTCACCGCCACCGCCGAGGGCGAGCCCGCCGGGGTCGGCCCGGTGGTCTGGGGCTCGGTGCCGGAGAAGAGCGACGCGGTACGCATCGAGGGCTGGCGCCCGTACATCGCGCAGGAGGGTCAGGCGGTCTTCCGCTGGGCCACCACCGCGCTGGCCCCGCTGGCCCTGCAGGCCTGCGAGCGGGCCGGGGTCGACCCGTCCGAGCTGGCCGCGTTCGTGCCGCACCAGGCCAACGCCCGGATCATCGACGGCATCGCCAAGCGGCTGAACATCCCGCAGGCGATCATCGCCAAGGACATCGTCGAGTCCGGCAACACCTCGGCGGCGAGCGTGCCGCTGGCCCTGTCCAAGCTGATCGAGCGGCGGGAGGTGCCCTCGGGTGCCCCGGTGCTGCTCTTCGGCTTCGGCGGTGGCCTGACCTACGCCGGTCAGGTCGTCCGCTGCCCCTGATGACCCCCTGCGGCGCGCCAGCGCCGAGGAGCGGCGGTCGGCGTCGCCGGCCGTCGAGCAACCCCCGATGAAAGGAACCAACCGCAATGACCCGTGACGAGATCACCACCGGCCTCGCCGAGATCCTCGAAGAGGTTGCCGGGGTGAACCCGGACGACGTGGCCGAGGGGAAGTCCTTCACCGACGACCTCGACGTCGACTCGCTCTCCATGGTGGAGGTCGTGGTGGCGGCCGAGGAGAAGTTCGGCGTCAAGATCCCGGACAACGAGGTGCAGAACCTCAAGACCGTCGGGGACGCCGTCACCTACATCGAGGCGCAGTCCTGATATGAGTCGCACCGACGTCGTCGTCACCGGGCTCGGCGCGACCACCCCGCTGGGCGGGGACGTCGCGTCGACCTGGGACGCCATGCTCGCCGGCCGCTCCGGGGTGAGTGCGCTCACCCAGGAGTGGGCCGGGCAGTTGCCGGTCCGGATCGCGGCCCAGCTGGCGGTCGACCCGGCCGGCCTGCTGGACCGGGTCAAGCTGCGCCGGCTCGACCGTTCCGAGGCGATCGCGATCATCGCGGCGCAGCAGGCCTGGGCGGACGCCGGCCTGGCCGACTCCGGGCTGGACCCGGACCGGCTGGGCGTCAGCGTCGGCTCCGGCATCGGCGGCGCGCTGACCCTGCTCGCCCAGGACGACATCCTGGAGGCCTCCGGCCCACGCCGGGTCTCCCCGCACACCATCCCGATGCTGATGCCGAACGGCCCCGCCGCCTGGGTGGGGCTGGAGCTGGGCGCCCGGGCGGGCGTGCACTCGGTGGCCAGCGCCTGCGCGACCGGCGCGGAGGCCATCGCGCTCGGCATGGACATGATCCGTGCCGGCCGGGCCGACGTGGTGGTGGCCGGCGGCACCGAGGCGGTCATCCATCAGCTGCCGATCGCCGGCTTCAGCTCGATGCGGGCCATGTCGACCCGCAACGACGAGCCGGAGCGGGCCTCCCGCCCGTGGGACAAGGGCCGCGACGGCTTCGTCCTCGGCGAGGGCGCCGGCATCCTGGTGCTGGAGCGCGCCGAGCACGCCGCCGCCCGGGGCGCCCGGGTGTACGCGCGGCTGGCCGGCTCGGGCATCACCTCCGACGGCTACGACATCGTCCAGCCGCACCCGGACGGTGCGGGCGCGATCCGGGCCATCGCCAAGGCGATCGCCGACGCGGACGTGGCGAAGTCCGACATCGTGCACGTCAACGCGCACGCCACCTCGACCCCGGTCGGCGACATCGCCGAGATCAAGGCGCTGCACGTGGCGCTCGGCGACCACCCGGTGCTGACCGCCACCAAGTCGATGTCCGGGCACCTGCTCGGCGCGGCGGGCGCGCTGGAGTCGATCGCCACCATCCTGGCCATCCGCGACGGTGTCGTACCTCCGACGATCAACCTCGACGACCCGGACGACGGCCTCACCCTGGAGGTGGCCGCCAACAAGGCGCGCCACATGGACATCCCCGCCGCGCTGAACAACTCGTTCGGCTTCGGCGGACACAACGTGGCTCTCGTCTTCACGCGGGCCTGAGACCACAGCCTTGGAGGCTCACGTGACCACCACCGCCGTTGGTGCGGACACATCCACCGTGGACTACCGGGATCCGGAGCTGCGCCTCCGGGCCCTGTTCGACGCCGGCTCGCTGCGCCTGCTGGCGCCGCGGGACACCTCCGGCGTGCTCTGGGCGCGGGGTGAGATCGACGGCACGCCGGCGATCGCGTACGCCACCGACGCCACGAAGATGGGCGGCGCGATGGGCACCGAGGGGTGCCGGCACATCGTCGACGCGATCGACACCGCCGTGCGGGAGCGGGTGCCGGTGCTCGGCCTCTGGCACTCCGGCGGGGCCCGGCTCGCCGAGGGCGTGGTCGCGCTCGACGCCGTCGGGCAGGTCTTCGCCGCCATGGTCCGGGCCTCCGGCCGGGTGCCGCAGATCTCGGTGGTGCTCGGCCCGGCGGCCGGTGGTGCCGCGTACGGGCCGGCGCTGACCGACATCGTGGTGATGAGCGGCGCGGGGCGGATCTTCGTCACCGGTCCCGAGGTGGTCCGCAGCGTCACCGGCGAGCAGGTCGACATGGAGCGCCTCGGCGGCCCCGAGCCGCACGGCCGGCGCTCCGGCGTGGTGCACGTGACCTGCGCCGACGACGAGGCGGCGATGGTCGAGTCGCGCAAGCTCGCCGCGCTGCTCGGCCGCCAGGGTCGGCTCTCCCCGGACGACGTGCCGACCGGCGGCGAGGACGGGCACGACCTGACCGCCAAGATGCCGACCGAGACCAACCGGGCGTACGACGTCAAGCCCGTGGTCAAGGCGCTGCTGGACGCCCCCGGCGTGGAGCTGCACGCCAAGTGGGCCCCGAACGTCGTCACCACGCTCGGCCGGTTCGCCGGCCGGACGGTCGGCGTGATCGCCAACAACCCGCTGCGGCTGGGTGGCTGCCTCGACGCGTCCAGCGCCGAGAAGGCGGCCCGCTTCGTGCGGATGTGCGACTCGCTCGGGGTGCCGCTGATCGTGCTGGTCGACGTGCCCGGCTACCTGCCCGGCCTGGGCCAGGAGTGGGACGGCGTGGTCCGGCGTGGGGCGAAGCTGCTGCACGCCTTCGCCGAGGCGGTGGTGCCGCGGGTGACGCTGGTGACCCGCAAGGCGTACGGCGGGGCGTACATCGCGATGAACTCCCGCTCGCTCGGCGCGACCGCGGTCTTCGCCTGGCCGAACGCGGAGGTCGCGGTGATGGGCGCCAGCGCGGCGGTGAACATCCTGCACCGCAAGAAGCTTGCCGCCGCCCCGGCGGAGCAGCGCGAGACGCTGCGCGCGCAGCTGATCGAGGAGCAGACCCGGGTCGCCGGCGGGGTGAACCGGGCGCTGGAGATCGGCGTGGTGGACGACGTGATCAAGCCGGAGGAGACCCGGCGCCGGATCGCCGAGGCGCTCGCCGGTGCGCCGGCCGCGCGCGGCGCGCACGGCAACATCCCGCTGTAACACCGGTCGTACCCGTGGGGGCCCGCGCTCGTGCAGCGCGGGCCCCCACGGCGCGTCTGGGCTCCGGTTGCGGGGCTGCTGCGGGCGGCACCGGCCGGCGACCGCGCGGGCCGTTAGGGTGAGGGCCGCCGAACCCGCGAGGAGCACGCCCTGGAAGCGACAGAGATCCGCAAGCTCGCCGCGCTCGAGGACACCCACTGGTGGTACCGCGAGCGGCGGGCCCTGCTGGCCCGGTCGCTGCGCCGGTTGGCCGCCGCCGGGACCCGCCCCGGACGGGCCCTGGACGTGGGCGCGGCCGGCGGCGGCAACACCCGGGTGCTGCGGACGCACGGGTGGCGGCCGGTGGCGCTGGAGTACAGCGCCGAGGGCGCCGGGGTGGCCCGGGAACGCGGGCTCGACGTGATCCGGGCCGACGCCCGGCACCTGCCCGTCGGTTCGGCGAGCCTCGGCCTGGTGGTCGCCTTCGACATCCTGGAACACATCGACGAGGACCACCTGGCCGCCGCCGAGATCCGTCGCACGCTGCGCCCCGGCGGGACGGCCCTGATCGCGGTGCCCTGCGACATGGCGCTCTGGTCGGCCCACGACGTGGCGGTCGGGCACGTCCGCCGCTACGACCGGGAGTCGCTGCGGGCGGTGGTGGAGAAGGCCGGCCTGGTGGTCGACGAGCTGTGGAGCTGGAACGTGCTGCTGCGCCCGGTCGCCGCCTGGCGGCGCCGGACGTCCACCGGCAGCGACCTGGGTGACCTGCACCCGCTGGTCAACCTGGGGCTGCGCACGGTCGTCACCGCCGAGCGGTACCTGCCGGTGCGGTCGCTGCCCGGGGTCTCGCTGATGCTGCGCGCCCACCGCCCGGCCTGAACCGCCCACCCCCGCTGCCGGAGTAGTCGCCGCCGCGGGACACCGCCGGGTCCGCCGGTCGACTAGCATCGGCCGGCCGTCGCGCCGACGGCGCGAGATCCGACGGGGGACGTGACGCATGATCCGACGGGTGGCCGTACTGGCCGCGCTCACCCTGACCGTGGCGACCGGTTGCGGCGAGGACGGGAAGGCGCCCGCCGCCGCGCCGTCGCCGTCGCCGTCGGCGAGCCCGACCGCCTCGCCGGTCGCGGCCGGTGAACCCTGGTACGACGAGGTCGCCCCGGCCGCCGCCGCCACCACGGTCGGCCCGAAGGGCAGCACCTGCCCGCTGCCGATCACCTTCTCCGTGCCGGCGAAGTGGAAGGTCGAGGCGGTCACCTCCGGTAAGGACTTCCAGATCGGACCGGCCGTGCCGCTCTGCGAGATCGACGCGAAGCCGGCCGGGCACATCGGTTTCCTGCGGGTGTGGCGGATCGAGGGGGCGGCGCCCCGGACGCCGCAGATCACCCTGGACAAGTTCATCGAGGACTACGGCCCGGCCGAGGAGCGGCAGGAGCGGCAGTACCGGCGCACCAAGGCCGGCCCGCTGGACTCGTTCGAGGCGACCTGGACCGGTGACGACGGACGGAAGCGGGCGCTCCTGGTGTCCAGCCTCTACGGCAAGATCCTGATCACCCTCGGTGGGTCGGACGACGAGGAGTTCACCGCGATGCTCCCGGCGTACCAGCTGGTCAAGTCGAGCACCAACCTGCCGAAGTGACCGCCGGACGCCCGGCCCGCCGACGGGGCGGGTCGGGCGTCAGCGCAGGCGGTAGACGGCCATCCGGGCGTTCTCGTGGCGCAGATCGGCCAGCCCGGCCAGGTCCGGCGACTCCGGAGCGACCGCGCGGTCGACGACCAGCCAGCGGACGCCGTACCGGTCGCGCAGCTCGGCCAGGCCGGCCGCGGTGGGCGCGCTGAACGCGACGTCGTTGGCGCGCAGCCGCTCGGCGTCCCAGAACGGGGCGTACGGACCCTCGGGGAGCCCGACCATCCGGGGCGCGAACGCCCACCCCTCCACCAGCACCGGCCGCTCGGCGTAACCGCTGAGCCAGAACGACCGGGCGTCGCACCAGCCGCTCACCACCACCCTGCAGTGCACGTTGGTGGCCAGCACGTCCTGCGGCGCGGAGTGCGCGCGCACCCAGCGGGCCGCCTGCACCCGGGAGGCCGGCATCGCCTCCACCGCGTACGCCCCGCCGTTGGTGAAGTACCGGGCCGCCGCCGCGTCGAGCACCAGGCCGGGCGCACCGGCCACCAGCAGCGCGGTGAGCAGCACCAGCGGGCCCCGGCCGGCCAGTGCGGGCCAGCGGTCGACCAGTCCCGGCCAGAGCAGGGCCACCAGCACCACCGCCACCAGCAGCGCCCCCGCCCAGCAGAGCAGCGGCAGCACCGCGGCGTACGGCCGGTCGGGCGGCACGGTCGCCGGGAAGCGCAGCTGGTACGCGGTCAGCGCCACCGCCAGGCCGGCCGCGCCCGCGCCGAGCAGCGCCCGACCCCGGGCCGACAGGGCGGCCCGGTCCAGCAGCTCGACGAAGCCCCAGCCGGAGAGCAGCACCCCGAAGGCGAAACCGGTCCGGGTGAAGTACTGGTTGCTGCTGCCCGGGTGGGCGACCAGCAGGTATACCGCCGGACCGGCCAGCGCCCCGCCGAGCAGGAAGACCTGCACCGGCTCCAGCCGCCCCCGGCGCAGCCCGAGCAGCGCCACCACGCCGGCGAGGCGGAGCTGGAGGTTGAGCAGGAAGGCGACCAGCACCGCGGCCCAGAGCAGCGCGGTCAACGGACCGGAATGCCCCTCACCGACGTACGGGCGCAGCCCGGAGAACGGCTCCACGGTGACGCCGTGGCTCTCGAAGGCGAAGAGCACGGCGGTCGCGAACACCTGGGCCGCCAGGGCCAGCGCGCCCGCGAGCAGCACCGCCCGGGGCAGCCGCCGCCGGGTCGTCAGGGTCACCGCGGCGGTGAACGCCAGTGCGGCCAGCACCACCGGCACCGAGCTGGCCTTGGCGCCGGTGGAGGCGGCGAGCAGCAGAACCGCCAGCACCCAGGCGCCTCGCCCCACCGGTGGGACGGTGCTGCCCCGGGCCCGGCCGACGATCTCGGCGAGCACGGCGATCAGCGGCAGCAGCAGCACCCAGCTGTACGTCATCGACGGGCTGCCCCAGACGATGAAGGTGACCTGGCTGCCGAAGAGCTGCCGCAGGCCGTTCTCGAAGCCGAACTCGCCCACCGTGAACATCAGCCCGGCGGCGACCACCCCGGCGTACGGCCGGCCGGTGACCCGCCAGCCGACCACCGCCACCAGCACGACGGCGAGCGCGCAGAGCGCCGGCACGGCGAGGCGGAAGAAGACCGTGGGCAGGTCGACGCCGCTGACCAGGCTCGCCGCCGCGAGGTGGGCGAAGCCGAACCAGTGGTAGTGCAGCGGTTCCCCCGCCACCTGGGGGACCTCCGGCGGCACCTGGTGGGTGGCCGCCCCGGCCAGCGAGAGCTGGAACGCCAGGTCGATGTACTGGGCCTGCCCCTCCTCGGTGGGGAGCACCGGGTTGACCCGCAGGAACGACTCATAGAGATAGAGCGTGAACCCGGCGACCACCGCGGCGACCGACCAGGCCCAGCCGGTCGGCACCGGGGTCGTCGCGCCGGCCCGCCAGTGCCGACGCAGCCGGGGCAGGGCGGCGTACGGTGCCAGCACCGCCACCGGCCAGAGCCGCAGCCAGCCCGGCAGGCCGGCGGCGGTGCAGGCGGCCCAGGCGGCCAGCTCCAGCACCAGCCCGAGGGCGGCGCCCATCGCGACGTCCTCGACCAGGGTGTGCGGGCGGCGGCGCAGGGTGCGCCAGAGCAGCGTGCCGGGCAGCGCCACGGCGAGCGCGCCGTAGAGCGTGTACCGGATGAGGTCGGGCGCGGGCGTGCCGGTGGCGAGCAGGATGACCGCGACGAAGGCGTAGCCGAACAGTGCCGGCGCGAAGCGGGCCGGGGCCGGCTGACGGCGGGGCGTGGCGGCGGCCGGGGTGGCGTCGCCGGTGGCGAGGGCGGTCACCGCAGGCTGTCGGCCAGCTCGCCCGCACCGGCCGGCCCGGCGGCCTCCGCCGACCCGGCGGTCCCGTCGCCGGCTCCGTCGGCGCTGTCGGCGGCGGGTCCGTCCGCGCTGTCGGCGGCGGGTCCGGCGGGTCCGTCGGCGCTGTCGGCGGCGACGGAGTACGTCGGCCGGCCCTGCACGGCGGTGTAGATCCGGGCCACGTACTCGCCGAGCAGGCCGAGGCAGAGCAGCTGCACCGCGCCCAGGAAGAGGACCGCCACGTAGAGCGAGGGCCAGCCGGAGACCGTGGACCCGGCCAGCCAGGCGAGCACGGCCACCACCACCAGCACCCCGCAGACCGCCACGCCGGCCAGCCCCAGCCAGGTGGCGAAGCGCAGCGGCGCGGCGGAGAAGCTGGTCACGCTCTCGGCGGCCAGCCCGGCCATCCGGGACAGCGGGTACTTGGTCCGCCCGGCAGCCCGCTCCCCGCGCTGGTAGCCGACCTCGCCGCTGGGGAAGCCGAGCCAGGGCACCACCAGTCGCAGCACCGGGCTGCGCTCGGGCAGCTCGCGCAGCGCCTCGACGGCGGCGCGGCTGAGCAGCCGGAAGTCGCCGGCCTCGGCGGGGACCTGCTTGCCGACCAGGCGGCGCATCAGCCGGTAGTAGCCGGTCGCGGTCCACCGCTTGAACGCGCTGTCGGTGCGGCGGTCGGCCCGGACGCCGTAGACGACGTCGAGGTCCTCGGCGCGGGCGAGCCGGAGCATCTCGACGATCGTCTCGGGCGGGTCCTGGAGGTCGGCATCGATGCTGACCACGTACCGGCCGCGGGCCCGGAGCACCCCGGCGACCAGGGCCGCCTGGTGACCGCTGTTGCGGCGCAGCCGCAGCACCCGCAGCTCGGGCCAGGAGGCGCGCAGCGCGGCCAGCCCGGCACCGGTGCCGTCGGTGCTGCCGTCGTCGACGGCCACCACCTCGTACGCCTCACCGAGGCCGTCGAGGACCGCGCGCAGCCGCCGGGCGAACAGCGGCAGGACGCTCTCCTCGTCGAACATCGGCACCACCACCGAGAGAGCCGGCTCGGGTCGCGTCACGGCGCTCGCCCCTCCCCTGCGTCTTTCCCCTGGTGGACCACCGCACGCTATCAGCCGGACGGGCGCCGTCCGGGCCGGTCGCGGGCGGACCTCAGGTCGCGCAGGTGGTGGCCGGCAGCCCCGGCACCCGTACCGGCGACCGGCCGCCCGGGCGCTGCCGCCCGGCGAGCACGTCGGCGAGGGCGGTCATCGAGGTACGGCTGGAGGAGTAGGTGGCCAGCAGGGTCGGCGAGGTCGCCTTCTCCAGCACGTACGGGGTGTCCATGGCCACCGTCACCGCCGCGTCGGCGCTCAGGTCGCCCGCGCCGTCGCCGTACCCGACCAGGTGCACCTTGGTGCCGCCGCTCGGCACCACGGTCACCCCGGCCGCGGTCAGCGCCTCGGTCAGCGCGGCGCGGGTGCGGTCCCGGCCGGCGGAGGAGGTGACGGTCACCGGGCCACGGACCGGGCCGCCGCAGGAGCCGCGCAGCACGGTCACCGCCGCCGCCGCGAGATCCTGCGCCGCCTTGCGGTGCTCGGCGCTGTTCAGAGTGGACATCGCCGGGGCCGGCCGGTCGGCGAGCTGGAACTTCATGGTGAGCACCCGGGTGGCCGCCTCGACCAGCCGGGGCCGGGGCAGCGACCCGTCGCGCAGCGCGGCGAGCAGCCCGTCGTACGCCTGGCCGACGTGCGGCGTCATCAGGATCAGGTCGTTGCCGGCCAGCAGCGCCCGGACCGCGGCCTCGCCCGGGGACCAGCGCTTGGCCGGCGCCATGTTCATGCCGTCGGTGATCACCACGCCCCGGAAGCCGAGCTGACCGCGGAGCACGTCGGTGAGGAGCTTGCGGGAGAAGGTGGCCGGGGTGCCCGGGTCGACCGCCTTGACGTCGAGGTGGGCCGACATCACCGCCATCGTCCCGGCGTCGATGCCGGCGGTGAACGGCGGGAAGGCGGTGGCGTCGAGCTCCTTGCGCGGCTGGCCGATCACCGGCAGGTCCTTGTGCGAGTCGGCGGCGCTGAGCCCGTGCCCGGGGAAGTGCTTGACGCTGGCCGCGACGCCGGCGCTCTGCAGACCCTTCACCGCGCCGGCGACCTGGGCGGACGCCCGCTTCGGGTCGGCGCCGAAGGACCGGGAGCCGATCACCGTGCTGCGGGTGGCCAGCACGTCGGCGACCGGGGCGAAGTCGAGGTTGATCCCCATCGCGGCCAGCTCGGTGCCGGCGGCGCGCCAGGCGGCCTCGGTCAGCGCCGGGTCGTCGGCCGCCCCGGCGGCGAGCGAGCTGGGCAGGGCGGTCACCCCGTCGGTGATCCGGGTCACCACGCCGTACTCCTGGTCGGTGCCGACCAGGAAGGGCGCCGCTCCGGCGGGGAGCTTCGCCGCGGCGGCGCGCAGCCCGGTGGTGAGGTCGCGCACCTGTGCCGGGTTGTCGACGTTGGTGGTGGCCTGGTTGCCGGCGGTCGGGTCGTCGGCGCTGAAACCGACCAGGATCAGCCCGCCGAGGCGGTACTTCGCGATCATCTCGGCGGGGGTGTCGACCCCGGCGAGGGCGCGGTTGCCGGCGGCGGAGGCGGGGGTGACCTTCGTCGCCGAGCTGCCGTACGCGTAGGGCATCAGCACCTGGCCGACCAGGTCCTCGTCGGCGAGCGTGCCGACCAGCGCGGCGGCCCGCGCGGCCGGGTCCGCCGCCGGCGTGCCGGCCGGGCTCGGCGCGGTGGAGGCCGACGGGCTCGGTGCCGGGCGCGACCGTTCCGGTTCCGCCGAGCACCCGGAGACGAGCAGCGCGGTCAGGGCGGCGAGGGCGACGCCGGCACGTCGCGGTGAGGTCGACACGGGCCCATCAAACCCGTTGCCGACTTATCGGGGCAACCTGGGCCCGGCACCCGGCGAGTCGGCTGTGCCGGTCCACCCCCGGGTGTCCGGGTGCGCCGCCGGGCTCAGCCGACCCGGGTGAGCAGCGTCACCGGGGCGCCGTCCCCGGCGTACCGGTAGGGCTCCAGCTCGGCGTCCCAGGCGGTGCCGAGCGCCTTGTCCAGGGCGTGCGCCAGCGCCTCCGGGGCGCGGGCGGTCGCCATGATGCTGCGCAGCCGGTCCTCGCCGAGCTGGATGTCGCCGGCCGCGCCGACGGTGGCCCGGAACAGGCCACGGCCGGGGACGTACATGAAGCGTTCACCGTCGGCGCCCGGACTGGGCTCCTCGGAGACCTCGAAACGGATCATGGGCCACTGCCGGAGGGCAGCAGCCAGCTCGGCGCCCGTCCCCGGGCGACCGGTCCACCCGCACTCGGCCCGGCGGGCGCCGGGATCGACGGGCTGGGCCGTCCACTGCAGGTTGACCGGCGCGGCGAGGACGCGCGCGATCGCCCACTCGACGTGTGAGCACACGGCGAGCGGGGTCGAGTGGACGTATACGACGCCACGCGTTGGCACGGTGACCTCCCGGAGACCGAGGTGCGTCTTCCCCTACGACCTCGACCACCCGAGTGGTTCCTGCAACACATGATGACTGGTGGGGCGGATGGTGCGCCAGGGAATCGGAAAATTCGCCGGGCGGAAATACCCGGACCGGTGAACCCGGTTGTGCTCTCCGACAGGCACGGTGGCCAGCAGGTCATCCTGTTCGTGTACAGTTCTCTGGGCGGTTCTGCGCCGTCGTACATCTTCGCGGGCCGAGGCTCAAACGGGCGTCTCCCGCACAGCCCCCGGACGTTTCCGTCCTCCCGTACGTCTTGCAAGGAGTACCTCCGTGGCGAGCAACACCTCTAAGACCGCGCGCGCGTCAGTCCGGGCCGGCCAGGCTGGCCAGGGTGGCGCCCTCAGCGTGCTGGGCGAGTTCAAGTACCTCATCCCGCTCAACGGCGGCAAGCACGCCTACGTGCGGAACCTGACCAACGGCAAGACCGCGCACCTGCGCACCGACTCGGACGCCTTCGTCGAGGAGATCCGCGTGCTGGCCGCTGCCGGCCACGCCGCCAAGATCCGCGCCGAGATCAACAACCTCGCCGCCGCCCACCCGGGCGACGGCTGGGACAAGACCGAGAAGCGCCTCGTCGAGGCCGGCGTCTTCGAGGGCTGAGCCCTCCCCCCAAGCGCCACCTGGAACCGCCCGTCGGGTCACCCCGGCGGGCGGTTCTGTCTGTCCCGGGCACCGCGCCGGCCTTGATCGACACCGTTTGCGGCGTGTCGGGGTGTCCCAGCGGCGGGACACCCCGACACGCCGCAACTTGCGTTGATCTTGGCGGGGCCCGGGACCGGCGGCCCGGTCAGTGGTCGAGCAGGGCGACCTCGCCGGTCGCCAGGTCGTAGAGGGCGCCGACCACGTCCACCCGGCCCTCGGCGACCGGCCCGGTGAGCAGGTCGTCGGCGCGCAGGGCGGCCACCGTGCGCAGCACGTGCCGGCGTACCGCCATCGGATGCGCCTGCGGATCGTCCACCCCCACCTCGGCCACCGCCGGGGCGATCTGGTCCACCACGTACGCCAGCGAGCCGCCCGGCCGGTCCCCGGTGCGCAGGCTCTGCACCGCCGAGGCGACCGCCCCGCAGCGCTCGTGCCCGAGCACCATCACCAGCGGCACCCCGAGCTGGCCCACCACGTACTCGATGGAGCCGAGGACCGCCCGGTCCAGCACGTGCGCGCCGGTGCGGATCACGCAGATCGAGCCGAAGGTCTGGTCGAAGATCGCCTCCAGCGGCACCCGCGAGTCGATGCAGCCGAGCAGCACCGCGTACGGCTGCTGGTCGCCGGAGGCGACGGCCGCGGCGGCGGTGACATCGTGGCCGTGCACCGGCTGGCCGCTGACGAAACGGCGATTGCCGGCCAGCAGGTCGGCCAGCGCGGCCCGGGGCGTCCGCCCCGCTCCCGTGCCCGCACCGGTCATGTCTCCCAGCCTGGCCACGGATCCGACCTCGCGGGGCGGGATGCGAATCTTCTCACCAGCACGGTTCGCGTGGTGTCATGACGGGTAGCCGGTGTTACCGCCGGGTCAACCCGGTGTCAGGGGACCGGGCGGCCCGGGGAGGTAGCGATGCCGGAGCACCAGCAGGTACGGCTTCCCGACGACGTGCGCCTGCACGTCGAGGCGACCGGGCCGCCGGACGCCGAAGTCACCGTGGTCCTGCTGCACGGCTGGACGCTGGACGGGCGGGCCTGGCACCGCCAGCTCGCCGACCTGACGGCCCGCTTCGGCGAGCGGGTCCGGGTGGTCACCTACGACGCCCGCGGGCACGGCCGCTCCAGCTGCATGGCCCTGCGCACGGCGACCCTGGCCCAGCTCGGCGACGATCTCGCCGCGGTGCTGGACGCGGTGGCGCCCACCGGCCCGGTCGTGCTGGTGGGGCACTCGATGGGCGGGATGACCGTGATGGAGTACGCCCACCGCCACCCGGAGCACTTCGCCGCCCGTACCGCCGGGCTGGTCTTCGTCTCGACCACCGCCGAGGGGCACACGCACACCGCCTACGGGCTGTCGCCACGCATCGCCCGGCTGATCCGCCTCGCCGAGACCACCGGCGCCGGGGTGCTGGCCCGCTGCGGCTCCTGGCGCCCACCCCGGGCGCTGCTGCGCGCGCTCCGACCGAGCATCCGCTGGATGCTCTTCGGCGACCGCTGCGACCCGTCCGACATCCGCCTGGTCACCTCCGCCGTGGCCCGCGCCTCGCTGCGCTCGATCGGCGGGTTCCGCGCCTCGATCGGCACCCAGCACCGGCTGGAGACCCTGGCCGAGCTGGCCCACCTGCCGGCGGCGGCGCTGGTCGGCGACCGGGACCGGCTCACCCCGCCGCCCTGCGCCGAGTCGATCGCCGCCGCGCTGCCGGCGACCGAGCTGACCGTCTGCCCGGGAGGCGGGCACATGCTGATGATGGAGCGGCCGGACGAGGTGAACGCCGCACTGGCCGGAGTGCTGGGGAGGGTGCTGGCCGACGCGGCGGAGATCGGTGCGACCGCCCCGGGGACGACCGAGACCACACCGACGAAGACGGGCGCGACGGAGCCGACGCCGGCCGGCTGACCGGCCGGTGGAGGGTGTCCGACGTCGCGGTACGCGGCATGGCCCCGACAGGGGGTGGCAGGCTGCCCGTACCCTCATTCCGCCCGGCGTGCGCCCGCGCCCGGCCGCCGCCGTCGCACAGGAGTCCTCACGTTGACCGACCAGACCACCCTGGAGCAGGAGATCGCCGCCGAGCAGCGGCATCTCGACCGGGTGTACGCCCGCCTGGCCGAACTGCGCCGTTCCGCGGCCCAGGCCGAGAAGGAGGGCTACCGGCTGGCCCGGGTGGGCAACTTCGGCGCGCTGGTCGAGCGGGACGCGATGGTCTTCCACGCCGCGCAGCGGCGGCACGTGCTGGACGCCGAGCACGAGGGGCTGGTCTTCGGCCGGCTCGACCTGCGTACCGGGCAGGTGCTGCACGTGGGCCGGCTCGGCGTGCGCGGCGAGAACGCCGAGACGCTGGTGGTGGACTGGCGGGCCCCGGCCGCCGCCGCGTTCTACCAGGCGACGCCGGCCGAGCCGCTGGGCGTGGTGCGGCGGCGCACCATCCAGTCGTCGGCCGAGAAGGTCACCCGGATCGAGGACGACCTGCTGGACCCGGAGGCGGCACCGGCCGACATGACGGTGGTGGGTGACGGCGCCCTGCTGGCGACCCTGTCCCGGGCCACCGGCCGGGGGATGCGCGACATCGTGGCCACCATCCAGCGGGAGCAGGACGAGGCGATCCGCTCCCCCGGCTCCGGGGTCACCATCGTCTCGGGCGGCCCGGGCACCGGCAAGACGGCCGTCGCCCTGCACCGGGCGGCGTACCTGCTCTACTCCGACCGCAGCCGGTACGCCGGCGGCGGCATCCTGGTGGTCGGCCCGTCCTCGGTCTTCGTGGAGTACATCGCCTCGGTGCTGCCCTCGCTCGGCGAGGAGGCCGCCACCCTGCACTCGCTGGGCTCGCTCTTCCCGGGCATGTCGGCGACCCGCACCGACCCGCCGGACGTGGCCGCGGTGAAGGGCTCGCTGCGGATGCGGAAGGTGCTGGAGCGCGCGGTCCACGACGCGGTGCCGGACGGCCCCGACGAGCTGCGCCTGCTCTACCGGGGCACGCTGCTGCGGCTGGAGCGCCGCGAGCTGGACGGCATCCGGGACCGGACGCTGTCCCGGGGCGCCCGGCGCAACGAGGTGCGCCGGATGGCCTTCGACGCGGTCCTCGGGGCGCTGTTCACGCAGGCCCGCCGGCTGGCCGTGCCCCGCCTGCCCGAGCAGCGCGCCTTCGAGGACGAGATCATCGAACGGTCGGAGTTCCGGGAGTTCCTCAAGGCGTGGTGGCCCCGGCTGCACCCACGGCACGTGCTGGGCTGGCTGGCCCGGCCGGAGCGGCTGCGCCGGTACGCCGGGGGCATCCTGTCCCGGGCGGAGACCGCGCTGCTGGCCGAGGCGTACCGGACGCTGGACGCGCAGGGGCCGACGGTGGCCGACATCGCCCTGCTCGACGAGTTGGACGCCCTGCTGGGCAAGCCGGTGCGGCCGGCGAAGGCGAAGCGCGACCCGTACCAGCTGGCCGGCGGCGTCCGCGAGCTGAGCACGTTCGCCGATCGGCAGCGCGCCGCCCGGGCGGCGGCCCGGGAGCGCCCCGAGGACTACCGCGACTACGCGCACGTGGTGGTCGACGAGGCGCAGGACGTCTCGCCGATGCAGTGGCGGATGGTCGGCCGGCGCGGCCGGCTCGCCTCCTGGACGGTGGTCGGTGACCCGGCGCAGACCGCGTGGACCGGCGACCCGCAGGAGCTGGACCGGGCCCGGGAGCAGGCGCTGGGCCGGCGTCGGCGGCACCGGTTCGCGCTGACCACGAACTACCGCAACTCGGCGGAGATCTTCGCGGTGGCGGCGGCGGAGATCCGCCGGCTCTACCCCGACCTGGCGCTGCCGACGGCGGTCCGCTCCACCGGCGTGGAGCCGGTCGCGCTGACCGTCGACGCGGACCGGCTGGCGGCGACGACCGCCGAGGCCGTCGACACGCTGCTCGGCGAGGTGGAGGGCACCGTCGGCGTGATCACGCCGGTGCCGCGCCGCGACGAGGTCGCCGGTTGGCTGGGCGGGCGCGGCGGCGGCCGGCTCCAGGTGGTGACCAGCCTGCAGGCCAAGGGGATGGAGTACGACGGCGTCGTGCTGGTCGCCCCCAGCGAGATCCGCGCCGACCCCGGCTCGGGCGTCCGCACCCTCTACGTCGCCCTCTCCCGCGCCACCCAACGCCTCACCACCATCGACCCCACCCCCTGACCCCCACCCCCTCCCGCACCCCCGCTCCGGATCGCGCAGTTTCGGAGAAGGAGGGGCCTCCGCGCGCGGAACAGCCACGCTTCTTCTGAAGGTGCGGCCCGACGGGGTGGGTGAGGTGGACCGGTCAGTTGCACATATAGCGATGTGAGCATAGGTTGGGCTCGGGGCGCGGTGGCGACGGAAGGTGTGGGCGTGGGCGCAGGTCATGACCACCACGGGTCGGTGGCGAACGCCGCGCACCGCCACCGGGGCCGGCTCTGGGCGGCCTTCGCGCTGCTCGCCGCGCTGATGGTGGTCGAGGCGGTCGCCGCGTTCGCCACCGGTTCGCTGGCCCTGCTCTCCGACGCCGGGCACATGTTCACCGACGTGCTCGGCATCGGCATGGCGCTGGCCGCCATCACCGCCATCCGGCACGGGGACCGGGACCCGCAACGCACCTTCGGGCTCTACCGGCTGGAGGTGCTGGCCGCGCTCGCCAACGCCGTCCTGCTCAGCGGGGTGGCGGTCTACGTGCTGGTCGAGGCGGTACGCCGGTTCGAGGATCCGCCGGAGGTACGGACCGGGCCGATGCTGGCCGTGGCGGTGCTCGGCCTGCTGGCCAACCTCGTCGCGTTCGCGCTGCTGCGTCCGGGGGCGCAGGAGAGCATCAACCTGCGCGGGGCGTACCTGGAGGTGCTCGGCGACCTGCTCGGCTCGGTCGGCGTGATCGGCGCCGCGCTGCTCATCGCCGGCACCGGCTGGTGGTGGGCCGACCCGGCGGTGGCGGTCGCGATCGCCCTGTTCATCCTCCCCCGGACCTGGCGGCTCGGCCGGGCGGCGGTCCGGATCCTGGTCCAGGCCGCCCCGGAGCACCTCCAGGTGACCGCCGTGCACGACCGGCTGATCGCCGTCCCCGGCGTCGCCGAGGTGCACGACCTGCACGTCTGGACGCTCACCTCCGGCATGGACGTCGCCTCCGCCCACCTCACCATGGCCCCCGGCGCCGAGGTCGGCACCGTGCTCGCCGCCGCCCGCACCGCCCTGCACGAGGACTTCCACATCGACCACGCCACCCTGCAGATCGAGCCCGGCGCCGCCCCCGGCGCCTGCGGGCAGGTCGAGTGGTGACGAAATCGGACACCTATTGTCCTGTTGTGCCACCTACACCAGGATTCACTCCCGTACCCTGAGTCACGAACCGGGCGGGCGTCACTTCCGTACCGGTAGGCTCGGTCCCGGCCTCCGCCAGGCGGCACCCACCGGTGCCGGCGGTGGCCGCCGCCTAATCGCCCGCCAGGGCGAGCCGGGGAACCAAGTTCGTGGGGTGCATCCGCGTCAGCGGTAGGGATCTTCCGTCCCGAACCCGTCAGCTAACCCGGTCGGCGGCTGACGGAAGGACATGTGCATGCACGTACGACGTACCACTGCCCGGCTGGCGGCCGCGGTCGTCGCGGCGCTCGCCCTCGGCGTGTCGTCCGCGCCGCTCCCGGCGACCGCCGCTCCCCCCGCCACCCGGCTCGCCGCCCCCGGCGACCCCGAGGGCGGCACCCCCGCACTGCGCGCCCAGCTCGACGCGGCGGGCAAGGGCTGGATCGACGCCAAGGCGGCGCTGGAACGCTCCACCAAGCGGCAGCGGGAACTGAACGACCAACTCAAGAACATCGAGTCGGAGCTGACCGTCCGGCACGGCAAGGTCGGCGAGATCGCCGGCGTGGCGTACCGGACCGGGCGCCTCGGGCCGGTGTCGGCGCTGCTCAACAGCACCAGCCCGGAGGGCTTCCTGGACCGGGCGGCGGCCCTGGAGACCGTCGCCAGCAACGAGGACCGGGAGCTGCGCAACCTGATCCGCACCCGCGACGAGGCCAGCCGCACCCGGGCCGCGCTCGACAAGGAGATCGTCGAGGAGCGCAAGCAGGTCGCGGTGATGGCCAAGCGCAAGCAGCAGGCCGAGCGGGCGCTCGCGGTGGCCGCCGCCGACAAGCCCGCCGCCCGTGCCGGCGGCGGCGCCAACCGGGGCACCTCCACCGCCAACGCGCGGCCGGCGCCGCGCAACCCCGACGGGTCCTGGCCCTCGGAGTCGTGCAGCGTCAACGACCCGACCCCGGCCAACGGCTGCATCACCCCGCGCATGCTCAACGCGCTCAAGCAGGCCCAGGCGGCCGGCTTCACCCGGTACGTCTCCTGCTACCGCCCCAGTGGCGCCGGCGAGCATCCCAAGGGCCGGGCCTGCGACTTCGCCGCCCAGAAGAACGGCTTCGGCGGCGACGCCACCGGCGGCGACCGGACGTACGGCAACAACCTGTCCGCGTACCTGATCCGCAACGCCGACCGGCTCGGCGTGCTCTACGTGATCTGGTACCGGCAGATCTGGCTGCCCAGCAGCGGGTGGAAGTCGTACAGCGGGGCGGGCGGCGACCCGTCCAGCGACCACACCAACCACGTGCACCTGTCGGTCTACTAGACCGACCCGGCGGGGCCCGTCCGGCACGGACGGGCCCCGCCGTACGCGCGCCGACGTACGCGCGATGTCGTCGGTCGGCCCACGACGGACCGCGGCGGCCGGACGAGCATCGGGGGCATGAGCCGACTCTCCCCCCACGCCCGTAAGGCCCTGCTCACCCTGCACCTGGTGACCGCGCTGGGCTGGCTCGGCGCGGACCTCGTGCTGCTCACCCTCGGCGTCGCCGGGTTGCGCGGGGCCGCCCCGGGGGTGGTCTACCCGGCGGCGGCGCTGGTGGTCACCTGGCTCTTCGCGCCGCTGAGCGTGCTGGTCTGGCTGGTCGGCGTGGCCAGCGCGCTGCTGACCCCGTGGGGGCTGCTGCGCTGGCGCTGGGTGGTGGTCAAGCTGGTGCTCACCACGGTGATGACCGGCCTGGTGCTGTTCGCGCTGACGCCGAACGTGCGCGCGGCGGCCGGACCGGACGCCACCGCACACCAGCGGATCGACGTGGTGGTCGCGCCGGCGGTCTCCACCACCCTGCTGGTCACCATGGCCGTGATCTCCACCTGGAAGCCGTGGGGCCGGACCCGCCGCGCCGTCCCGCCCCGCCGGACGGCGGCGGCCACGCCGGCCGGCCGTCGCTGAGCGGGGGTCGGCGGCTCAGTTCGGCACCGGGCCCCCGTCGGCCTCCCGGTCCAGCGCCGCGCCGAGCCGGCTGGCCAGGCCCAGGTGCGCGGCCCGGGCCTGGCGGAACGCGTACCCGAACAGGGGCGCCGGCGCGGAGAGAGTGATCTCCACGTCGATCCGCAGCAGGTCGCCCTCCGCTCGCAGCCGGGTGTGGTTGCGCACCGTCGTCCCCGGCTGCTGCCGGGCCACCGTGACGATCTCGCCGTCGGAGACCACCAGGACGTCGGCCTGGTAGGTGACCGGGAAGCGCAGCGGCCCCAGCTCCAGCCGGTCGGTGATGGCGTAGCTGGCCCGCGCGCCGGGACGGGTGGGCAGCCGGCGCACCCGGACGATCAGCGGGTGCAGCTCCCCCTGCCGGGCCGGATCGCTCAACAGCGCCACCGCGTCCGCCCGTGAACAGCGCGCCTGCACCGTGTAGCTGAACGACTCCCGCCGGACCACTCCACCCTCCCACCCCTCGTCGGTCGCCCGATCGTCCCGTACGGCGGCCGGGCTGGCAACGCCAGGCGGCATGACGCTGCTCCGGCGGGGAACCCGGCCCGCGACGGCGCACGGGAGGCGGGGCATGGACGGGTACGAAGGATGAGCGGGCACGTGATGGTCTTCGCGCCGACGCCACGGCTGACGGTGACCGTGGAGCAGCCCAGCGAGCAGCCGGAGCTGCACCTGCATCCGGGTGGGCAGGGCGTCTGGCAGGCCCGGATGATCCTGTCGCTGGGGGTGCCGGTGGTGCTCTGCACGACGCTGGGCGGCGAGATCGGCCAGGTGCTGGAGCCGCTGCTGGCCACCGAGGGGGTGGACCTGCGGGTGGTACGGCGGGACTCGGGCAGCGGCGGCTACGTGCACGACCGCCGCGACGGCGCCCGGCACGAGATCGTCGACGTGGCCGGCGCGCCGCTGAGCCGGCACGAGCTGGACGAGCTCTACAACCTCTCGCTCGGTGAGGGGCTGCGCGCCCCGGTCAGCGTGCTCAGCGGCCCGAACGAGCCCTCGCTCGTCCCGGCCGAGCTCTACCGCCGGTTCGCCGCCGACCTCGGCGCCAACGGCGGGCGGGTGGTGGTGGACCTGGCCGGCGAGCACCTGACCGCGGTGCTGTCCAGCGGGGTGTTCTTCCTCAAGGTCAGCCACGAGGAGCTGATCGCCGACGGGCGCGCCACGGGCGCGGAGGAGGACGAGCTGACCCGGGCCATGTACGACCTGCACGCCTCCGGCGCGGAGAACGTGGTGGTGAGCCGGGCCGACCGGCCGGCGTTGGCGCTGGTGGACGGGGAGGTGTTCGAGGTGGAGATGCCCCGGCTGGAGGCGGCCGACCCGCGGGGGGCCGGCGACTCGATGACCGCCGGGGTGGCCGCGGTGGTGGCCCGGGGCGGCGACGTGCGGACCGCGATCCGGACCGGCGCGGCGGCCGGGGCGCTGAACGTCACCCGGCACGGCCTCGGCACCGGCCGCCTGGACACCATCACCGGCCTGGTGGACCGGGTCCGCCTGGTTCCCGCCGGCAGCCGGCCGCAGGAACGGACCACCCCGGACGAGTTGGCCGGGCGGGCGGTGGAGCGGTGACGCTGCGGGTACTGGTGACCAACGACGACGGGATCGCCGCGCCGGGCATCCTGGCGCTGGCCCGGGCGGCGGTCGACCGGGGCCTGGACGTGGTGGTGGCCGCCCCGCTGGAGGAGGCGAGCGGCACCAGCGCCTCGATGACCGCGATCGAACGCGAGGGGCACGTCGTGGTCCGCGACCATCCGCTGCCGGAACTGCCCGGGGTGCCCGCGTACGGGGTGGGCGGCTCGCCCGGCTTCATCGTGCTGATCGCCGTCCACGGGGCCTTCGGGCCGCCGCCGACGGTGGTGCTCTCCGGGATCAACCGGGGCGCCAACGCCGGCCGGGCGGTGCTGCACTCCGGCACGGTCGGTGCGGCCTTCACCGCCGCCGCCAACGGCTGCCGCGCCATGGCCGTCTCGCTGGACGTGCTCTCCGTCGGTGAGGCCACCGCGGCCAGCGGCGGCGCCGCGGTCTCCGCCGCCGCCCGGGTACGCGACGCGGAACGGCACTGGGACACCGCCGCCCGGGTCGCGCTGGATCTGCTGCCCCGGCTGACCGCCGGGCCGGTGGAGAGCGTGCTCAACGTCAACGCGCCGGACGTGCCGCACGGGCGGCTGCGCGGGGTGCGCCCGGCCACCCTGGCCAGCTTCGGCCAGGTGCAGATGACGGTGGCCGAGTCGGGGCACGGCTTCGTGCGGACCTCGCTGGAGGAGCCGGGGCAGGCGGTGCAGCCCGGCACCGACCTGGCCCTGCTGGCCGACGGGTACGCCTCCGTCACCGCCGTCCGGGCGGTCACCGAAGTCGCCGACGTGGACCTCTCCGGGCTGGCCGGGGACCGGAGCTGACCGGAGCGCGGCGGTGCCGGTGTCGGCACCGCCGGGTGGCGGTCGCCACGTCGACGGGCGGTGGCCGGCGACCAGCGCCGCACCGGCAACAGCAGCGGTGGGGGCGGGCAGGGCGGTCAGGCGCCGGGAAGGACCTCGGGGGTCGCGGCGCCGGCGAAGTAGGGCTCCGGGGCGCCGAAGAGGCCGAGCAGGCCGGTGACCCAGAGCTGCCGGTGGACGAACCGGCTGGGCTCGGTGACCACCAGCTTGACGCCGCTGACCTCGGCGGTCTGGAACCCGGCGACCATCGCGCTGATGCCGACGGAGTCGATGAAGGTGACGAGCCGCATGTTCAGCTCAATCCGGGACGGAAGCCCCTTCGCGAGCACCTCGGCGATCGCCTCACGCACCTCGTACGCGGTGTCGACGTCGATCTCCCCTCGCGGAGCGATCTCGATGACACCACCCGGCAGAACCGACTTCACGATCGACAGGCTCACGCGAGCACCTCCACTCGCCCGTCCACGGGCGCCTCATCAGTACGCGGGCCGCGACCGAGAGTATTCCTCCGACGGCCTCGGTCGCCACCCCCCGGGATGAGCAATTCGCGGAACCGGACGGACCGGACCGCCCTGCCCCGCGTTCTTCCTGGTCCCGTTCACTCCAACGAGCGACCGGGGTCGGCCGCTCCAACCGCCCAGAGTACCGACCCCCGTCCAGTCCGACCGGTACCCGGTTCGCCGGGAGCCTCCCGGCCGCGCGGCGGGCGGGCGGAGTTGCCCGCGCCGCCTAGGGTCGGCGGGCGAGGGGTTCCACCACGACGGAAGGAACGATCGATGCTCAAGAGACTGCTCGGCCTGGCCGGTGTCGGCGCGCTGCTCGCCCTCGTACTGGCCTGCGGCTTCGGCGGCGGGGGCGGCGACGACGATGACGACGACGACGATTTCGCCCGCGGCGTCGCGGTGGTCATGGTCCGCTGAGCCTGCGCCGCGGGTTTGCGGCGCGTCCCGGCTGGGCACTGGCGGGACAGGCGGACCGTGACGCGCCGCAGACGTCGACGTCCGAAGTGGCCGCAGACTTCGGCACCCCCGAGGAGGTACCCATGTTCGGCAGCAACCTGCTGGAACGCCGCAGCAAGCCGGAGCGGATCGCCGACCAGGCCTGGCAGCAGCTGGTTTCGGCGGTCGGTTCCGCCGGTGACAGCGTCCGCGACACCGCCCGGTCGGTCCGCGGCGGCGCCCATCTCTCCGATGCCGGGGACCTGGTGGGCTCGGCGGCGGACGAGGCCCGGCGTCGGGCCACGCTCGCCTTCGACGCGCTCGCCGGGCGCCGGCCGGCTCTGCCGTGGACGCTGCTGATCGGCGCGGCGCTGGTCGGGGCCGCGATCGGCTGGGCCGCCGGTACGGCCGCGCGCGCCGCCGGCAGCCGGGACTCTCGGACGGTCGACGACATCGAGTTCGTCGACGTGGACCGGCCGAACTCCCCGGTCGGCCTCGACGGCTGACCGACGCACACCCGGGGAACGGTCCCCGGCGGATCGACACGCGTGGCGGTGTCCGGGAACTCCCGGACACCGCCACGTCGCGCGTGCGGGGTCGGCCACGACGACCGACCACGACCGGCCCCGCGGGGGTCAGCGGCTGGTGCAGGTGACCGCCGGTACGCCGTTGCCGCCGCTGACGCTGCCGAGGAAGCCGACGCTGGTGGTGGCCCCGGCGCCGAGCGCGCCGTTCCAGCCGGCGTCCCGCACCGACACGCTCGCCCCCGTCTGGGTGTACGAGCCGCCCCAGAGCTGGGTGATCCGCTGCCCGTCGGCGAAGGTCCAGCCCAGCGTCCAGCCGGCGATCGACGCGGTGCCGGAGTTGCGCACCACCACCTCGCCCTGGAAGCCGCCCTGCCACGACCCGGTGACCCGGTAGGTGGCCGCGCAGCCGCTCGACGGCGGTGACGTCGGGGTGGGCGTCGGGGTGGGGCTGGGTGAGGTCGGGGCCGGCGTCGGGCTGGTCGGCGTCGGGCTCGGCGTGCCGCCGAGCCGGTCGGCGACCAGGATGCCGCGCCCGTTGGTGCCCAGGTACACCCGGCCGTGGACCCGGGGGTCGCCGGTCAGCGCCTCGCCCGCGTTGCCGTACTGGTGCCGGTCGTCGTTGATCCGCACCCAGCTGCCGCCGGCGTCGTCCGAGCGGTACACGCCGTGCCGGCCGTCCACCGTGCCGATCACGAACACCGCCGGGTACGGCTGCCCCGGTGCCGCCTTGCCGAAGCCGACGTTGCCCGCGGTGGTGACGCCGCCGAGCCTGGTGAAGCTGGCCCCGGCGTCGGTGGAACGCCACAGGCCGCCCTCGCCGGCCAGCCAGATGTCACCCGCGCGGCCGGGCACCGCCTTGAACTTGACGCCGCCGCTGGGCAGCCCGGTGGCGGAGGTGGCGGTGAAGCTGGCCCCGCCGTCGGTGCTGACGTGGAAGCGCCCGCCGGCGACACCGTAGAACCGGTTCGGGTCGACCCGGTCGGACTCGATGACCGCGTTGGCCGGGATGCCGGTGGCGGCGGTCCAGGAGGTGCCGAAGCCGACCGAGCGGACCACCTGCTGGCCGGGGTCGCCCGGCGCCCAGACGAACCGGCTGCCGTCGGCCGACGCGGCGACCGTGCCGCCACTGTCGATCCCGGACGGCTCGGTGCCCTGGAACCAGTTCGCCCCGCCGTCGGTGGAGAAGGCGACGTGGCTGTCGCCCGGCCGGTCCGCGTCGGTGAAGTTGCCGGCCCGCACCATGACGGCCGGCCTGGTCTCGGCGTAGTCGAGGCTGGTGGTGCTGGTGAAGTGCGGCTGGGTGAACATCATCGGCGGCACGGCGGCGAGGTCGGTGTGGCGGAAGCCGCCGATGTCGCCGAGGGCGCTGACCAGCGGCGCGCCCGAGGGCGGGCTGATCAGGTCGAGGACGGCGGTCTCCTCCAGGCCCTTGACCATCGGCTTGATGGTGAACTGCGCGCCGCTGTCCCACCTGGTGAGGTCGGTGCTGCCGTAGATGGTCGCGCCGGTGCCGTACAGGAAGCGGTTGGAGTCGAACGGGTCGATCTCCACCGACTCGTTCATCCAGCCCAGCTTCGGGGTCTCCTCCGGCGGGGAGGGGTTGCCGCCGAAGGTCAGCCACGGCACCGAGCTGACGTCCATGGTGTAGCGCTTGGTGCGGTTCGGGTAGCTGCCGAACTCCCAGATCCGGGTCCAGGTGGCGCCCCCGTCGGTGCTGCGGAAGAAGATCGCGTCCGGCCACCAGGAGACCTGGGTGGCGACCATCAGGGTGTTCGGCCGCTGCCGGTCGATGGTCAGGCCGGAGTAGCCGAAGTAGTTGTCGGTGCTGGTCGACGGGATCGGGCTGATCCGCGTCCACGCGCCGGTCGCCCGGCTGAACTTCCACACGTCGCCCTTGCCGCCGTCGTACGGGCCGCCGGTGTCGCTGGTGGCGATGTAGAGGTGGCCGCCGACCGGGTCGACCACGCCCTTGTGGGCCAGGTAGCCGGTGGGCTGGCCGGCGATCCGCTCCCAGGTGGCGCCCGCGTCGGTGCTGCGGTAGACCGGGTTCTCCTTGTCGGCCACGCCGACGTAGATGGTCTTCGTGGCGGTGCCGGGGGTGCCGGTGCTCTTGTCGAAGCTCACCCAGGTCAGGCCCTGGTTCTGGCCGTTGTAGCCGCCGGGGTCACCAGGGTCGGCCCGGTAGTTGCCGACGTTGGGGAAGTTCGCCACCTTCGCCCAGGTCGCCCCGAAGTCGGTGCTGCGCCACAGCCCGTTGCCGCCCTCGGCGCCGTAGTACAGGACGCTGTTGCGGTTGGGGTCGACGGCCAGCCGCTCCCCCATGCCCCGGCCGGGCATGTTGCCGCCGTTCTTGAAGGGCAGTTCGGTGACCTGCCAGGTGGCGCCCTTGTCCGACGAGCGCAGGATCGCGCCGTTGTTCGGGTCCCAGTCGTTGGTGTACATCCCGACCGCCGCGTACACCCGGTTGGTCTGCACCGGGTCGGTGGCCATGCTGACCACGCCGTTGTAGCCCCACCGGGCCGGGCCCACCCAGTCCAGCAGCGGCGTCCACGACTGGCTGGCCTGCTCCCAGCGGTACGCCCCGCCGATGTCGGTGCGGGCGTAGATCAGGTTCTTCTCGGTCTGGTTGAAGATGATGCCGGGGACGAAGCCGCCACCGTCGATCCGGACGTTGCGCCAGTGGTACGGCTCGGCGGCCGCCGCGGCGGCCGGGGTGGACGGTGCGACGGTGACCTGCACGGCCACGACGGCGGTGGCGGCGGCGAGCACGGACGTGACCGCGCCGGCGAGACTTCTCCGCATCTGCGGTTCCTCTCGGGGATGCCAGGTGGGGACGCGACGGCCCGAGGGGGACGTCGACGGGTGCGGGAAGCTGCCCTGGCTTCCCGCCGGCACGCTGGCTCCCGCGGCCGAGGAAGGCATTCACCCTAACCGCTGCGACATCCTCTGTGGAAGCGCTCCCAGTCACTCCGTCGGGTCGAGCCGGTAGACCACCCCGTCGGCCGCCGGCTCGCGGCTGATCCCCAGCCCGTCGACCGGCCGGGCCGCCGCGTCCTGCCAGGGAGTTCCGGCCGCGTACCCGGGCAGCAGCACCACCGTGCGCACCCCGACCGCCCGCAGGTACGCCACCGACGCCGCGTCCGGGAAGCCCGTCGCGGCATCCCGGATCCGCTGCTGACTCTCCGGCGTGAACGAGGCGAGCCCGTTGACCGTGCGCGGGAAGCCGTCGGTCGACCAGAGCATCACGTGGTACTCGCGGATCCCACCCAGCGGCAGCACCAGCACCGGCCCCGCGACGCCGCGCAGCGCCGCCGGCTGCGCCGGCACCGGCACGTGCGGGGTCCGGTTCACCCCCTCCACCAGCACCAGCAGCACCGGCAGCACCGGCAGCACCAGCGCCACCCGCGTCCACCGGCGCCAGCCCCTGGGACTCGTCCCCGTCGGCGACCGGTCCTGAACCGTCAGCACCCCGGCGGCCAGCACGCCCAGCAACAGCGTCGTCCAGAGCACCAGCCGGCCCGGGGTACGCAGGGCGTCCCAGCCCGGCAGGTGCCGCATCAGCGTCAGATAGCCGGGGTGGCCGTCGCCGCCGAAGCTGCTGCCCGCCGCGAGGGCGAGGCTGACCAGCACCCCGACGGCCAGCGCGATCCGCTGCCGCAGCCGCCAGACCGAGAAGACGAGCCCGGCCGCGGCCAGCGCGATCAGCACCACGCCGGGCAGCAGGGTCATCTCCCCCGGGAAGCCGAGCGTCGCCCGGGCCGCCCCGTGCCGCTCGCCCCAGAGCCAGGACTCGGGCGGGGCGATCAGGAAACCCCGGGCCGGCGGGGAGAACATGTCGACCTGCGCGGCCGTCCGCCGGCCGGCCGGGTGGCGGGCCACCACCTCCAGGTACGGCGCCGCCATCAGCAGGGTCACCCCGGCGAAACCGCTGACCCCGGCCAGGTCGGCCAGGAACAACCCGCGCGGGACCGCCGGCCGCGTCCGGCGCCGCCACCAGGTCACGCCGTACGCCACCGCGACGGCGAGGCAGAGCAGGACGAGGACGTACGCGAAGGGCAGGCCGATGCCGAAGCCGAGGGTGATCTGCCAGGCGGCGACCGCCCAGCCCGCCGCCGCCCAGCCGGGGCGGACCCGGTCGGGCCGGTGTCCGTGCCGCAGCGACCAGCCGTGCCCCCGGGCCAGCATGGCCAGCGCCAGGGCCACCCCGCCCACGCTCAGCACGTGCAGGTGCCCGGCCTGGGCCAGCTTCCACGGCGCGTACGCGAACGACGCCCCGGCCACCGCCGACCCCGCCCGCCCGGCCCCCAACTGCCGGGACAGCGCGTACGCCCCGACGAAGGCCAGCGCGTGCACCAGCACGTAGAGCAGGTTGTACCGGACGACGGCGGCCACCGGCCCCTCGCCGACGAGGCCGAACGGGGCGAAGCCGAGCAGGGTGTCGGAGTAGGCGTAGGTGTACGGCTCGGGGAAGAACGTGTTCGAGTGCCACAGGTGCGCCGGGTCGGTCCGCAGGGCGTGCCCGCCCCAGGCCACCTGCCACGCCTGCAACGTCGGGTCGCCGGTGTCCTGCGGGATGGTGCCGGCCGGGTCGCGCAGCGTCGGCCAGGTCAGCGCGGCGGCCAGCGCCAGCGACCCGAGCACGACGACGGTCCATTCGTGCCGGGCCACCCGCCACAGCGCCCGCGCCGCCCGGCGCATCCCGTCCATCGCTCCCGCCCCTCGCCGACCGCCAGATCGTGCCCGAGCCGACCCCCGATTGTCGACGCCCGGCACGCGGCCGGTCACCCGGTGCGGGTGACGGCGGTTCATCCGATGCGGCGACAGGATCGCGGTCGGCGGGCTCAGCACCCGCCTAGTGCCCCGATCCCGGGAGGAGTGAGCGCATGGCCAGCGCGACCACCGTCACGCGTACCGACCAGGACATCCAGACCGACGTGCTCGACGAGCTGACCTGGGAACCCCGGGTGAGCCCGGCCGAGGTGGGGGTCACCGTCGCCGAGGGGGTGGTGACCCTGACCGGGCGGGTGGACAGCTACGCCGCCAAGTGGGCCGCCGAGCGGGCCGCGCACCGGGTGGCCCGGGTCCGGGCCGTCGCCAACGACCTGGCGGTGCGGCTCGGCCCGTCGGCCGAGCGGACCGACACGGAGATCGCCGGGGCCGCCGAGCGGGCCCTGGAGTGGGACGCCTTCGTGCCGGTGGAGGACCTGGCGGTGACCGTCGCCGACGGCTGGGTGACGCTGCGCGGCGGGGTCGAGTGGGAGTACCAGCGCCGGGCCGCCGAGCGCGTGGTCGGCCGGCTCACCGGCGTACGCGGGGTCAGCAACGGCATCACCGTCCGGCCGCCCACCCCGCCGAGCGGCGCCGAACTGCCCGACCGGATCGTCGACGCGCTCGCCCGCAGCGGCGCCACCGAGCCGGACCGGATCAGCATCCGGGTCTACGGCGACACGGTGGTCATCGACGGCCTGGTGCACTCCGTGCCCGAGCGCGACGAGGTGGAGCGGATCGTCTGGTCCGCCCCTGGCATCCGCGAGGTGCACAACCACGTCACGGTGGCGGCCCGCTGAGACCACCCGGGCCGGGTGATCCGCCGTCACCCGGCCGGCGGGCACCGTGGGAGTCATGACTGATTCGGACGGGCTGATCAGATCTGGGAGCCGGGCGCCCGACTTCACCCTGCCGGCCACCCCGGACGGGCGGCGCATCGGCCCCGGGCAGTTCCGCGGCCGGCCGGTGGTGCTCGCCTTCTACCCCGCCGACTGGACCCCGGTCTGCGGCGACCAGATGACGCTGTACCAGGCGGCGATGCCGGAGTTCGACCGGTACGACGCGGTGCTGCTCGGCATCTCCGTCGACAGCGTCTGGTCGCACCAGGCCTTCGCCGAGGCCCGGGGCATCGCGTTCCCGCTGCTGGCCGACTTCGAGCCCAAGGGCGAGGTGTCCCGCCGGTACGGCGCCTACACCTCGCAGGGGCAGTCGGCGCGGGCGCTGGTGGTGCTCGACCCGGACGGGATGGTGGCCTGGAGCCAGCTGTCGCCGCCGGAGGTCAACCCGGGCGCCGACGGCATCCTCGACGCGCTGGAGGAGATCGGGTCGGATCGGCGGGTGGTGACCCGATGACGACACCGCTCCAGGTCACCTCCCGGCTGCGCACGCCGGTGGACGAAACCGACCACGTCCGGGGTCCGGCGGACGCGCCGGTCACCATCGTCGAGTACGGCGACTTCCAGTGCCGGTACTGCGGGGCGGCGTACCCGAACCTGGCCGAGGTGCTGCGCCAGCGCAGCGCCACCGTCCGGCTGGTCTACCGGCACTTCCCCATCGCCAACGTCCACCCGTACGCGGAGAGCGCCGCCGAGGTCGCCGAGGCGGCCGCGCGCCGGGACCGGTTCTGGGACATGCACGACTGGCTCTACGAGCACCAGGACCAGTTGGACCCGGTGCACCTGTCGCTCGGCGTCGAACAGCTCGGCCTCCCGCCCGACGAGGTGAGCGCGGAGGTCGAACGGCACGCGTACGCCGACCGGGTGCGGCGGGACTTCGTCGGCGGGATCCGCAGCGGGGTGAACGGCACACCCACCCTCTTCGTCAACGAGATCCGCCACGAGGGCGGGCACGACCTGCCGGAGCTGCTCGCCGCGGTGGACGCGGCGGCCGGCGCCTGACCCCACCACCTCGCCGACCACCGCCGGGATCGCACCGCCCGGCGGTGGTCGGCGCGACGGGTCAGATCAGCCGCAGCTCGCGGGCCCGCCGCACCGCCTCGCGCCGGCGGGTCGCGTCGAGCTTGCGGTAGATGTTGCGGACGTGCGTCTTGACGGTGTTGACCGACAGGGACAGTTCGCTGGCGATCTCCACGTTGGACAGGATGCTCTGCAGGTAGCGCAGGATGGTCAGCTCCCGCTCGGTCAGCGGCTCGTCCAACGCCGACTCCGGCCCCGCCGCGCCCCGTTCGCCGGGCTCGTCGGCGCCCCGGACCAGGTCGCTCACCGTCGGCCAGTGCGCGGTGCCGGAGTCCAGGTGGGCGGCGAGCAGGTCGCGCACCACCGGCTCCGCCCGGGTGAACACCCGCCGGTGGCCCTCCGGACCGGCCAGGTCGAGCACCCGTTCCAGCAGCCGCCCCGCGCGCCGGACATCGCCGCCCCGGCGGGCCAGCACCGCCTCCAGCACTCCGGCCCCGAGGCGCACCGGCAGCGGCCAGTCCTCGGCGACCGGGGCGTCCCAGTCCGGCAGGGCGTAGCCGGCCGCCCGTACGTCGCCGGCCCGCAGCTCCGCCTGGGCGAGGGCCAGGGCCAGCGCCGGCGCCGGCTCGGGTGCCCGCGCCCGATCGGCGAGCAGCCCCCGGGCGGTGTCCACGTCGCCCTGCTCACCACGCAGGTCCGCCTCCAGCGCGAGCAGCCGGTCGGCGAGCTCCCCCGCGACGGACCGGGACGCCAGCTCCTCCCGGGCCCGCGCGACCAGTTGCGTCGCCGCCGCCGGCTCCCCCGCGTCGCGCAGCAGCCCGCCCCGGCACAGCGCCGCCGCGGCGGCGACCGTCGCGTCCCCGCCGGCCGGGCCGGTCAGCGCCAGGTGCGCGGTGGCCTCCTCGGGCTGGTCGCGGTGCAGCGCCACCAGGGCCAACGCCAGGTGGGCGTGGGCGCACTCGGTCCGGCTGGACCAGCCCTGGCAGGACGGCATCTCCAGCGCCCTCCGGGCGGTCCGCTCCGCCGCGCGCAGCTCCCCGGCGAGCGCGTGCAGCACCGCGTACCGCGCCGCGCAGACCAGCTCGGTGCGGGGCCGCCCGGCCCGGCGGGCGGCGTCGAGCGCCGCGCCGAAGCTCGCCGACGCCGCCGGCAGGTCGCCCTCGGCGAGGTCGACCAGGCCGAGTGCGGTGCCGGCCACCGCGCGCACGTCGGCGTCCTCACCGGTACGCGGGTCGTCGGTGTCCGGGCTGTCGACCTGCGCCGGGTCGCGGGTGGCGAGCAGTCGGGCGGCGGCGGCGCGTACCTCCCGGTGATCCCCGGCGAGCCGGGCCAGGGTGAGTTCCAACGCGGTGGCCAGCCGACGGAACCGGTCCCGGCGCGGCGCGGCCAGCGACCCGGCCGCCGCCACAGCCTCGCGCAGCCGGGCGGCGGCGGCTCCGCTGTCGCCCGCGTACGCCCGTTCGGCCGCGCCGGCCAGGGCCAGCTCCGGGTCGCGGCGGACCGCCTCGGGCGGCGGCGCCGGTGGCGGCGGGCCGGCGGCGGCCTCCGGGTCGTACGGGACCAGCTCCGGCCAGCCGGTGAGCAGCAGCTCGCTGGCCCGATCCCACTCGCCGGCGGCGAGCGCGTGGCGCAGCGCCTCGGCCGGGCGGTCGTGACCGGCGTACCAGCCCGCCGCCCGCCGGTGCAGATCGCGCCGCTCGTCCTCGCCCAGCCCGTCGAGCTCCTCGCGGAGCAGGTCGGCCAGGAGCGGGTGGGCCCGGTACCAGGGCGGCTCGCTGTCGTCGCGGTGCACGAAGCCGCTCTCCCGGGCCAGCCCGGCGAGCAACTGGCCGCCGTCACCCCGACCGGTCAGCGCGTCCGCCAGGTCGGCGCGGACCGCCGGCGCGACCGCCGCCCGCAGCAACAGGTCCCGCGCCGACGGCGGCAACCCGGCCAGCACCTCCGCCCGCAGGTACGCGGCGACGTCCGGCTGGTCGCCGCCGAACCGCTCGGCCCAGCGTTCCGGGTCGGCGCGATCCCCGGCGGCGAGCGCGGCGAACCGCAGCCCGGCCGGCCAGCCACCGGTCCGCTCCCGCAGCCGGGCGACCGCCGTGGCGGGCAGCGGTGCGCCGTGCGCGACCAGCAGGTCGGCGACCTCGTCTTCGGTGAAGGCCAGCTCGTCGGGGCCGATCTCGGTCAGCTCGCCCGCCAGCCGCAGCCGGTGCAGGGCCAGCGGCAGGTCGGTGCGCGCCCCGGCGACCAGGCGCAGCCGCCCGTCGGTGTGCCGCAGCAGGAACTCCAGCCCGGTCAGCGCGGCCGGGTCGGTGACCCGGTGCAGGTCGTCCAGGACCAGCAGCACCGGCCGCTCCCGGGCGGCCAGGCCGGCGGCGAGCAGCTCCAGCTGGTCGGGGCGGGGCGGGGTCGCCGGTACGGCCGGTTCCGCCGCCGGCTCCGCCACCCCGCGCAGCGCCGCCGCCAGGTACGCCCAGAGCCGCTCCCCGGTGTCACCATCCTCCACCTGCACCCACGCCGGCCCCGGTTCCGGCGCGGCACCCGCCCAGGCGGCGAGCAGGGTGGTCTTGCCCCAGCCGGCCGGTGCGCGGACCAGGGTGACCGGCCCGGCGACCCCGGCGTCCAGCCGGGAGATCAGCCGCGGCCGCAGCAGCACCGGCTCGGGCAGCGCGGGCGGAGCCAGCCGGGAGGCGAGCAGCGGCGGCGGGCCGGCCGACGCCTCGGCGATCCCGTTGCTGCTCAGCTGCCGCTGCGGCATGCACCCACCCCCGTCGACGCGTTCCTCCCCAGGTCGGCGGCGCTTACCCGGCCCGGCCGGGTTCACCCCTTCGGGGGGAGCACGGCTCACCCGGGCCACCCCGACCCTGGGCGTACACGGGCGACCGGCCGCGCGTGACCGGTCGCCCGTACCGCAACCGGCCCGGGCAGCGGGAGGGGCAGGTGGTACGGATGGGACGGCGGGTCGCGCTCACCCTCGTGGCGGCCACCGCGGGCGCGGCGGCGCTGCGCGCGCTGGTCGTACCCCGGAGGGGGAACTGGCCCCGCGCGGCCGGCGCCGACCCGCGGCCCGGCCGCTGGCAGGTGGTGACGGTCGACCGGCCACCGGCGGAGGTGCTGCCCGGCGGCGGGTGGCCGGAGCCGCTGCGCCCGCTGGACGGCGCGGTCGAGCTGCACCTGCGCCCGGCCCCCGGCGGGCGCGGCAGCGAACTGGCCGTCCGCCCGCTCGGCGGGGTGACGACCCTGCCCGGAATGGCGGCGCACCTGGTCGGCGACGACCCGGGCCTGTACCTGCGCGGCGTGCTGCGCCGGGTCAAGCAGCTCGCCGAGACCGGCGAGGTGCTGCGCGCGAACCGCTCGCCGCTGGAGGGTCCGGGATGAGCGCGCTCTGCCGGGAGGATCTTCGTTCCGCAGCGGTGAAAACGTCCTCGCGGGTGGCACACTCGGCGGATGCCTGACGACCGCCCGTACGACATCGTCCTGTTCGGCGCGACCGGCTTCACCGGTGGCCTGACCGCCGAGTACCTGGCCCGGCACGCCCCCGCCGGGCTGCGCTGGGCCCTCGCCGGGCGCAACCCGACCAAGCTGGCGGCGGTCCGCGACCGGCTCGCCGACATCGACCCGGCGCTGGTCGAGCTGCCGCTGCTCACCGCCGACGTCACCGACGCCGCGTCGCTGCAGATGGTCGCCGAGAGCGCCCGGGTGGTGGCCAGCACCGTCGGCCCGTACGTCCACCACGGGGAGCCGCTCGTGGCCGCGTGCGCCACCGCCGGCACCGACTACCTGGACATCACCGGCGAGCCGGAGTTCGTCGACCGGATGTACGTGCGACACCACGCCGAGGCGGTGCGCACCGGGGCCCGGCTGGTGCACGCCTGCGGCTTCGACTCGATCCCGCACGACCTGGGGACCTGGTACACCGTCAAGCAGCTCCCGTCGGACGGGCCGATCACGGTGGACGGCTTCGTCCGGGCGGGCGGGCGGTTCTCCGCCGGCACGTACCACTCGGCACTGACCGCGTTCTCCCGCACCGGCGAGACGAACCGGGCGGCGAAGGAGCGCAAGGCGGTCGAGCCCCGGCCGGAGGGGCGCCGGGTTCGCGCGGTGCCGGGCAGGGTGGGCCGGTCGAAGGAGATCGGCATGTGGGCGGTGCCGCTGCCCACCATCGACCCGCAGGTGGTCCGCCGGTCCGCGGCGGCCCGCCCGGAGTACGGCCCGGACTTCCGCTACCGGCACTTCGCCGCGGTGAAGCGACTGCCCACGGTGCTGGCCAGCGGGGTCGGGCTGGCCGGCCTGGTCGGCCTGGTGAAGCTGCCGCCGACCCGGCGCTGGCTGTTCGGCCGGCTCGCCTCCGGTCAGGGGCCGACCGCCGAGCAGCGGGCGAAGTCCTGGTTCCGGGTGCGCTTCCTCGGCTCCGGCGGGGGCCGGCGGGTGCTGACCGAGGTCTCCGGCGGCGACCCCGGATACGACGAGACGGCGAAGATGCTCGGCGAGTCGGCGCTCTGCCTGGCCTGCGACGATCTGCCGGCCACCGCGGGGCAGGTCACCCCGGTCACCGCGATGGGCGACGCGCTGCTGGACCGGCTGGTGAAGGCGGGCATCACGTTCCGGGTGCTGGACGCGCCGCGGTGAGCGCCGACCGCCCCGCCGCTTGACCCTCGACCTGGTTGAGACGACAGGATCACCGTCGTGGAGAGCGAGCTGCGCAGCATCGGTGAGCTGGCCCGGGCCAGCGGCCTGACGGTCAGCGCCCTGCGGTTCTACGACCGCTGCGGGGTGCTGACCCCGGCGCTGGTGGACCCGGTGACCGGCTACCGGTGGTACACCGACGAGCAGGTGGCCCCGGCACGGCTGGTCGCCGGCCTGCGCCGGGTCGGCATGCCGCTGACGGGGATCTCCGAGGCGCTGCGCCACCGGGCCGAGCCGGCGGTGGTGGGGCGGCTGCTCGACGCGCACCTGCGCCGGCTGGAGGACGGCCTGGCCGACGCCCGCCGCGAACTCTCCCGGATCCGTGCCCTGCTCGATCCCGAGGAGACCCCGATGACCACCCGTATCGTGCTGTCCCGCGTCGACCTGGCCGCCGCCGTCGACGCCGTCCGCTTCGCCGTCGGCGCCGACCCGGAGCTGCCGGTCCTGGCCGGTGTACTCCTCGACGTGGAGGCCGACGGCGTACGGCTGGTCGCCACCGACCGGCACCGCCTGGCGCTGGCGCGTACCCCCGGGCGGGTGGACGGCCCGGCGGTGCGCGCGCTGCTCCCGGTCGGCGCGGTGGACGAGATCCGCGCGCTGCTGGACACCGGCGCCGGGGCGACCCCCGAGGCGCACCTGAGCCTGGCCGGAGCCGAGGTGACGGTCAGCGTGGCGGGTCGGGCGGTCACCGCGACCGCCCTGCCGTACGACTTCCCCGACTACCGCCGGCTGCTGCACCGGGCGGCCGGCGAGGCCCCCGTCCGGCGGATCCCGGTCGACGCGCCCGCCCTGCGCGCGGCGCTGCGCGACGGCGGGGCGCCCACCGTCACCCGCGACCACGAGGGCGTGCCGCTGGCGGTGACCGTGCTCGGCCTCGACGAGCGGGACGGCCTGCGCCTGCTCGGCCCGGACGACCTGGCCGCGGGCCCGGACGGTGCCGCCGCCGCCATCAGCCCCGGCGAGCTGCGGGTCGGCGTGAACGGCGACTACCTGCTGGACGCGCTGGACGCCGCGGGCGGCCCGCAGCTGGTGCTGGAGCTGGACGGCCCGATCGCCCCGCTGGCGATCCGCCGCCCCGACGACGAGGACGCCTTCTCGATCCTGATGCCCATCCGGCTCTGACCTCGGCCCTGATCCTCGGCCCTGATCCTCGTCCGGCGCTGACCTGGCGGATCGCGCCGCCCGTCGGACGCCCTGCGGCGCCGGGAGGCCCGGCGGGGCGGCTCGTCCGGGCCGTACCGGCGGCGGGGAGGCGCGACGGTAGCATCTGGTGGTCTCACCTGACATCCCGGACGGAGGCGTACGGAGCAGCATGCTCGACATGGAGTTGATCCGGAAGGATCGCGAGGCGGTGGCGACCGCGCTGGCGAAGCGACTGGATCCCGCCGAGGTCAATCGGGTCCTGGACGAGATCCAGCGACTCGACCAGGAGCGCCGCGCCCTGATCACCGAGATCGACGCCGAGCGGCAGCGCCGCAAGGCGGAGGCCCGGGCGTACGCGGCGGCGAAGCGCGCCGGCGCCGAGCCGGAGGTCTCCGCGCCGGAGGCCGGCCGGAAGCAGCTCGCGGAGCTGGAGTCCGAGCTGGACGAGGTGCAGTCCCGGCTGCGCGGCACGATGAGCGAGCTGCCCAACATGCCCGCCGACGACGTGCTGCCCGGCGGCAAGGAAGCCAACCGGGTGGTGAAGACCTTCGGTGCGCCACCGGCGATCGAGAAGGTCCGCGACCACGTCGAGCTGAGCCGGATGCTGGGCCTGGTCGACCACGAGCGCGGGGTCAAGCTCGGCGGCTCGGGCTTCTGGATGTACACCGGCCTGGGTGCCCGGCTGGAGTGGGCCCTCATCAACTGGTTCATCGACGAGCACGTCAAGGCTGGCTACGAGTTCCTGCTCCCGCCGCACCTGCTGCTGGACACCGCCGGCTTCGCCGCCGGACAGTTCCCCAAGTTCTACGACGACGTCTACCACCTGGACCGGGAGTCCGCCCCGCGCGGGCAGTTCCTGCTGCCCACCTCGGAGACGGCGATCCTCGGGGCGTACCAGGACGAGATCCTGGACACCGGGAAGCTGCCGTTGAAGGCGTTCGCCTACACCCCGTGCTACCGCCGCGAGGCCGCCGGCTCGCACTCCGACGAGCGCGGCACCGTGCGCGGCCACCAGTTCAACAAGGTGGAGATCTTCCAGTTCTGCCTGCCGGAGCAGGCCGACACGGCGCTGGAGGCGATGCTCGCCCACGCCGAGAGCCTGGTCGAGAAGCTGGGCCTGCACTACCAGCGCACCCTGCTCTCCGCCGGTGACGCCAGCGCGTCGATGAAGAAGACCCTCGACATCGAGGTCTGGATGCCGAGCACCGGCAAGTACAAGGAGGTGTCGTCGGTCTCCTGGGCCGGCGACTACCAGGCCCGCCGGGCGGCCATCCGCTACCGCGAGCCGGGCGGCAAGCAGACCCGGTTCGTGCACACCCTCAACGGGTCGGCGCTGGCCACCAGCCGGCTCTTCCCGGCCATCCTGGAGCAGTTCCAGCAGCCCGACGGCTCGGTGCTGCTGCCGGAGGTGCTCCACGACCGGCTCGGCACCGACCGGCTCACGCCGAGCCGCTGACCGCCTCGACGTCGGCGGGGACCGGGTCTCCCGGTCCCCGCCGTCCGTCTCCGGTCGCCGGGTCGACCCGCTCCGCCGGCCGGGCGCGGCGCCGCGCCAGCACTGCCGCCGTCAGCAGGCCCACCAGCATCGCCGCGAGCACCGCCGGGCCGACCGCGTCCAGCGCGGTGACCAGCGCCCGCTGGACCCGGGCCGCGCCCACCACCACCGGATCACCGAACGCGTCGCGCCGGCCCTGCGCCAGCCGGACCTCGTACCAGCCGTACCAGGCGACGTAGCCGCCGGCGAGAAGCAGCACCAGCCCGCTGAGCCGGGGCACCCACGCGCCGGCGGCGCGCAGCCGGGCCACCACCGCACCGCGCAGCAGCGCCACCCCGAGCGCGGCCACCGCCGCCACCAGCCCCATCCCGATCGCGTACGCGACGAAGAGCGCCAGCCCGCGCAGCGTCGAGCCGGCCTGGAGGCTGGTCACCACGATCGCCAGGAACGGGGCGATGGTGCAGGTCAGCGAGGCCAGCGCGTACGCCATCCCGAACAGCGCCATGGACGCCCAGGAGCGGGTGAGCCGGGGCGCCCGGCCGGCGAGACCGCCGGGGGCAGGTAGCCGGCGGCCGGCGAGCAGCCAGCAGCCGAGCGCCAGCAGCCCCAGCCCGAGGGTGACCGTCAGCCAGGGCAGCCGGGGGCGCAGCCAACCGGCCAGCGGCGCCACGGCCATCCCGAACGCGCCGAAGACCACGACGTACCCGCAGGTCAGGCCGGCGGCGGCGGTGAGCGCGCGGCGGACCGGGCCACGTCCGTCGCCGGCGACCAGCAGCGACAGGTACGCCGGCAGCATCGCGAAGCCGCACGGGTTGACCGCGCCGAGCATGCCGGCGGTCAGCGCGAGCAGCAGCGGGGTCTGCATCTAGCCGGCCAGCGCGGCGACCCGGCGGGTCAGGTCCTCGCCGTCCAGGAAGCCCTGGTGGACGACCTTCCCGTCCCGGTCGATCACCAGGAAGGTGCTCTGTTCGACGACCTCGAAGCGGCGCCACAGCGCCCCGGCGCGGTCGTCGAGCTGTGGCGTGCCGGCCAGGTCGAACTCCTCGACGAAGTCCTTCATGGCCCGCTGCTCACCCAGGCCGGCCACCCCGACGATCGGCACGGTGTCGCGGTACTTCGGGGCGATCTCGGCCACCGTCCACGCCTGGCTGGCGCAGGTCGCGCACCACGGCGCCCAGAACCAGAGCACCACCGGCCGGCCGGCCAGGTCCGCCGCCGAGAAGGCCGTACCGTCCAGGGTCTTCGCGGTGAAGCGCAGCGTGTCGGGCACCCGGGCCGGGGCCGCCGGGCTCGCCGGGCCGGCCGGGGTGGGGCCGGTGGGCAGCGGCGAGGCGGTGGCCGCCGGGACGGCGACCTCGGCGGGCGGTCCGGCCGGCTCCGGGCCGACCGCGCAGCCGCCGGCGGCGGCGAGCAGGGCAGCGGCCAGCGTGACGCCGACGGCGGCCCGCCGGCCCACGCCGGGCGGTCGTCCACCCGGGTCGATCCTGGGGTACGACCGCATGGCGCGTCTCCTCTCGGTGGTGCTGCTACTCGGCCTTGGCCAGCCGCAGCGCGAGCTCGGGGCAGACCTTGACCGCCTTGAGCGCGCCCTCCTTGAGCCAGGTCGGCACGGGGGTGGACGGGAAGGCGGGGTATCCGTTGGCGTCCAGCCGGATGAAGTCGGGCACGACGTGCGCGCAGAGCCCGTGCCCGTCGCAGCGGGACCAGTCGAGGGTGAGCTTCTGCGGGTTGCCGTCGGGCGCGCCGGGCAGCCCCAGCACGCCCTTGACCCGCCGGCCGCAGCCGTCCCCGGTGGTGTGCAGGCGCAGGTCCTCGGCGAAGACCTCCATCGCCGACAGCGCGAACCGGGCCGTACCGTCGGGGTGGCTGCACGCGCCGCGCCCCTTGACGTCGCCGGCGGCGGCCCGGACGACCTCCACCGGCGCGCTGCCGGAGACCGCCAGGTCGATGGCGCGGGCCAGGTCGGGCAGCCCCATCTTGCACGGGCCGCACTGGCCGGCGGACTCGCCGGCGAGGTAGCGGACCACCTGCGCGGCCTCGCCGAGCGGGCAGGTGTCGTTGCTCAGCGGCACGATGATGCCGGCGCCGAGGGTGCCGCCGACCGCGGTGAGCCCCTTGCGGGACACCTCCGCCCGGTCCGCGGCCTCCTGGGTGATCCACTTGCCGTGGTAGCCGCCCATCAGGATGCCCGGTGAGTCCGGCACCTCGCACAGGTCGAGGATCTCCCGCAGCGGCGTGCCGGCGGCGCACTCCACCACGGCGGGGCGCTTCGCCGCGCCAGTCACGGTGAGCAGCAGGGTGCCGGGCTCGTCGTCGGTGCCGAGCGCCGCGTACTCGTACGGGCCGAGCCGGGCGGCGACCGCCAGCTGCGCGTACGTCTCGGCGTTGGAGAGCAGGGTGGGCAGGTTGTTCACGCCGGAGTCGCTGGAGCGCTTCTTGGTGCCGGGCGGGATGTGCGGCAGCCCGTTGATCCCGTTGACCAGCGCGCCGCCCTCGCCGGAGATGAACCGGTGCGGCACGGTGACGATGCTGGCCGGCACCGGCATCCGGCGCTCCTGGAGAGCCTCGGTGAGCGAGTCGCGGCCGATGCCGTGGTCGGACACCCCGATCACGATCTCCTCGGCGTCCAGCGCGTACGCGGCCAGCGCGGCGCCGTCGAGGATCAGGTGCGGCGCCCGGGTGAGCAGGACCTTGTCCTTCCAGCTCGCCGGCTCGCCCTCGCTGGCGTTGACCACCACCACGGCGGGCAGGTCCTGCCGCTCGCAGGACTCCAGCACCGCCTTGATCTTGCGGGCGAACGGGAAACCGGCCCCGCCCTTCCCCTTGAGCTGCACGCTCTCGGCCAGCCGGAGCAGGTTGGCCGGCTCCATCGGGCCGATCGGGCCGTGCACCTCCTCGTGCGCGACGAGGTCGAGCCGGCCGAACTCGGCGAACCCGGCGGTGAGCCGGGGCTCGCCGACACAGGCCACCGGGGGCACCTTGGTCCGCATCACTTCGCCTCACCCCGCAGCCCGGCCCAGTACGCCCCGTCCACCGCGTCCGCTTCGGCCCGCCGGCGGCGCCGACGGCTGTCGCCGGTGGCCTTCCGGGCGCGACGGGAGGCCAGGTCGACCAGGGTGGGGGTGTCGTCGACCGGCACCTCGTCCGGGACGTACCGGGCCGGCGGCCGCCAGTAGTCCGCCTCCTCCGGCACCTCGTCCTCGACGCTGTGCCGACCGGCGCCGCTGCGCGGCGTGGCGGAGATGGGCTCGGCCGACACCGGCAGCGAGTTCTCCCAGCGGCGCGGGCTGTCCCACGGCTCCTCGGGCTCCTCGGTGCGCCGGCGGGGCGGCGCGGAGTAGGACGCGGCGAGGTCGTCGTCGTCCCGCCGGGCACGGCGGCCGGTGGAGACCGGCGCCACGTCCTCCTCGTAGCGGGCGCGGCGACCGCCCGAGACCGGGGCGGTCTCCTCGTCGTACCGGGCGCGGCGGCCACCGGAGACCGGGGCCACGTCCTCGTCCCGGCGGCGGGTGCGCTCGGCGTCCCGGCGCCGCTCGGCGGGTTCCGCGCGGCGCGCGGCCGGCTCCAGGTCCTCCCGGCGGCGCGGCGGCGCGTCCTCGACGTCGCGGCGGGACCGGCCGCCCCGGACGGGCTCGCGCAGGGTGCCGGGCTCGGGCACCACCGGCACGGTGAACCGCTCGGGGTCGCGGCGTCGGGCGGTGCCGGTCGGCGCGCTCCAGGACGCGGTGGCGGTGGCCTCGGCCCACCCGCCCCGGGTGTCCTTCTCCTCCGCCTCGGCCTTGCGCCGCCCGAGCCCGGCGAGCCGGGTCCGGCCCTTGCCCTCCTCGGTCGCCGTGACGGCCATCGCCTTGTTGATCGCGGCGGCCTGTTGCTGCTCGCGGCTGCGCTTGCCGAGGTAGACGGAGAGCCGCACCATCAGCGCCACCACCACCAGCAGCACGCAGGCGAGGTAGCTCAGCGTCACCCAGGACGCCGCCGCCCGGCCGGCGTTGAGGCCGTGGACCAGCGCGAACGGCCAGGAGACGTACGCCATGGAGTGCAGGGCCCGCCAGAACCACTTCGGGCCGACGCCGGCGAAGCGGACCCGGATGATGCCGGTCCAGAAGACGCTCACCATGAGGAACGCGGCCACCGTGCCGAGCCCGACGTAGAGCCCGCGCCCGCCGATGAACGGCACCATGGCGTCGGTCGGTGCGGCCCGGCCGATGGCGATCTTGGTGATGACGTGGAAGACCAGCCCGGCCACGCCGAGCACGCCGGTGGCCCGGTGCGCGGACTGCAGCAGCACCCGGTGCCGGATCTGCAGCACCAGCCGGTCGGTGGCGAGCAGCCCCATCATCACGGTGAGGCTGAGCGCGACCAGGGCCACCACCCCGGCGAAGAACTCGGTGAAGAAGAAGCCGTACGCGTACATCGCCCCGCCGGCGCCGCTGAGTTCGAGTCCGGCCCACACCAGGGCGAGCGCGGACGCGATCAGCAGGGCCATCGCGGGTTTCGACGTGGTCCGTACCCCACGGCTGGTGGTGGTGGTCCGGACGGTCGTCACCTTCTGGTTCTGCTTTGCCCGGCCCATCTGCTCCTCGATCGCGACTCACGGCGGCACCACCACCGGCCGACCTGCTCCTTCCTCCAGTACGGACGTCCGGGCCGTACGGATCAGTGTGGGTGGCGAATTTCTCCGGCGATCCGTCGAACCGGGGCGGCCCGGGACGCGTGTAGCGCCCAGCGCAACGACGCATCTCCATCCATTGACAGCATTTGCAACACGCTTGTAACCTTGCCGAAAATTTTCAGCCTGACTGCAAGAAGCCGTCAGCTGAAACTCCCTCCCCGCGTCGCCACCGTCCCCCGACCCCCAGGGAGTACCGATGCATCGACGTCGATGCCGCGCGGCGGTCCTCGCCCTCGGCGTGATCGCCAGCCTGCTCGTACCCACCACCGTGGCGGCACCCCCGGCCGCCGCGGCACCGTCCGGCGCCCGGAACGTCATCGTCCAGCTCTTCGAGTGGAACTGGCCGTCGGTGGCCAGCGAGTGCACCAACGTGCTGGGCCCCAAGGGCTACGGCTACGTCCAGGTCTCCCCGCCCCAGGAGCACGTACGGGGCAACCAGTGGTGGCTGGCCTACCAGCCGGTCAGCTACCGGATCGAGTCGCGCAAGGGCACCCGGGCGCAGTTCCAGTCGATGGTGAACACCTGCCACGCCGCCGGGGTGAAGGTCATCGTCGACGCGGTGATCAACCACATGTCCGGCCAGGACACCCCCGGCACCGGCTGGGCCGGCTCGTCCTACAGCCACTACGACTACCCGGGCATCTACCAGACCCAGGACTTCCACCACTGCGGCCGCAACGGCGGCGACGACATCGCCAACTACAACGACCGGTACGAGGTGCAGAACTGCGAGCTGGTCAACCTCTCCGACCTGAAGACCGAGTCCGACTACGTCCGGTCGAAGATCGCGGCGTACCTCAACGACCTGCTCTCCCTCGGGGTGGACGGCTTCCGGCTGGACGCCAGCAAGCACATGCCGGCCGCAGACATCGCCGCCATCAAGGGCAAGCTCTCCCGCTCGACGTACCTGGTGCAGGAGGTCATCTACGGCGCCGGTGAGCCGATCGGCCCGGGTGAGTACACCGGCAACGGCGACGTGCACGAGTTCCGGTACGGCAAGGACCTGGCCCGGATGTTCAACAACGAGCGGCTGGCGTACCTGCGCAACTTCGGCGAGGCGTGGGGCTACCTGCCCAGCGGCTCGGCCGGGGTGTTCGTCGACAACCACGACACCCAGCGCGACGGCAACGTGCTGACCTACCGCAACGGGGCCGCCTACGCGCTGGCCAACGCGTTCATGCTGGCCTGGCCGTACGGCGCCCCGACGGTGATGTCCAGCTACACCTTCAGCTCCCGCGACCAGGGCCCGCCCTCGGACGCCGGCAACAAGACCTTGAACACCACCTGCTACTCCGGCTGGCAGTGCGAGCACCGCTGGCGGGTCGTCGCCAACATGGTCGGCTTCCACAACGCCACCCAGGGCACCGCCGTCGCCAACTGGTACGACAACGGCTACCAGCACATCGCCTTCAGCCGGGCCGGCAAGGGGTACCTGACCATCAACGACGAGGGCTCGGCGATCAACGGCCGGTCCTACTACACCGGGCTGCCCGCCGGCCGGTACTGCGACGTGATCCACGGCGACTTCGCCAACGGCTCGTGCTCCGGACCGGTGATCACGGTCGACTCCAACGGCTGGTTCGCGGCCAACGTCCCGGCCCACGACGCGATCGCCATCCACGTCGGCGCCAAGCTGTCCTGACCGCTCCCGGGAGGGCTCCCGTCCGGCGCATTTTCCGCCGGGCGGGAGCCCTTCGCCCTTTATGTCGCTTAGAGTGATTTCGTGCTCTTTGACCGATTGACATCCCGCTTCGGCCTCGCGTGGCTGGGCGCCGCGTTCGGCGTACCGGCGCTGCTCGCGCTCGCGCTGCTGGTCAACTCGGCGCTGCACCACGACGGAACGCCCACGCCGAGCCGCGCCCTGCCGGCCGGCCCCACCGCCGAGCCCACCGTCGAGCCGACGCCCGAGGAGACGGTACCCGTCGCGGCACCCGCCCCGGCCGGCCTCCCGGTGGTCGACTACGACCCGGCGCCCGCCGGCTTCCCCTCCGACCCGCGCCCGCACGACACCACGCCGCTGACCGAGGGGCTGACGCCGACGAGGCGGATCGCCGCGTACGACGCCCCGGGCGGACGCCCGCTGGCCCTGCTCGCCCCGACCATCAGCGGCGTGGAGGTGACGATGCCGGTGGTGCAGCGCCGGACGGGCTGGACGGCGGTGCTGCTGCCGTCGGCGAACCGGCGGATCGCCTGGCTGCCGGAGGGCGGCTGGAGCACCGTCGTACTGCGCGACCAGATCGTGGTGGAGCGCCGGGCGCACCGGCTGACCTGGTACCGGCACGGCCAGGCCACCAAGTCCTGGCCGGTCAGCCTCGGCATGCCGGGTCAGTCCACCCCGCTCGGCCGGACCTTCGTCCTCGGCCGCACCCCGCCGCCCGAGGCGGTGTACGGCGGCGTCGACATCTTCGCCCTCGGCTCGATCCCCGACGACCCCGACGCGGTGCCTCCGGGCCTGCGCGGCGCGCACATCGGCCTGCACAGCTGGCACAACGACGACACGCTCGGCCAGGACGTCACCAACGGCTGCATCCGGCTGACCCGCAGCGCCCAGCGGGAACTGCTCGCCGAGGTGCCCCCCGGTACGCCGTTCGTGGTGGTCGACGCGCTGCCCACCCCACCACCCACCGCCTGACCACCCGCGGGCGCAACCCGCGGCGCCGGGGCGTGACCCGTGATGGCCCCCGCGGAACGCGCAGATGTGAGCCTCGCCGGTTCCGGTGGCGTCTGGCGGGTATGCCGCCGGGTCCGCACACACCGGCAGCCGGGGAGGTACGCCAATGGGCACCGCGCCGACCGGACGGGTCGACACGATCGTGCTGATCCACGGCCTCTGGATGACGTCGCGCAGTTGGGAACGCTGGGCGGGGCGCTACCGCTCCCTCGGATTCCGCGTGCTCACCCCCGCCTGGCCGGGGATGGAGGCGGAGGTGCAGGCGCTGCGCGACGATCCCGCCCCGATCGCCGGGCTGACCCTGGGTCAGGTCGTCGACCACCACGCGGCGCTGGTCCGGGAGCTGCCGAACCCGCCACTGATCATGGGGCATTCGTTCGGCGGGCTGGTCGCCCAGGTGCTGCTCGACCGGGGGCTCGGCGCGGCCGGGGTGGCGATCGCCCCGACGGCGCCCAAGGGCGTGGTCCGGCTGCCGGTGAGCACCCTGCGGTCGGCGTACCCGGTGCTGCGCAGCCCCGCCAACCGGCACAAGGCCGTGCCGATCACGCCCGACGAGTTCCGGTACGCCTTCGGCAACACCCTCACCCGGGAGGAGTCCGACCGGGCCTGGCAGCGGTACGCCGTGCCGGCGGCCGGGCACGTGCTCTTCGAGGGGGCGTTCGCCAACCTCGACCCCCACTCCGCCGCGCGGGTGGACAACAGCCGGGACGACCGGGCGCCGCTGCTGCTGATCGCCGGCGGCGAGGACCACGTGTCGCCGCCGGCCCTGGTCAAGTCGAACGCCACGCTCTACCGCAGGTCCCGGGCGGTCACCGACTACCAGGAGTTCCCCGGGCGGTCGCACTTCACCGTCGGCGAGCCGGGCTGGGAGAAGGTGGCCGACCGCGCGCTGGACTGGGCGGTGGAGATGGCCACGACCCGCTCACCGGCGATCGTCGGCGACACGCCCCGCTGGTGACCCGGGCATGGGACGGCGTCGGCGGGGTATGACGCAGCCATGAGGGCGAGCTTCCGGCTTGGCCGGATCGCGGGGGTACCCGTCGGGGTCAACTGGAGCGTCCTGGTCATCTTCCTGCTGATCGCCTGGGGGCTGTCGGCCAACCAGTTCCCCGAGGCGTACCCGGGCCGTTCCACGGCCGCGTACGTCCTGGCCGGGCTGGCCGCCGCGGTGGTCTTCTTCCTCGGCCTGCTCGCCCACGAGGTCTCCCACGCGGTCGTCGCCAAGCGCAACGGCCTGCACGTCGAGGGGATCACGCTGTGGCTCTTCGGCGGCGTCGCCGAGCTGCGCGGCGAGGCGAAGAACCCGGGGGCGGAGCTGCGCATCGCCGGGGTCGGGCCGCTGGTCAGCCTGCTGATCGGGCTCTTCTTCGGCGCCATCGCGATGGTGCTCGCGCTGGCCGGGCAGACCGGCCTGCTGCTCGGCTCGCTGGCCTGGCTGGCCGGCATCAACGTCCTGCTGGCGATCTTCAACGTGCTGCCGGCCGCGCCGCTGGACGGCGGGCGGCTGCTGCGCGCGGCGGTCTGGAAGGCCACCGGCGACCGGACGAAGGCCTCCGTGGTGGCCGCCCGGGCCGGCTGGGTCCTCGGGGCGCTGCTGATCGGCCTCGGGCTGATCCAGTTCCCGACCGGTTTCGGGGTGGGCGGGCTCTGGCTGGCGCTGATCGGCTGGTTCCTGATCGGCGCGGCCGGCATGGAGGAACGCCAGGCCCGGATGGGCAGCGCCCTGCACGGGGTCCGGGTGAGCGACGTGATGACGCCGCAGCCGCAGACCGCCTCGGCGGAGATGACGGTGGCCGACTTCGTGGACCACTACCTGTTCGCGTACCGGCATTCGACGCTGCCGCTGACCGAGGACGGCCGGCCGGTCGGCCTGGTCACCCTCGACCGGGTACGCGGCATTCCGGCCGACCGGCGGGGCAGCACCACGCTGGCCGAGGTCTCCTGCCGGGCCGACGACCTGGTGCTCGCCCGGCCGGAGGAGCAGCTCAACGACCTGCTCCCCCGGCTCAGCGAGTGCGCCGACGGCCGCGCGCTGGTGGTCACCGACCAGCGGCTGGTCGGCATCGTCTCGCCCAGCGACATCAGCCGCGCGGTGCAGCGCGGCAGCCTGCGCGACCAGATGGCCGGCAGCCGGCACTAGGCCCCCGCCCGCTCCACCGGAATCCACAGCTCGGCGTCCACCTGCCTGCCGTCCGCCGAGATCCGGTTCCGGGAGATCTCCGGCCCGGGCCGGCTGCGGTACGCGTTCGACGGGAACCACTGGGTGAACACGTCGCGCCACAGCTCCTGCACCGCGGCCGGGAACTCGCCGGAGGTCTCGAAGACCGCCCACGTCCCCGCCGGCACGGTCGTCGCGTCCAGGTCGGCCGGGGCGTCCGCGCCGGTGACCACCCCGTGCCAGTAATCCAGCTCGGTGCCCTCGGCCCGGTCGTCGGCCACCTTGTCGCTGACGTTGACGATCCCCGCCGGCTCCTGGTCCGACAGGGCCGCGATCCGGGCCACGGTCTCCTTCGGGATGCCCCGGATGAACTCCACGATCGCCGGGTTCATCCCCTGGTGCACCAGGGGCACCCGGGCCCGCCGACCCACCAGCCGGAACTCCGGCTTCTCCACCACGCGATAGCGCATGCTGCCACTCCCTTCGACGACGAGGCGGAAGGACAACCGCTGCTGCGAGCGCAGCGCCGCGCCGGTCCGCCGGGCCTCGCCGGGCCCGACGCCGTGCAGCGCGCGGAACGCCCGGGTGAACGCCTCGGTCGAGCCGTACCCGTAGCGGACCGCGATGTCGAGCAACGTCCGCTCGCCGGCCGTCACCTCGGCCGCCGCCACCGTGAGCCGCCGGCGGCGGACGTACTCGGACAGCGGCATCCCGGCCAGCGCGGAGAACATCCGCCGCAGGTGGTACTCCGACGTGAGCGCGATCCGCGCCAGGTCGGCCACCTCGATCCGCTGGTCGAGGTGCCGCTCGATGTGGGCCATCGCCTCGTTCAGTCGCTCCAGCACCCGGTCTCCTTCCCGATGCCCCGACGCTAGGCCGACGGGTGGGCGCCCGACCCGACATCCGGTGCCCGCTCCGGTCGGGTCGGTCGTCCGCCGGGTCGGCCCCGACCGCGCGGCCCGGCGGGCAGCGCACCGGCTCGGCGCCAGCGGGGTCAGCGCGGAAAGTAGCGGTCGAGCAGGTCGGTGCGGAACTTCCCGCCCGGGTCCAGCTCCGCCAGCAGGGCCGCGAAGTCGGCGTACCGGGGGAACGCGGCGGCGACGGAGGACGGGTCGAGGGTGAACACCTTGCCCCAGTGCGGGCGGGGCGCGAAGGGGGCCAGCCGCTGCTCCACCTCGGCCACCACCGGCAGCACCGCCGCCGGGTCGGCGACCCAGGTGAAGTGGACGGCCAGGCTGTCGCGCCCCTGGTTGGGGCTGAGCCAGAGGTCGTCGGCGGCGACCGTACGCAGCTCGCAGACCTGGAGCACGGCGGCGATCCGGTCCCGCATTCCGTCCAGCGCGGCCAGCGCCCCGGCCGCCGCGGCCCGGGGCAGGTGGTACTCGGACTGGAGTTCGTCGCCGCTGCTCGGGGTGAAGCCGAACCGGAAGTGCGGCAGCCGCTCGTACCACGGGCCGGGCTCGCCGAGCTGGGCGGTGCAGTGCACCGGGTCCATCCCGGGCACCGGGTGCTGCGGGGCGTCGGCGGCGGTGGTGCCGAGCCAGTCCGCCGGGGGCGGCGGCTGGTCGGCGAGCTGCTTGCGCCAGACCTGGTCGATCCCGGACGACCGCCAGGAGGTGAACCCGCTGACGCTGTACGCCGAGGCGAACGCCGCGTCGAGCCGGTCGACGGGCAGGTCGTGACGGACGTACTGGCGGATCGTGAAGGTCGGCACCACGTCCAGGGTGACCCGGGTGACGACGCCGAGCGCGCCGAGCGACACCACCATGCCGGCGAACCGGTCGCCGTCGGCCCGGCTCACGGTGAGCAGGTCACCGTCGGCGGTGACCAGTTCCAGCGCGGCCACCGCGGCGGCCAGGTTGCGGTGGCCGTCGCCGGAGCCGTGGGTGCCGGTGGCCACCGAACCGGCCACCGCGATGTGCGGCAGGGAGGCCAGGTTGCCCAGCGCCAGCCCTTCGGCGTGCAGCCGGGTCGCCACGTCCCCGTACCGCAGGGCGGCGGCGACGGTGACCGTGCCGCGCTCCCGGTCCACCTCGACGGTGGGCGGCAGGCCGGCCAGCGAGACCAGGTCGCCGGTGGTGTCGCCGAGCCGGTTGAAGGAGTGCCCGGTGCCGACCGCCCGGATCCGCTCGCTGCCGGCCACCAGCCGGCGCAGCTCGTCCAGGCTGGACGGCCGGTGGAAGCGGCGGGCGGCGTACGCGACGTTGCCGGCCCAGTTGCGGCAGGGTGCCTCCGTCACGAGGCGTCCCGGTCGGCGGCCTCGTCGGCCAGCGCCAGGCCGAGGGCGTCCAGCGCCTCGTCCACCTGCAGCGTGCTGTAACCACGCAGGTCGACCGGCAGACCGGCCTGCCGGGCCCGGGCGATCTCGGACCCGGCCGCCCGGCGCCGCGCCGGGTCGCCCGAGGCGAGCGCCGCCTGCCCCTGCCGGATCAGCGCGTCGACCACGTCGACCCGGTAGCCGCGCAGGCCGACGGCGAAGTCGGGGTCGGGGAACGCGCCGGCGTGCAGCGCGCGGGCGTCGAGGAAGCGGTCTCCGGCGTACCGGGCCAGCGCTGCCGCGATCTCCGCCGACGACTCCCGGATCCCGGCGAGGTCGAGCAGGACGACCGCCGGACGCTCGTCGAGCGGGTGCCGGGCATCCAGCGTGCCCAGGTCCGTACCGGTGGCCGGCACGGCGAGCAGCCGCGGCGCGGCCGGTACGCCCGAGCGGGGCGCCGGCTGGTCGAGCACCACCGCGGCCAACTCCGGCCAGCGGACGGTCCGGCGCAGGCCCGGACGCCGGACGGTCAGCCCGTCGTCGTCGACGACGAACCGGAACGGCCGCAGCGCGCCGACCAGCACCACGCCGCCGAGCGCGATCCCACCGACGGCCACCAGAGTCCGCAGCAGCCCACCGCCGTCACCGACGGTCAGCAGCACCGCCCCGGCCAGGATGCAGATCGCCGGCAGCAGCAGCCGGCCCGTCCTGCGGTGCAGTTCCACGTCGTACCCCCGTCCACGATCACATCGGAGTGCATCATCCGGCACGCGTGTCGGCGGCGTCCATGGGAACAATGGGTGGATGAGCAGCTACCGCGACCCGACCCTGCACGGCGACGTCTACCCGTCCGAGGAGGAGATCGACCCGACGGGCGTGGGCCTGGAGCCGATGAGCGCGCCGACGGCGACGACCCCGGGTCCGACCGGGCCGGTGCCGCCGCCCACGCCCGAGCCGGAGCCCACGCCGCCGACCCCCGGCCCGCCGCCGCGTGCGGCCGGACCGGGTGCGGTCTCGATCGTCACCCACCACGTGGACGGGTCGACCCAGGTGGTCACCGACCTGGACGGCGACGGGATCGCCGACGTGGTCCAGTTCGACCTGGACGGTGACGGCGTCCCGGACATCACCTACCTGGACAGCGACCGGGACGGCCGGCTGGACACCGTGCTGCGCGAGCCCGGCGGCACGCGGGTGCGCTGACCCGGGCCCCCTCAGAGCTGCGGCATCACCTCGGCGGCGACCAGCTCCAGGTGGTCCAGGTCGCTGAGGTCCAGCACCTGGAGGTAGATCCGCTCGCTGCCGGCCTCGGCGTACCGGCCGATCTTGTCGACCAGTTCGGCCGGCGTGCCGGCGAGGCCGTTCTCGCGCAGTTCGGCGGGTTCCCGGCCGATCGCCTCGGCCCGGCGGGCGACCTCGGCCTCGTCGCGCCCGCAGCAGAGCACCAGGGCGTTGGACCAGCGCATGGTGGCCGGGTCCCGGCCGATCTCGGCGCAGGCCGCGCGGACCCGGGCGATCTGCACCACGGTGTCGTCGACGGAGGCGAAGGGCAGGTTGAACTCGTCGGCGTAGCGGGCGGCCAGCCGCGGGGTGCGCTTCGGCCCCATGCCGCCGAGCAGGATCGGCGGGCGCGGCTGCTGCACCGGCTTGGGCAGCGCCGGCGAGTCGGTGACCGGGTAGTACGTCCCCGGGAAGTCGAAGGTCTTGCCGACCGGGGTCTCCCAGAGCCCGGTGATGACCGCCAACTGCTCCTCCAGCCGCGCGAACCGCTCCCCCAGCGTCGGAAAGGGGATGCCGTACGCGGTGTGCTCCTCGGCGTACCAGCCGGTGCCGATGCCCAGCTCCACCCGGCCGCCGCTCATCTGGTCCACCTGCGCGACGGTGATGGCGAGCGGGCCGGGCAGCCGGAAGGTGGCCGCGGTCATCAGCGTGCCGAGCCGGATCCGGGAGGTGTCCCGGGCCAGGCCGGCCAGCGTGGTCCAGGCGTCGGTCGGGCCGGGGTCCCCGCTCACCGAGCCCATCTTCAGGTAGTGGTCGGAGCGGAAGAAGGCGCCGTACCCGGCGTCCTCCGCGGCGCGGGCCACGGCGAGCAGCTGGTCGTAGCCGGCGCCCTGCTGGGGTTCGGTGAAGATCCGCAGTTCCATGTCCCGAGCATATGGAGCGGGCGGTGCCGTCGCCCCCGTACCCGGTCGGCAGGCCCACCCGGCGACCCGCCTTCATGCCTTGACACGCATATACCTGACAGGGCATATTACGGAGGTGTCCGTCGACGCCTTCGCCGTGCTCGCCGAGCCGACCCGCCGCCGGATCCTCGACGCGCTGCGGCGCTCGGAGTGCAGCGTCGGTGAGCTGGTCGACGCGCTGGGGATGAGCCAGCCGGCTGTCTCCAAGCACCTCAAGGTGCTGCGCGAGACCGGTTTCGTCACCTGCCGCACGGCGGCGCAGCACCGCATCTACCGCGTCGACCCACGCGCGTTCCGGGCGGTGGACGGCTGGCTCGCGCCGTACCGGGAAATGTGGGCCGCCCACCTGGACGCCCTGGAGCGCCATCTCGACAAGGAGTGACCATGCACCGCGACTCGTACCGCCCCGGCCCGCCGGCCGAGATCGCCGCCGAGCCCGCCGGCGACCGGTGGACGCTGCTCTTCGTCCGCGAGCTGCGGCACGCGCCGGAGAAGGTGTGGGCGGCACTGACCGACCCCGCCCGGCTGCGTGAGTGGGCGCCGTTCCTGGCCGACCGCGACCTCGGCGCCCCGGGGGCCGCGACGCTCACCCTGGTCGACGGCGAGACGGCCGTGGCGCACCCCGCGACGGTACGCCGGGCCGAACCGCCCCACCTGCTCGAGTACACCTGGGGCGACGACCTGCTCCGCTGGGAGCTGACCCCGTCCGGCACCGGCACCCGACTGCTGCTGCGACACACCCTCGGCGAGCGGGGCATGGTGCCGATGGTGGCCGCCGGCTGGCACCTCTGCCTCGACGTCGCCGACCACCTGCTCGCCGGCGACCCGGTCGGCCCGATCCGGGGCGCGGAGGCGAAGGACTTCGGCTGGGCGGAGCTGCGCGACGCGTACGCCGAGCGACTCGACGGCCGACCGCCGCGCGCCTGAGCCGTCGGGCGGTCCCGGCGCCCCTCGCGTCAGCGGGCCGGGTCGGTGGTCCCCGGCGGGATCACGGCGCCGGCCGCCCTCAGACGTACGGCCTGGTCGCGTACGCCGCCCGCAGCGCCGCCAGCCCGTTGGTGCGCGGGGCGAGCGAGCCCCAGCTGGAGTTGAAGTAGTTCGTCCGAACAATCCGCGGGCCGCGCTCGGCGTTGAGCTGGGCGACGGCCGCCGGCACGGTGGCGATCCAGGCCGCCTGGTCGGGAATCTCGGCGGCCCGCACCCCCCACTCGGCGATGATCACGGGTCGGGAGAGCGCCACCGGCCCGAGGTCGGCCACGGCCCAGTCCTTGGTGCGGCGGAACCGGGCGAGCGCGGTGTGGCTCGGGTCGGTGGCGTAGGCGTTCCACTGGAGGAAGTCCAGCTTCGCCATCAACGCCTCCGGGTGGGTGCGCCGGAAGCAGGCCCGGTCGAAGCCGCCGGAGCCGACCGAGAAGGTGGTGCCGGCGGGCAGCGTGCGGGCCCGGAACCAGTTCACGATGTAGGTCATCGCCTGCACCGCGCGGGCGTCCGACTCCGCCCAGCCGTACGACACCCCGGACTCCGTGGTGCCGAACTCGTGGTCGGTGTCCAGTTCGGAGGCGAGCTGGATATTCACCCCGAAGCCCATCGTCCGGTACTGCGACAGCGCCCGGGCGAAGAGCCCGTCGCAGAGCCCGGCGAGCACCTGGCCGTACCCGTACGCCCTCGGCCAGGTCGTCCCGGGCCGCTGCTGGATGGTCATCGCGGGCGCCGGGACGGTGTGGCTGACGCCGTCGACGGTGAAGGTCTGCGCCGCCATGGTGGCCACGCCGTAGTGCTTCAGCTCCAGCACCATGTTGATCGCGAACCCGCTGCGGCCCAGGCTGAGCAGCCAGGGCTTGTTGTAGCCCGGGAACGTGAACCCGTCGGCCAAGCTGCGGTACTGGGTCAGCGAGCGGAAGTTGCCGCCGGCCATGTCGGCCGTCGGGTCGGCGTTGCCGGCAAGGTAGTAGCCGCCCAGGACCGGCGGGGCGAGGACGTAGTCGGCGGTCGCGGTGGCGGTGCGCCCGCCGTTGTCGCGGACGGTCACGGTGACCCGGGGCATCACGCCACCGCCCGGTAGACGGCCACCGACCCGTTGTCCGACACCCTGGTCCAGGTACGCCCGGAGTCGTCGGTGACGGTGAGGGTGAGCGGGTCGATGACGGCGGTGACCCGCACCGGGGCGCTGCTGTTGCCCTGGGCGTCGGTCACCACCACGGTGACGGTGAGGGGCCTGGTGTCCGGGTCGCTGTAGGTGACCGTGAGGGTCATCTGGTCGCCGGGCGAATAGGTCGCGGCGTTCAAGCTCGCGGTGACGGTGGGAGCGGCCATGTCCGCCCCCTCCTCTCTTGCTCGTACGCCCGGCTCTCGCCGGTGCGCCCGGTCGAGGCGCGCGGGGCTGCGCCGGTCGGGCGGAGCGCTGCCGACGGCGACGACCGGAGGTGGTGACGTCCTTGTCCGGTAACGAGCTGACCCGGCCCTGGCACCCGGGACGGGGGTCGACCGGGACACGACGTGGCCGTGGGCGCGGTCGGACCGGCGCGGGCCGTGTCCGCCGCGGCGGCCGGGCCGGGCCCGGCGATGGCGGCGTCCAGCAGCGACCGTGCTGTCGCCGCCGGGCCGGAGGGATGGGATGCGGCCCGCCACCCGCAGCCCCTCCACCTGCATAAACAATGCGTCGGCAGGGGGTACGGCGTCCTGTCGGCTATCCGTCGCCGGGGGTGGCCGAGCGGGCGATTGCGCCCGGACCGGGGGCGTGCGGGTGCCGGCTCAGTCGAGGTGGTCGGCGGGTGAGGTCTGCAGCAGCCAGGCCAGCGGCATCCTCGCCCGCTCCTCGTACCCGCCCTGCCCGGTGAGCCGGTGCAGAGTGACGGTCTGCCCGCCGTCCCGGTCCACCACCCAGTACTGCGGGATGCCCGCCCTGGCGTACTCCCGGACCTTCGTCACGGAGTCCATGGCCTCCGACCCGGGCGAAACGATCTCGATCACCAGAGCGACGTCGGCCACCGCCGACCAGACCCCGCGAGGCGGGGGCTTGCGCCACACGGTCAGGTCGGGGATCCGGCCGCCGTCACCGTCCGGGCCGGGAATGCGCACTCCGGCCGCCTGGAGCACCTGCTCGGCGGGCCACCCGGCCATGATCAACCAGGCGAAGAGGCGGCTGGCGATCATCGCGTGTTCCGAGTCGGGCGGCGGCATGACCGACAGGACCCCCTCGGGGCTCGTCTCGTAGCGATGACCGTTGGGGTCGGCGGCGTTCATCGCCGCGACGTCGTCGAGCGTGACGACGGCGGGCATGTGCATGCCGACGGCCTCAGCGCTCATGAGCCCCATCCTAGGCGAACAGCGACGCCGACCCGGTCAGCGCGACACCGGCCACGACCGGTCGCGCCTCCGGCGTCCCGGCTCTCAGCCCCGCCGGCGCCGCAGCAGGTGGGCGACCGTGCTCACCACCGTCGTCCCCAGCCCGGTGCCGATCAGGACCAGCCCCGCCCCCACCGCCCAGAGCCCGCTGTCGTCGGTCGAGGCCGCGTGCACCGTCCAGGCGGCGGTGAAGGCGACGGTCAGCACCGGGGCGACCAACCACGGGCGGAGCCGCCAGCCGGCGACGGCGGCGATCAGGGCGAGGGTGAGCACGCAGCCGGCCACCTGCCACGGCTGGTACGGCCCGCTGACGGCACCGGTCTCGGGGTCGGTGGTGTAGCCGGTGTCCCATCCCAGCCAGGCCCACCAGGTGGCGACGGCCGCCACGGCGAGCACCAGAGCGGCGACGAGGGCCCGCGTCATGCTGTTCACCACCCGATCCTCGCCCGCACGGGCCGGCTGCGGATGAGCATTCGTACTCACGACGGTCGGGCCGGCGCGGTCCCCCGGACGGCCCAGGCACGGGCGGTGAGCCGGATCGACCCGTCCGGTTCGGTCGGCACCCGGGCGCGCAGCAGCTCGCGCAGCTCGGCCCGGTCCGGTTCCGCGAGGGAGCTGACGTAGCCGGGCGCGGACCCCTGCCCACCGAGGAACGGCGTCCAGTAGTCGGCGAAGTCGGCGAAGACCGTGGGCACCTCGACGGGCCGCACGGACACGTCGCGCAGCCCGGCGTCGGCCCAGAGCGCGCGCAGCGGCTCGGGCCGGCACATCGTGTAGCGGCGGCCCTCGTCCAGCTTTCCCGCGGCCGGGTGGTGCGCCGCCGCCGCGTCCCAGAAGTACCGCATCATCGCCATGCCGTCGGCGTAGTCCCAGACGTAGGCGGCGGCGACGCCGCCCGGCGCGAGGACGCGGGCGAACTCGGCCACGGCGCGCGCCGGATCGGGTACGAAGTTCAGCGCCAGGCCGCTGACGACCACGTCGACGGCGGCGTCGGGCAGCGGCAGCGAGCGGGCGTCGCCGACATGGAAGACCACGCGCGGGTCGGCGACCCGGGTACGGGCGTGCGCCACGAAGCCCTCGGAGGGGTCGACGCCGTCCACCCGGGCCGGGTCGGTGCGGGCCAGCACCGTCGAGGTCAGCGCGCCGGTGCCACAGCCCACGTCCAACCAGCGCAGACCGGGCGGTTGGTCCAGCCCGTCCAGGAACTCGGCCGCCACGAGGCGACTCCACCGGCCCACGTACGCCTCGTACGCCGCACCGTCGGCCCATACCTCGTGCGCCATGCCGACACCCTACGACCCGGCGGGCGGGCAGCGGGCCCCTCGAAACCGTCGATGCCCGTCGACGCTCCACTGCGGACGGGCGACATGTGGACGAATGCCACTGAACTTCCGCTTGGCATTATCGAACTTTTGTATCCATGAACGAAAGATGTAGCCGTCCGGATAGAAGTTTGTTAATGTTGCCCCGCACCGCAGCTCCGGGCAGGTCACTCGTCGGCGTCGATGACCGAACCGGGCTCGACCGGCGGCTGTCGCTCCCCCACCGCTGTTTCTGGCAGGCCGCCGGACCCCCACCCCGACCCTCCCAGGAGGAGCAATGGGCACACGGCTGCTGCGCCGATTCCGCAGTCCTGTCCTGACCACCGCCGCACTCGTCATCGCCACCGGCATCTGGGCCGTCCCCGCCCAGGCCGCCCCCGCCCAGGAACCGGGCGTCACGTTGCGCGTCTTCGACGTGCAGGTGCCGCTGAACGAGATCTGCACCCTCAAGCCGGGGCAGACGCCGAACGTCGACAAGCTGATGCCCACCATCAACTGGACGTCGACCACCGACTTCGGCTTCGACCAGAACTTCGTCTCCCAGGTGCTCGGCAACCTCAACATCAGCCAGGCCGGCAGCTACACCTTCCGGCTGACCAGCGACGACGGCTCCCGACTGGCCATCGACGACAAGGTGATCATCAACCACGACGGGCTGCACGGCCCGACTCCGCCGAAGGAGGGCAGCGTCACCCTCACCGCCGGGCTGCACCCGCTGCGCATCGACCACTTCGAGCGCGACGGTGGGCAGCAGATCACCCTGGAGTGGAAGACCCCGGGTTCGTCGTCCTTCGTCGTGGTGCCCAACTCGGCGCTGAGCACCGACGCCGGCGTGGTCCGGGTGACCGCACCGGGCAAGAAGGAGTGCGAGGGCGTCACCGACTCCCCCGGCGACGGGCTGCCGCTGAGCGGCGTATATCCCGGCTACACCCTGACCAACCTGCGTCCCAGCGGCTTCCAGCCGAAGGTGACCGGGATGGACTGGCTGGCCGACGGCCGCCTGGTGATCTCCACCTGGGGCGGCAGCGACCAGTCCGGCACCTCCCAGGACGGCGAGGTGTACATCCTCAACAACACCGGCGGCTCGACCGGCCCGGGCAGCGTGACCACCAAGAAGATCGCCGGGGGGCTCAAGGAGCCGATGGGGCTCAAGGTCGTCGACGGCGTGGTCTACGTGTCGGAGAAGCAACGGCTGACCAAGCTGGTCGACACGAGCGGCGACGAGGTCGCCGACCGTCTCGACACGGTCGCCACCTGGCCGTACGGGGGGAACTTCCACGAGTTCGCCTTCGGCCTGCTCTACGACGCCGGCTACTTCTACCTGAACCTGTCGGTCTCCATCAACTACGGCGGCGCGACGACCAACCCGCAGCCGGCTGCCAACCGGGGCACCACCATCAAGGTGAACAAGGACACCGGCGCGGTCTCCTACGTCGCCGGCGGTCTGCGCACCCCGCATGGCATCGGCTGGGGCCCGGAGGGCGGCATCTTCGTCACCGACAACCAGGGCGGCTGGCTGCCGTCGTCGAAACTGGTGCACGTCAAGCAGGGCCGCTTCTTCAACCACTACATGAACCCCGCCGGCCCGTTCGACGCCAACCCGGTGACCCCGCCGGTGCTCTGGATGCCGCAGAACGAGATCGCCAACTCCCCGAGCACCCCGCTGTACCTGAAGTCCGGGCCGTTCACCGGGCAGTTCGTCATCGGCGACGTGACCTACGGCGGGCTCCAGCGCGCGTACGTGGAGAAGGTCAACGGCGAGTACCAGGGCGCCCTGTTCCGGCTCACCCAGGGCCTGGAGGCGGGCGTCTCGGAGGTCAACGTCGGTCCGGACGGCGCGATCTACGTCGGGGGCCTCGGCGCCGGCGGCAACTGGGGTCAGAGCGGCAAGCTCTCGTACGGCCTGCAGAAGTTGACCCCGAACGGCACCACCGCCTTCGACATCCTGGCCATGCGGGCCACCACCACCGGCTTCGAGCTGGAGTACACCCAGCCGCTCTCCACCGACACCGCGGCGAACCTGGCCGGGCACTACAAGGTGAAGCAGTGGCGCTACCAGGCGACGGCCGGCTACGGCGGCCCGAAGATCGACGAGGAGACGCTGACGGTCACCTCGGCCACCCTCTCCGCCGACCGCAAGAAGGTCAGCCTGGCCGTCGCCGGACGCAAGGCCGGGCACGTGGTCTACGTCCGCTCGCCCCGCCCGTTCACCTCCGACAGCGGACAGTCGCTGTGGAGCACCGAGGCCTGGTACACCCTCAACGCCATCCCCGGCAGCACCCCGCCGCCGACCGGCGGCACCAACCTGGCGCTGAACAAGCCGGCCGCGGCGGACAGCTCCTGCGCCGCCACCGAGGGCCCGGACAAGGCAGTCAACGGCTCCGTCACCGGCGGCAACACCGACAAGTGGTGCTCGAAGGGCACCACGAAGTACCTCCAGGTCGACCTCGGGGCCAGCACCAACGTGAACCGGTTCGTGGTCAAGCACGCCGGCGCCGGCGGCGAGAACACCGCCTGGAACACGAAGGACTTCACCATCGCCACCAGCCCCGACGGGTCCACCTGGACGACCCGGGCGACGGTGACCGGCAACACCGCCAGCACCACCACGCACGACATCACGTCGGTCTCGGCCCGCTACGTACGCCTCAACATCACCGCGCCGACCAGCACCACCGATCCCGCGGCCCGCGTCTACGAGTTCGAGGTCTACGGCCCGAGCGGGTCCGGCACCATCACCGGTGTCGGCGGCAAGTGCCTGGACGTCAGCAACGGGGGCACCGCCGACGGCACGAAGATCCAGCTCTGGACCTGCAACGGCACCAACTCGCAGAAGTGGAGCCGGGTCGGCGACACCTACCGGGCGCTGGGCAAGTGCCTGGACGTCGACAACGGCGGCACCGCCGCCGGCACCAAGGTGCAGCTCTGGACCTGCAACGGCACCGCCGCGCAGGTCTGGCAGCCGCAGACCAACGGATCGCTGCTGAACCCGCAGTCCGGCAAGGTCCTGGAGACGGCCGGCGCCGGCACCGCCGACGGCACCCAGGCCCAGATCGGCACGTACGCCGGGGGCGCCCACCAGCACTGGGTCGTCAACGGCTGAGCAACGACGGTGGGCCACCGGCGGAGGGGTTTCTCCGTCGGTGGCCCACCGGTTTTCACACACCGGTCCAGTGCTCGAAGGCGCGGTCGGCGGCATGGGTCAGCGTCGTCGCGGCCGGAGGTACCACCAGGCGAACCCGGCCAACATCATCGGCGACCCGATGCCCAGACGTTTGCGTAGGTCACGGGTCGGGCCGTGTCCGATGAACGTCGAAGCCGGATGACCCCCGGCCGAGAACCCGTGGCAAAGGGAGATCAGCGGCTATCCGGCGTCAGGCGAACACGACATCGTCGATGTCGATGGTGACGAGCTCGATGTCGCGCACCACGGTTCCGTCCTCAGACAGCGGGTAGACGCACCGCCGGGTCGGCACCATGATGCCGCCGAACTCCTTGTGGTCGTAGCAGTAGTGCGCGGCCGGCCCGGCATTCAGGACCTCGGCCGTGTAGTCGTGCCGGCGCAGCAGCCCGTCCTGGTCGAAGTAGAACGTCTGCTCACGGGAGTGGGTGGCGATGTCGTCGGGGAAGGTGACCTTGAGACGGTTCCAGGTCTCCCCCTCCTCGGTCACGGGAGACAGGTTCTCGGTCTGGAAGTCGGGCCTTGCGAAGGTGAACGGGGACGTCAGGTACGTCCACATGGCGTACCCGGCGAAGTAGGCGACGTCCAGGTCGTCCCAGGGGGTTTCGAGGACGTGGCCCGCGAAGGAGGCACGGGGGTTGAGGCGCTCGGCCTTCACCTCGCCGGTGTCGCCCTCCACGGCCACTCGCTGCGCCGTGAACGAGGTGCGCAGATCAGGCGCCTTGAAGGGGAAGTGACTGGCGAACTGCCGGCGCAGGTCGACCCGTACGGCAGCCCGGTCGAAAATCCCTTCCTGGCCCTTGATTGCCCACAGCGCTCCTCCTGAGCGGAAGTGGACCGTGGCTGAGCTGAACTGCTGATAGCGGTCCAAACCGCCGTGGGCCCTGATGACGGCGTGCGTAAGGTCGCTCACGATGAATTTCTCCTCGGTGATGTGGGTCGGGTCGCCCCGGGTAGACACGGTTCCACCAGGCGTTACTTACCCGGCCACCGATTCAATATGACCGGTCGTCTTAGCGAGGGCAAGGAGCGCTGGATCACAGCGCCGTGGGCTTGACCCAGCCAAGACGACCGGTCATATTTGCCGCGGAGGTGGTCCGCTTTGGCTAGGAAGAGCACGCGCGAAGAGATCGTCACGGCCGCGCTCGACCGGTTCCACGCCCGCGGTTACAACGCCGCTGGCGTCAACGACATCACCCAGGCGGCCGGCGTACCGAAGGGGTCGTTCTACAACCACTTCGACAGCAAGGAAGCCCTCGCCATCGTGGCGCTCGAGCGGTACGGCGCCGGACGCCGGCTCGAGGACCTCACCGACAGCTCAGTACCGCCGGTGCAGCGGCTCCGGGCGCACTTCGAGTTCCTCCGCGACGAGGTCGTCCAATACGGGTACAACCGCGGCTGCCTGTACGGCAACTTCGGCACCGAGATCGTCGACCACCGGGACGCCATCCGGGACGCCGTACGGGACAGCCTCGACAAGTGGGGCAGCCTCATCGCGACAACCCTGGCCGAGGCGCAGCGCGCCGGGACGGTCCGCGCGGACGTCGACCCCGAGGTCACCGCCGGGTTCCTCGTCAACGCCTGGGAAGGCACGCTCATCCGGGCGCGTACCGACCGCTCCCCCGCCGCCTTCGCCGCCTTCTTCTCGGTATTCGACACCTTGCTTGCGCCGGCCTGAAGCGCGCCTGCGTGGTGGCCGCTGAAGCCATGCATGCGCCGCCGCGGCGGGCGCACGGGGCCCGCCAGTTGAACAGCGAGGCTGTGAGAAACGTAAGAAGAAGATCGCGGACGGCTGGTCAGGTGGCTGCGTCCCTGGTCAAACCGTCCGTCGTTGTCGGCACGGACTTGGCTGTACGGATGGCTGTACGGGGATCATCTGATCCCTAGGCTTGGCCAGACCGTCCGATGAGAAGGAAACCTGTGCGGGTGCTGACCCGAGGGAAGCGTCGAGTAGTGCTGGTGGCGGGACTGCTGCTCAGCCTCAGCCAGCTCGGCGGCGCCTGCCTGCACCCGCCGCGCCCCGACTACCAGGTGGGCTTCGTGCGGATCGGCGACCGGCTGGCTGTCTACACCCCGATCTGCCCCGGCGACACGATCGAGGCGGTGCAGATCCACGCGCTGCCCGAGGTGGGCAAGAGTGGCGACTACGTGCTGATCTGGGACGCCGAGGGCCCAACCGACCAGAGCACCCGCGCCGGGCTGATCGTCCTAGGCGAGGGCTTCGGCACCGTCCGGCAGGCGCCGCCGGCCCATTTCGGCCGGACGCTCTCAGTGGCGGTCGACACGACCGGCGGGAAGGGGTACTCCTACGCGGGCGCCCTGCCGGAGCATGTGGCCCAGTACCCGGCCGGCACATCGGTAACCGGGATGTCGTTCGAGACCGACGGTGGGCAGGTCAGCTACGACACGCTCCGGGCCCACTTTGAGACCGAGTTCAGGAAGTGCGGCTGAGCGATCGACGGGGTGTTCAACGCTGCCTGGCGGACCGAAGCGTCAGCTTGGAAATTGGACAAGATCGGGCCCTGGCACCGCGTGTCGCCTGGTCGACAGGGCCGACTGCAGGGCGAGCACCCTGCCTCCGCGCGAGCCTCCAGATCGATCCCCAGCTCCGCCGCATCCTGTCGGGAATAGTCGGTGGGCGGCAGGCCGAGCCGGTGGTACGGCTTCTCCTCGCCGAGGAGCATTCGACCCACCCATACGTCGATGGCGAAGATGAGATGACGCAGCGTCTCGGCAAAGGACCACTCGTCGTCGGCCCGTTCGTGGCGCACCGCCTCGGGCAGCTGCTCGGCGCGGGCGAGGGTGTCCGACCAGAGGCGTTCGAGGGCGTCCCACATCGCCCGGTAGTCGTCGGCCGTCCGCATCGCTCGCACCTGTAAGCGCTCGGGGTGTCGCCGATCGAGCTCGGCCGCCACGAACGCGGTGACGTCGACGTCGTCAACGACCACCGTGCCGACGCGTCCGCGAGGTCTTCTAAGTTCTGGCCGCCCCAATCGTGGCCGGCCGGCCCGGCCGATGCCGGCCGGAGGTCGCCAGCAGGCCGGGGCCGGGCCGGCGCGGCCCGCTTGCGGGCCGCCTTGATCCGATAGAGCGCAATTCGGCAACCGCTACCGGTCGGCCTGGTGTCGCGTCCCGGCAGATGCTTGGACCGAGGGATATGAGATCAAGTTGCCCGCCCCGCCGGCCTGGGCGCATGAGGATCTAGCAGCGAAAATACCTCTCGACATCTCGCACCGCTCCCGCCTGTCCGTCGACCTCTTGCGGACTAATTGCGGACCGCTCGGCTGGGAGCTCAAGCAGACGGCGTGACCGGGGACCGCAGGCCGAGCCACTGCTCGGCGCCCCAAGCCTCGAACCGCTCTACCTCAGAGAACCCCAGCTTCGCCGCGAGACGCATCGAGCCGACGTTGGCGGTTTGGGTGGTGAGCACCACCGGCTCGCCGGGAAGGACGCCGTCGAACCAGTCGAGTGCGGCCGCGCACGCCTCGGCGGCGTACCCGAATCCCCACGCCCGCGGCAGGAACAGGTAACCGAGATCGGCCTTCCCGACGGCAGCCGGGCGACGGTGCCCCGTTGCTCTCCTGAGCAGGATCTGGCCGATCATCGCCCCGTCGAGATCAACGACGAAGCTCCCGGGCCACCGCTCGGGCACCCCGGGCATCTCGCGCTCAAGCTCGTCACGCGGCCGGGGGCCGCCAAGGTAGGTGTTCACTTCTGGCGACGCCAGCAGCTCGATGAACGCCGCACGGTCCCGGGCCTCGGACTCACGGAGCACGAGCCTCTCGGTCCGGATCGGCTCAGGCGGCCAGGCGACGGGTCCGAGCTCAGTCATGTCGGCCAGCCAATCAGCAGACTCGGCAGCGAGCCAAGACTCGTGGACCGATCAACCCACCGGCCGGTCCGGGTCGCCGGCAGCATGACTGACCAGGGGTTTTGCGTGGTGGGGCGGGCGGGACTCGAACCCGCGACCGAGGGATTATGAGTCCCCTGCTCTAACCGGCTGAGCTACCGCCCCGATACCGCGCCGGATCGTAACCCGCTCGACGGATCACCGGCCACCACCGAAACGGCCGACAAGAGGCACCCGACCGGCACGATGGGCTACGCGAGGATAACAGTCAGCAGCGCTCGGCACGGTCCCCCGCACCGCACCGGATCATCCGGCCGCGCGCAGCTCCGCCAGCACCGCTCCCGCCGTACGCCAGCCGCTGGCCAGCGCTCCCTGGATCGACGGACTGTCCCGGTGGTCGCCGGCCACGAACAGGCCGTCGCCGAGCGCCACCGGCTTGCGCAGCCGCCCCTGCGGCGGCGGCGCGGCGGGCAGCGCGTCGGGGACCTCGACGGTCGTCAGGTGGGTCCAGTCCGCTGTCGAGCGTCCGTAGAGCCGGTCCAGTTCGCGCCGGATCGCCGGCTCCGGCGGGGCGCTGGGGCCGACCACGGAGGTGGCCACCAGGTGCCAGCCGGCCGGCGCGTACGTCGGCGCGGCGTTGCTGACCACGACGGTGTTGGCGACCAGCTCGCGGCGGTCCCCGTCGACCAGCAGGATCGGCTCGTCCAGGGGCGCCTCGGGGGCGCTGTGGTAGTAGGTCGTGTAGCTGTGCATGCGTACCCGGGCCAGGGTGGGCAGCAGCATGCCCGCCGCGGGCGGGTCGACGGCGACCACGACGGCCCGGCAGCCGATGTCGCCGGCCTGGGTGCGGACCTGGCCGGGCGCCACCTCGGCGACCGGGGTGTCCAGCTCGATCAGGTCGGCGGGCAGCGGTTCGGCAATGGCCCGGGGCAGCGCGGCCATCCCCCGGGCGGGCAGGCCGATCCGGCCGCGCGCGAAGGACCGCATGATCATCGCCAGCACGTGGCTGGAGGTCTCCAGCTCGCGGTCGATGAGGACGCCGGAGAGGAAGGGCCGCAGCAGCTCCTCGATGATCGCGTCGGAGAGCCCGGCCCGGCGCAGCGCCGCCTCGGTGGTGGTTTCCGGCGCGCTGAGCAGCCGGCTCTTCGGCAGGGTGGCGCAGCCGGTGGCGAGCGCGGCGAAGCGGAGCCGGTCGAGCAGCGAGCCGGTGCCGGCCAGGGCCGTGCCGGGCGCGCCGCCGGGCTCGCGCAGCGGGTTGACCAGCCGGTCGAGGCGCTCGCCGCGGCGCACCAGCACGCCGGAGGTGAACCAGCCCAGCTCCAGGATGCCGACGTCGAGCAGGGTGCCCAGCCGTGGGTAGGCGGTGTTCAACACCTGGAAGCCGCGGTCCAGCAGGTAGCCGTCGACCGCGTCGGTGGCGACCCGGCCGCCGAGCCGGTCGTCCGCCTCCAGCAGCCGCCAGGGCACGCCGGCGCGGTGCAGCCGCCGGGCGGCGGCCAGCCCGGCGAGGCCGCCGCCGACGATCACGACGTCCGTCTCAGCCAGCATGTCCGGCCTCCGTCCCGGTCCGGACCGTCCGCGACAGCCGGCTGGGCCACCAGATCTTCGGCCCGATGTCGTACGACAGCGCGGGCACCAGCAGCGAGCGGACCACGATGGTGTCCAGCAGTACGCCCACCGCGACCGCCACGCCGAGTTCCACCAGCACCACCAGCGGCAGTACGGCCAGCGCGGAGAAGGTGGCGGCGAGCACGATGCCGGCGGAGGTGATCACCCCGCCGGTGACGGCGAGGCCGACCAGCACCCCGCCCCGGGTGCCCCGCTTGACCGACTCCTCGCGGACCCGGCTCATCAGGAAGATGTTGTAGTCGATGCCGAGGGCGACCAGGAAGACGAACGCGAAGAGCGGGAAGGACGCGTCGACCCCGGGGAAGTCGAAGGCGTACCGGAAGATCAGCGCGCAGAGGCCGAGGGTGGCCAGGAACGACAGCAGCACGGTGGCGATGAGCAGCACCGGGGCGAGCAGGGCCCGCAGGAGCAGGGCCAGGATCACCGCGATGACCACCAGCACCACCGGGATGATCACGTTGCGGTCCCGGGTGGACGCGGCGGAGGTGTCCACGTTGATCGCGGTGAACCCGCCGACCACGGCGTCCGCGCCGGCGACCCGGTGCACGGCGGCCCGCAGGTCGCGGATGGCCTGTTCCGCGCCGTCGCTGTCCGGCGGGTCGGCGAGGGTCGCCTCCAGCTGCACCTTCCCGTCGACCACCTTGGGCGGCGCGTTCTCCTCGGGTGGACCGGTCCGCTGGTCGGTGACCGGGCGTACGGCGGCGACGCCCCGCACGCCCTGCGCCACCCGGGCGACCTCCTGGGCGGCCTGCTGGTTGGTGAAGACGGTCGCCGGGCTGCCGGTGCCGGCCGGGTAATGCCGGGCGATGACCTCCTGGCCGGCGACCGAGTCGGTGCGCTCGGTGAACAGGTCGGACTGGCCGAGGGTGGTGACGCCGAGCTGGGTCAGGCCGAGGGTGAGCAGGGCCAGCCCCGCCGCGGTCGCCAGCCAGACCGGCCGGGCGTGCCGGGCGACGAACCGGGCGACCGGGCTCCAGATGCCGTGCTCGGTCTGCGGGTCGGCCTGGTCGATCCGGGGCCGGCGGGGCCAGAACGCCCACCGGCCGCCGAGCAGCAGCAGCGCGGGCAGGAAGGTGAGCATCACGAGCAGCGTGGCGGCGATGCCGACGGCGGAGACCGGGCCGAGCGCCCGGTTGGAGTTGAGGCTGGACAGCAGCAGGCAGAGCAGGCTGACGATCACGGTGGCGCCGGAGGCGACGATCGCCGGGGCGGCGCCCCGCCAGGCGGTCTTCATCGCGTCCCAGGGGCGCTCGTGCCGATGCAGTTCCTCCCGGTAGCGGGCGATCAGCAGCAGCGCGTAGTCGGTCCCGGCGCCGAAGACCAGCACGGTCAGGATGCCCTGCGCCTGCCCGTTCAGCTGGATCACGTCGTGCTTCGCCAGGTAGTAGACGAAGACCGCCGCCAGCGCGTACGACAGGCCCGCCGCGAGCAGTGGGAAGAGCCAGAGCACCGGGCTGCGGTAGACGATCAGCAGGATCACCAGCACCACGACGAGGGTGACCAGCAGCAGCGGCCCGTCGATCGCGCCGAACACCTCGATCAGGTCGGCGAGCAGCCCGGCCGGTCCGGCGACGGCGACGGTGAGTCCGTCCCGGTCGTCGCCGGCGATCCGGCGCAACTCCTCGACCACCCGGCCGATTTCCTCGCCCTCGGAGTCGTCGATCGGTACGACCACCTGCAGCGCCTGACCGTCCTGGCTGGGGATCGGCGGCGGCAGCGGCCCGATCACGCCCGGGACCTGGCCGAACCGCGCGGCGTCGGCGGCCGCCCGCTGCTTGTCGGCGTCGGTGACGCCGGAGCCGCGTTCGTAGACCACCAGCGCCGGGGTGCTCTGCCGCTCCACGAAGCCGCCGGCCAGGTCCTGCGCCCGGGTGGCCTCGGCGTCGGCGGGCAGGAACGAGGCGTTGTCGTTGGTGGCGACCTCGCCGAGCTTCCCGGAGTACGGCCCGGCGATCCCGCCGACCACCAGCCAGCCGAGCACCACCAGCACCGCGATCAGCGTGGCCGCGCCCGCGCCCCGTCTTCCGGCCATCTCCACCCGTCCCCTGAATCGACGCACCAATCGACGCATCGAAAGACTAAGTCGACATCGCCCATCCTGCCGCCCGAGCCCACCCTGCCGGGCCGAAACCGGACGCCCATGCCCCGCGCCCCTCCCCCGCCCCCTGACCGGCCCCACAGGTCACCCCTCCCCGGTGATCAAGAAGTTTGCGTCTACCGAGGGCACGCCGGTGACGCAAACTTCTTGATCACCGGGGAGGGTCGCGGCCCGGGCGGGCGGGGGTGGGGTCGGTCCGGTGCGGCCGGGAGGTGCGGCGGCGAGGCGGGCGGGCACCCCGTCGGCGGGGGCGGTCGCGAGCGCTGGCCGGCGCGACGGGCGGGATGGTGAACCGGGGGCAGGAACGAGAAACGCCCGTCGGCGGGGCCGACGGGCGCGGGTGGAACGTGAGCTCCCCCGTTTGGACTCGAACCAAAAACCTGCCGGTTAACAGCCGGCTGCTCTGCCAATTGAGCTACGGGGGACTGCTTGGCACCGCACTCCGGATCTCTCCGGCGCTCGGCGACGGCACAAGAGTACAGGATTCCCGGGGGGTCTGGTCCAGGGGGTTACCTTCGTCGGTCCGCGCCGCCGGGAGCCGCGAGCCACGCGGAACAAAAACGGACAAATCGTCATCACGGCACAAGCAGGCATGAGCGCGGAGCAGGATGGGTAGTTAGCTGCCGACAGAGGACTAGGGCGCGACATGGTCGGTCCCGGCCGGATCTCGGACGGGAACGGCGGAGCGTCAGGTACGAAAGGAGCCGCCATGCGCGGAAAGATCATGTTCCTTGGCGGGCTGGCTGCGGGCTTCGTCCTGGGCGCCCGTGCCGGCCGGGAGAAGTACGAGGAGCTGGTCGTCCGGGGCCGTAAGGTGCTCGACCACCCCACCGTCCAGGAGGCGGCGGGTGTCGCACAGGCCCAGGCGACCCGGCTCTACAGCGAGGGCAAGGACAAGCTCGGCCAGTCCAAGCTCGGCGAGAAGCTGGGCACCGGCAACGGCAACAAGCAGGAGCTGACCGCGGCGGACGACGCCTTCGCGGGCACGCCGGCCACCATCGGCGCGAAGTCGGGCGGCAGCTCGTCGAGCTCCACCTCGTCGTCGGCCACCACCACCCCGCGGCCCAAGCCGTCGGGCACCGGCACCAACGCCAGCACCCTCTAGACGCACCTTCCAGCGGGCCGGTCGTCATCGACGACCGGCCCGCTGGCGCGTGGAGGAGGAAGAGGGGCAGGTCAGGCCCGGCCCACCCTCCATCGAGGCCACTTTCGGCGATTTGAAGCAAAAGTTCGCACCAAACCTCGGAAACTTCTGCCCTCAACCTCTTCTCTTTGGTCCCAGACGCAAATATCGTCCTGCGTAGAACCTGGCCAGGCTCTTGGTACTCGAAGCGACCCTCCTCAGCGACGGCGCTGAGGCGGACCCGCCCCGACCAGAGCGAGGTTCGATGCGCAGACCCACCGGCCGAAGAGCCACCGCCTACCTCAGCCTTCTCACCCTCGTCGGCGCGACCCTCGTCGCGACCGCGCCACCGCAGCCGACGCCGGCGCTCGCCGCCCCGGCGCCCGCCAGCAACGGCATCGACTACAAGGTCCTCGTCTTCACCCGCTCCGCCGGCGGCAGCCACGCCGCCACCGCCGCCGGAGTCGCCGCGATCCGGCAGCTCGGCAACGACCGGCGGTTCACCGTCGAGGTGACCGACGACGCCCGCAAGTTCGACGAGCCGCATCTCAAACAGTTCCGCGCCGTGGTGTTCCTGAACACCTCCGGCGACGTCCTCACCGACGGCCAACAGGCCGCCTTCGAGCAGTACTACCGCGACGGCGGCGGCTTCGTCGGCGTCCACTCGGCCATCGAGGCCGAGCCCGGCTGGTCCTTCCTGGACAACGTCCTGGGTACCCGGGCGACGGGCGCCGCCACGTCGGCGAGCCCGGCCACCGTCACCGTGGCCGACCGGGTGCACCCCGCCTCGGAGCGGCTGCCGGAACGCTGGCGGCACACCGACCGCTGGTACAACTTCGCCGCCAACGTCCGGGGCGTGTCGCACGTGCTGGCCACCGTGGACGAGAAGACGTACGCGGGCGGGTCGATGGGCTTCGACCACCCGGTCACCTGGTGCAAGGACTACCAGGGCGGCCGTTCCTTCTACACCGGACTCGGCGCGACGCCGGAGAGCTACGGCAGCACCGACCTGCGCGCCCACCTCGGCGGGGCGATCCAGTGGGCGGCCGGCGTGACCGACGGCGACTGCGGCGCGACCGTGCTGGCCAACTACCAGATGACCGTGATCGGGGCCCAGCCCAACGTCAACGAGCCGATCGGCTTCGACGTGCTCCCCGACGGCCGGGTGATCCAGACCGACCGCCGCGGCGGCGTACGCCTGCACGACCCGGAGAGCAACGAGACCACCGTGCTGGCCCAGATTCCGGTCTACACCCACAGCGAGGACGGGATGTACGGCCCGGCGATCGACCGGGACTTCGCCACCAACCGGTGGGTCTACCTGTACTACGCGCCCCCGCTGGACACCCCCGCCGGAGGCGCGCCGACCACCAGCACCGACCCGGCCACCTGGGACCGGTGGAAGGGATACTTCCAGCTGTCCCGGTACAAGTTCGTCGACGGTGACACGCCCTCGCTCGACCTGAGCACCGAGCAGAAGATCCTCCAGGTGCCGGTGGACCGGGGTGCCTGCTGCCACGTGGCCGGCGACATCGCGTTCGACTCGAAGAACAACCTCTGGCTGGTCACCGGGGACGACACCCCGTCGGGCGCGGGCGGCTCGGGTGGCTTCTCGCCGCACAACGACTCGGTCAGCGCGACCGGGGTCTACCAGGCGCCGTTCGCGGACGCCCGGCGCAGCTCGACCAACACCAACGACCTGCGGGGCAAGGTGCTGCGGATCGCGGTGGGGGCGGACGGCTCGTACACCGTGCCGGAGGGCAACCTCTTCCCGGCCGGCACCGAGAAGACCCGGCCGGAGATCTACGCGATGGGGCTGCGCAACCCGTTCCGGATCACGCTGGACAAGAACGACGTCGCGTACGTCACCGACTACTCCCCCGACTCCTCGACGGCCGCGGTCGGCCGGGGACCGGCGGGCACCGGCCGGATGATGGTGATCGACAAGCCGGCGAACTACGGCTGGCCGATGTGCGTGCAGCCGAACCTGCCGTACGTCGAGATGAACTGGACCACCAGCCCGATCTCGCCGGTCGCGCCCTTCGACTGCGCGGCGCCGAAGAACACCTCCCGGCACAACACCGGCCTGACCGACCTGCCGGCGGTCGAGAAGTCCGAGCTCTGGTACTCGTTCCAGGCGCCGACCCCGTGCCCGGAGTCCTACCTGTCGACACCGACGCAGACCTGCCCGGTGCTCTTCCCCGAACTCGGCACCGGCGGTGTCGGGCCGCACGGGGCCGCCCGCTACGACTTCGACCCGGAGCTGAGGTCGGAGACGAAGTTCCCCGAGTACTACGACGGCGCGGTCTTCTTCGGCGAGTTCACCCGGGACACCCTCAAGGAGGTCCGGCTCGACGCCAAGGGCGACATCCTGAAGATCAACAATGTGCTGAACTGCGGCCAGGCGCCCACCACCGCGACGAAGCCCTTCCTCTGCGACAACCCGATGGACATGAGGTGGGGCGCGGACGGCAACTTCTACCTGCTGACGTACGGCGACGGGTTCTTCAACGTCAACCCGGACGCGGCGATGCTGAAGTTCAGCTACGTCAAGGGGCTGCGGGCGCCGAACGCCGTGCTCACCGCGACGCCCACCAACGGCATCGCGCCGCTGACCGTCGCCTTCTCCAGCGAGGGCTCCAGGGACCCCGACCCGGCGGACTCGATCTCGTTCGCCTGGGACTTCGACGGCAACGGCAGCACCGACTCGGTCGACCCGAACCCGTCGCACACCTACACCGCCAACGGCGTCTACACCGCCCGCCTGACGGTGACCGACTCCAGCGGCAAGAGCGCGTCGGCGAACACCACCATCACCGTCGGCAACACCGCGCCGACCGTCACGGTGACCACCCCGCTCGAAGGCGGCTTCTTCAGCTGGGGCGACGACATCCCCTGGTCGGTGACGGTCACCGATCCGGAGGACGGGCCGGTCGACTGCGCCAAGGTCGAGGTGACCTTCGTCCTCGGCCACGACCAGCACGGCCACGGCGAGGCCAACCAGTTCGGCTGCTCCGGGGTGCTGCCCACCGACCCGGACGACGCGTCCCACGGCGGCTACATCTACGGCGTGGTCAGCGCGTCGTACACCGACGGCGGGGCCAACGGCCAACCGGCACTGACCACCGTCGACCAGCAGATCATCCAGGCCAAGCGGCAGGAGGTCGAGTTCGCCGCCAACGACTCCGGCACCACCGTCGGGACCAGCGCCGACACCGGCGGCGGGCAGCAGCGCGGCAGCCTCGACCCGGGCGACTGGATCGCGGTCAACAACACCGTCAACCTGCAGAACATGCAGTCGGTGACGCTGCGCACCTCGGGCGGCAGCGCGGCCACCGCTGGGCAGCCCCGGTTCGGCGTCGAGTTCCGGCTCGACTCCCCCACCGGGCCCCTGCTGACCACGGCCACGGTCAACGCGACCAGCGGCAACAACGCCTTCACCAGCACCACCGTGCCGATCACCGACCCGGGCGGCACGCACCGGCTCTACCTCGTGTTCAAGACCGTCCCCGGCGGCCCGACCGGCGGTTTCGGCAACCTCAACTGGGTCGAGTTCACCGGCCAGGGCATCGGCGTCGCTCCATAGCGCCGCCGTCGCCGCGGGCCGCCGTCCGGTGGCCCGCGGCCCTGGACACGATCACCCGTCATCGCACCGAGAGAGGCAGCAGCAGATGAACGACAGACAGCACGGAATGAGCCGTCGCCGGATCCTCGGCGCCTTCGCCGGCGTCGCCGGCGCGGCCGCCGTCGGAGCCGCCGGCTGGGCGCCCGCCGCCGGAGCCGCCGGCAACGGACTGCTCGTGCCGACCGGCAAGCGGGGCATCATCCTCTACAGCGTCCGGGACCGGATCGGCGCGGCACCGGACGCCACCGGAGTGCCGTACGGCTTCGAGCGGGTGCTCGCCCGGCTCGCCGAGATCGGCTACAAGGAGGTCGAGTTCGCCGGCTACAACCAGCACGTCTCGATCCTGGGCCGGCAGATCACCGCAGCCGAGATCCGCAAGATCCTCGACGACAACGGGCTGCGGGCCAACGGCTCGCACGCCTCCATCCCGAGCACCATCAACCCGACCACCCTCGCCGCGTTCGAGCAGCAGCTCGACATCGCCGAGACGCTGGGGATGACCCACATCGGCACCGGCAACGACCCGACCGGCAGCAACTACAAGGCCGACTGGGACGCCGCGGCGGACCGGTGGAACACCCTCGGCCAGCTGGCCGCCGCCCGTGGGCTCAAGCTCTACACACACAACCACGACGCGGCGTACAACTTCCTGCTCGACAGCGGGCCGCCGGACGCGCTGGGCCGGCCGACCCGGTCCTCCGGCGTCCGGAAGCTGGAGTACTTCATCGGGCTCACCGACCCGGAGTACGTCTGGTTCGAGATGGACATCTACTGGGCGCACGTGGCCCAGCACCGGTTCCGCAGCTACACCGACCCGGACGGGGTGACGCAGACCGACGTCTTCGACCCGCTGGCCACGGTGGCGGCCCAGCCGATCCGGTTCCCGCTGTTCCACGCCAAGGACGGCGCGTTCAACCCGAACACCACCAGCGGGTACGACATGGTGCCGCTCGGCCAGGGCGACATCGACTACGGCACCTTCTTCGCCAACATGGGTGCCAAGGGCTACCACAACCCGATGTGGGAGCAGGACAACGCGCCGGGCGGCAGCGCCGACCCGGGCCGCTCGCTGCGCTACGCCGAGGTGAGCTACCAGCACATGTCGGGTCTGCGGGGCTGACGGACCCGAGGTGTCGATCGAGTGGCCGCACCCGGGCGTTCCGGGTGCGGCCACTCGCGCCATCAGCCGTAACACCGCCGTGGCAGACTCCGGCCGGAGGTGGTGGCGATGGTTCCCGTCCGACCGGAGAACGCGTACCAGGCACGACTGCTACGGCTGCTGCGCGACGACGGCCCGCGGTCGCGGGTGGAGCTGGGCGACGCGGTGGGCCTGTCCCGGTCGAGGCTGATCGCGGAGGTGGACCGGCTCGTGGAGCTGGGCCTGGTCGAGACCGCCGGGCCGGCGGCCTCCCGTGGCGGCCGACGGTCGTCGCTGCTCCGCATCGCCGGCACGGTCCGCTTCGCCGGCGTGGTGATCGGCACGGACCGGCTCACCGTCGCCGTCACCGACGGCGAGCTGAACGTGCTGGCCGAGCTCCGCGAGCCGGCCGACGTCCGGTCCGGTCCAGCGCCGGTGGTCGCCCGGGCCGGGGAACTGGTCGGCAAGCTCCGCGCCGAGCTGGGCCTGGCCCAGCTCACCGGGGTCGGTGTCGGCCTGCCCGGGCCGGTCGCCTTCCGGGAGGGCACCCCGCTCGCTCCCGGCGCCCTGCCCGGCTGGCACGGGTTCCCGGTGCGGGACACCCTCGGCGCCGAGCTGGGCTGCCCGACCCTGGTCGACAACGACGCCAACGTGATGGCGCTCGGCGAGCAGCACGCCGGGATCGGCCGCACCTTCGAGGACTTCCTGTACGTGAAGCTCGGCACCGCCATCGGCTGCGGCCTGGTGCTGCGGGGCGCTCCGCACCGGGGCGCGACGAGCGGCGCCGGCGACATCGCCCACCTCCGGATCGGCGACGACGGCCCGGCCTGCGGCTGCGGCGAGGCGGGATGCCTGGAGGCGTACTGCGGCGAGGCCGGGCTGGTCGGCGCGGCGCTCGACGCGGCGCGGTCGGGCCGCTCCCCCGCCCTGGCCGACCGGCTGGCCGCCACCGGCACCCTGACCATGGCGGACGTCACCGGGGCGGCGGCCGGCGGCGACCCGGCGGTCCAGGCCGTGGTGCGCGACGCCGCCCGCCGGCTGGGCCAGGTGCTGGTCGGGCTGGTGAGCTTCGTCAACCCCGGCATCGTGATCATCGGCGGCGCCCCGGACGGCCTCGGGCACACCCTGCTGGCCGAGATCCGGGCCGTGGTCTACCGCCGGTCGGCGCCGCTGACCACCGGCACGATGCCGATCGTCCTGTCCGACCTCGGCGAGCGGGCCGGCGTGGTGGGCGCGGCCCGGTTGATCAGCGAACAGGCCTTCGCCGCCGACTGACCGGACCGGGCCCCGCGAACCCGACCGACCCCGGGTGCCGCCCGCCGCACGGCGAGGTCAGCCAGGGGTCGGTCGGGCCGGGCTAGGTCACTCCTTGCTGCTGAACGCGGCGTCGAAGGCCGCCGTGGGGGCGTCGAAGGCGAGCCGGCGGACGAACTGCAACGCCTCCGGCGCGCCCACCAGCCGGTCCATTCCGGCGTCCTCCCACTCGATGGAGATGGGCCCGTCGTAGCCGATCGCGTTGAGCGCCCGGAAGCAGTCCTCCCAGGGCACGTCGCCGTGGCCGGTGGAGACGAAGTCCCAGCCCCGGCGCAGATCGGCCCAGGGCAGGTGGGACGAGAGCCGGCCGCGCCGCCCGTCGCCGGTGCGCACCTTCGCGTCCTTGCAGTCCACGTGGTAGATCCGGTCGGCGAATTCCAGGATGAAGTTCACCGGGTCCAGCTCCTGCCAGACGAAGTGCGACGGGTCCCAGTTGAGCCCGAACGCCGGCCGGTGGCCGATCGCCGCCAGCGCCCGCCGCGTCGTCCAGTAGTCGTAGGCGATCTCGCTGGGGTGCACCTCGTGGGCGAAGCGGACGCCGACGGAGTCGAAGACGTCGAGGATCGGGTTCCACCGGTCGGCGAAGTCCCGGTAGCCCCGCTCGATCATCTCCGGCGGCACCGGCGGGAACATCGCCAGGGTGTGCCAGATGGACGAACCGGTGAACCCGACCACCGTCTTCACCCCGAGCTTCGCCGCCGCGCGGGCGGTGTCCTTCATCTCCTCGGCGGCGCGCCGGCGTACCCCCTCGGGTTCGCCGTCGCCCCAGATCCGGGCGGGCAGGATGCCCTGGTGCCGCTCGTCGATCGGGTGGTCGCAGACCGCCTGGCCGACGAGGTGGTTGGAGATGGCGTGGACGCTGAGGTGGTGCTTGGCGAGGGTCTCCTTCTTGCGCTCGACGTACGAGTCGTCGGCGAGGGCCTTGTCGACCTCGAAGTGGTCACCCCAGCAGGCGATCTCCAACCCGTCGTAGCCCCACTCGGAGGCGAGCCGGCAGACCTCGTCGAACGGAAGATCGGCCCACTGGCCGGTGAAGAGCGTGATCGGTCGCGCCATCGTCGTTGTCTCCCCTGTCGTGATGGGGATTCCTCAGCGTGGGCGGGGCGAGGGGCCACCGGTGCGGAAGCGGTCACGGGTCACCGGTGGGTGCGGCACACACCTGGGCCCGACGGGTTGCGCCTCCCGCCGGGTCACCGGCCACCTCGCGGTCGCCGCCCTCACTCTAGGACCGTCGGGACCGGCTGGGAAGGGCCCGCTTCACGGCCGGTGGCGGCCTCGCCGACCACCTCCAGGTCGGCGGCCGAGTCGACCGGCACCCGGAACCCGACCCTGATCAGCTTCTGGTCGTCGGCGAGCAGACGGTCACTCGGCCGCCTCCTCGGGTGCGGGCAGCTCGGCCCGGACGGCCCAGCCCCCCTCCGGGTGCGGGCCGGCGGTGAAAGTGCCGCCGACCGCCTCGGCCCGCTCGCGCATGGCGAGCAGGCCCAGGCCCGGGCTCGGGGTGGGTGCCGGGGACGCCTCGGCGCCGGACTCCCGTACCTCGATGGTGACGCCGTGGGGGTCGTAGCGCAGCCGGACCGCCACCGCCGCGCCCGGCGCGTGCCGGTGGGCGTTGGTGAGCGACTCCTGAATGATCCGGTACGCCGCGACGTCCACCGCGGTGGGCAGCGGGCGGGGCTGGCCGGCGACGGTCCAGCGCACCGGCTGGCCGGTGCTGAACCCCTCGACCAGGGCGTCCAGCCGGTTGAGGCTGGGGGCCGGCTCGGTGGGCAGCGCCTCCTCCTCGCGGATCTGCTCGGCGCGCCGGGCCCGCTCCTCCAGCACCGCCACGTAGGCCCGCCGGCTGCGCACCGCGTCACCGGAGGCCACCGCGACGCCGAACCAGAGCAGCAGCACCACCACCGCCGGGTCCAGCCAGGCCACGCCCAGCGTGGCGATCGCCGCCGCGCCGACCGCGAGGGCGCTGACCGCGCCCGCGACGGCGGCGGTCCGCCGGTCGGTGCGGGTGGCGACGGTGTACGCGGCGATCGCCATGGTGATCACGAAGGGCCCCCCGGCCAGGCCGGTGAGCTGGGCGAGCACCACGGTGCCGGTGGTCACGGCGAGCACCGGCAGCGGGTGGCGGCGGCGCACCGCCAGCGCCCCGCAGCCGAGCGCGGCGAGCAGCACCGCGCCGACGGCGAGCGGCGCCCGGGGCGGCCCGCCGGGCGGGTTCGCCGGCAGCAGGCTGACCACGAAGAGCGCGGCGGCCAGCACCGCGTCGGCGACCGCCGGATGCGCCCGCGCGACCCGGTGCCACTGCGCGAGGCGTCCCATGCGGTCAAGGTACGGCAGCCGCCCGGCCCTGGACGCGGCACCGCCGGGGCGCGTGGGCACCCCGGCGGGGTCGGTGTCGACCGGGCCGGCCCGCTGGGCGGGCCGACCCGGTCAGCGGGATGCTCCTATGGATGTCAAGTGGTGTTGAGGGCGGCGAAGTCGGCCATGAGTGCGGCGTGGATTTCACGGACGATGTAGCGCTT